>VBHE01000033.1 GCA_005889515.1 Chloroflexota bacterium | reverse complement strand
CGCGACGTCGTGGTGACCGGTCGCAAGCGCAGCCAGAAGACGTACGACCGCTACTCGGGGTATCCGGGCGGCCGGCGCGTGCGGACCTTCGAGCAGACCATCGAGAAGCACCCCACCTACCCCATCGCCCACGCGGTGCGCGGGATGCTCCAGCACAACACCCTCGGTGCCGACCAGCTGAGACGGCTGCGCGTCTACGCGGGCGCGCAGCACCGGCACGAGGCGCAGCAGCCGCAGCCGATCACCTTCGGCGAGCTCGGGGAGATCATCCGTGCCACAGAGTAGTGAGCACTATTACAACGGCACCGGGCGGCGCAAGAACGCGGTTGCCCGCGTCCGGCTGGTCCCCGGCGACGGCGTCCTGGTGATCAACGGCAAGCCGCCGAGCGAGTACTTCGGGCGCCGCGACCTGGAGACGATCGTCACCCAGCCGCTGCGGGTCACCGACACCATCGGGCGCTTCGTCGCCAGCATCAAGGTGCAGGGCGGCGGGGTCTCCGGCCAGGCCGGGGCGGTGTGCCACGGCATCGCTCGCGCCCTCTGCGTGGCCGACGAGAACCTCCGCGAGCCGCTGAAACGGGCCGGCCTCCTCACCCGTGACCCACGGGAGAAGGAGCGCAAGAAGTACGGCCTCAAGCGGGCCCGAAAGGCCCCGCAGTACACCAAGCGCTGAGCGCCCCGCCGGCCCCGGCCACCGCGGTGGCGACTCCGCGGGTACGGGTCCTCGGTGTGGGCGTCGACGTGGTCGACATGGAGTCGGCGCTCGACGCGGTGGTGGACGCGGCGTGCACACCGCGCCCCGGCGCCCCTCTCCACGTCGTCACCCTCAACCCCGAGATCGTGATGCGCGCCCGCCGCGATCCCGCGCTGGGCGCGATCATCGAGGCCGCCGGGCTGGTGGTGCCGGACGGCATCGGCGTGGTGCTCGCGCTGCGCCGCCGCGGCCAGCCGGGCGCCGGCCGCGTCGCCGGCGCCGACCTGCTCGAGAGCTACGCGGAGCGCGCCGCCCCGCGGGGCCAGCGCCTCGCCCTCGTCGGCGGCGCCCCCGGGGTCGCCGCGCTCGCCGCGGCCGAGCTCGAGCGCCGCCACCCCGGGCTTCGGGTCGTGGCCGCCGACGCCGGCGATCCCGGCGCGGCGACCGCCGAGCGGCTGCGCGCTGCGGCGCCCGACGCCGTCTTCGCGGCGTACGGGGCGGGACGGCAGGAGACCTTCCTCGCGTCCCACCTCGCCGGCACCGGCGCCGGCGTGGGGATGGGGGTCGGCGGCGCCCTCGACTTCCTCGCCGGGCGGGTGCCCCGCGCCCCGGGGGCGGTGCGCCGGGCGGGGATGGAGTGGGCCTGGCGGCTCGCGCTCCAGCCCTGGCGGCTGCGACGCCAGGCGGTGCTCCCCCTGTTCTGGTGGCTCGAGCGGCGCGAGGCGGCAGCGGCCGCGGCTCGGCGACGGAAGGGCTAGCCGTGCTCAGCCTCGTGGTCCCCGCCTACAACGAGGCGGATCGCCTCCCCCCGAGCCTGGTCCGCATGCGCGAGCACCTCGACGCCTCGGGCGAGGAGTACGAGCTGATCGTCGTCGACGACGGCAGCAGCGACGGCACCGCGGCGGCGGTCGAGCGTGCCACCGAGGGCTGGCCTCAGCTGCGGCTGCTCCGCCTCGAGCGCAACCAGGGGAAGGGCGCGGCCACCCGGGCGGGAATGCTCGCCGCCGGCGGCGAGCATCGCGCCTTCAGCGACGCCGACCTGAGCACGCCCCTGGAGGAGCTCCCCCGGCTCCGCGCCCACCTGGACGGCGACTGCCAGGTGGCGATCGCGTCCAGGGCCGGCGACGCCCAGATCGAGGTCCACCAGGACGTACGCCGCGAGCTCATGGGCAAGACCTATAACGTGCTCCTGCGGATCCTGGTGCTCCCCGGGATCCGCGACAGCCAGTGCGGCTTCAAGGTCTTCACCGCGACCGCTGCCGAGGCCTGCTTCGGGCCGCTGCAGACCCCGCGCTTCGGCTTCGACGCCGAGGTGCTGGTCCGCGCTCGCCGCCACGGCTGGCGGATCGCCGAGGTCCCGGTGCGCTGGCGCCACGTCGAGGCCTCCCGGGTCCACCCGCTGCGCGATGCCTCGCGGATGCTCCTCGACCTCGTCCTCCTCCGCTTCCGCCGCCTCTGAGCGCCGCGCTGCGGACCACGCGGCCCCGCCTCGGAGTTGTCACCGGCCCGACCGGGAGGTAGCATCCCAGGACGGAAGGACGCCGCGCCCTGGCGGGAGGCCGGCAATGGTGATGGGTCGTGCTCGGCCACGGCCCGGGAACAGGGGAGGCGTTTCGCCCATGACCTCTGCACAGCGCGTGCCCACCGATCCCGCACGCCTGGCTGAGCGTGCCCGCCAGCGGCGGCTCGCGGCCGCCGGAGGTGCAGCGATCATCGCGGGAGGGGTGACCGGGGGGATCGTGTTCTCCACCCGGGGGCCCGACGTCTCCCTCGTCCACTACAGCGCGATGGTGCCCCAGGCGAAGAGCGCGCCGAGCGTCGGGTTCACCGCCCCGCTCGTCCCCGCGCCGATCGTGCTCCCGGCGGCCCCCGCGCTGCCGCCGCCGCTCGCGGCCCAGAGCCTGCAGGCGCACAAGGGGTCGGCGCAGCCGGCCCAGCCCGCGCCGGCCCCCGTCGTCGCCGCCGCCGTTCCCGCCGCGCCACCCGCGGTCGTGGCCCCGCCGCCCGCGGCGGCGCCCGCCCCCGTGGCCGCCGCGCCGCAGCCCGCCCCCCAGCCGGCCAAGGTGAAGAAGGCGAAGCCGGCCCCGGCGCCGGTGACCTCCGCGCCGCCGCCGGCCGCGCAGCAGCCCGCCGCCGCGCAGCAGCCCTGGTGGGGCGGCCAGAGCACCCAGGGCAACCAGCAGGGCTCGGTCTCGGCCGGCCACGGCGGCATCCCGCCGGGGCAGGCGAAGAAGGCCGGGTTCGTCACCCCGAGCCGGGGCACCACCTCCTCGCGGATGACCACCTCCTCGACCGGCTTCGGCTGGTCGGGCTGGTCCACGCCGAGCCGGGGCGGCTGGGGCGGAGCCGCAAGGTCTCCGTCGTGGAGCTCCTGGTCCTGGTGGGGCGGCTGACCGTCTGACCCCCCGAGCGCCCATCCGCCCCCTGCGGGTGGGCGCTTCCCGTTTAAGCGGCTCCGGTCAGCAGGCCGGGGCGGCGGTCGCGTCGGGGATCGGGGCGTCGGGAGCGGGCATCGGCCCGGCGGCGATCACCACCGCGCCCGCGGCGGCGTCGTGGCAGAGGCTGTGCCAGCCGACCTCCTCGAGGGCGGCGACCTCCCGGGATCCCTGGGGCAGCACCGCATGGGTGACGCCGTCCTCGCGCAGCACCGTGCGCCAGTCCGCGCGGAGATCGTGGACGTCGAGGTAGCGCTGCTGGGCCGCCTGGCCGATCGCGGCGGGCGGACCATAGGCGTCGACCACCCGGCCGTCGGGGAAGCGCTCGGCGAGGTAGCCACCCCACTCGACCGCGCTGTACAGCCGGTCGCCGGCGAGGTGGGCGGCGACATAGCCGGCGGCGGCGACGGGCTCGGTCGCGGCCTCCACCCCGGCGGTGTGGGAGGGGTTCAGCCGGGGGGCAACGACCGCGGCGACCGCGGCGGCGATCAGTGCGAGAGCGACCGCCGGGAGCACGACGCGGGGGCCGTAGCGGGCGGCAGCGAGGGTGCCGTAGCGGGCGATCTGGGGGAGGGCGACGATCGTGAAGGCGGCCGCGGTGCCCTGCGCGTAGAGGGTGGCGACGAGGGCGGCGAGACCGAGCGCGGCGTCGACCGGGTCGAGCCTGCCCGCCGCCGTCCAGAGCACCACCAGGGTCAGCGCCTCGAGCTCGACCAGCCGCATCGGCCAGGTGTGGAAGGCGGGCGACTGCCAGCCGCTGATCCCCAGCCCGGCGCCGGCGAGGTTCTCGCCGAGCGAGCCGTAGAGGTGGATCCCTGCGGGGGTGGCGAGGGTTGCGGCGGTGGCGAGGAGCAGCGCCAGCCCCAGCGGGCGCAGCCGTGCGCCGGGCTCCGAGCCCGGGACGAACCGGCGGTGGAGGGCCACGGCGAGGCCGGTCAGGGTGACCGCGACGAGGCCGATCACGAAGCCGGCGTCGAGGTTGGCCCAGAGCAGCATCAGCGGCGCGAGCAGCCACACGGCCCGGGTCGAGCCCTCGCGCCAGCGGCTCAGCAGCAGCAGGCACAGGGCGAGGCCGAGGACCCCGAGGGTCTGGCTGCGCACCACCGCGCCGGCGACGACCGCCGCAGCTCGGGCGAGCGCGGGCACCGCCGCCCGCTGGGGCACGGCGAGGGCGGCGGCGAGCACGGCGCTGCTGCCGGCGATCCCGAAGGCGAGCATGGTGAGCCCGGCCCCGGCGAGCGCCCAGAGGCGCGAGATCAGCACGTCGGTGAGCCAGCCCTGGGCGACCCAGGGGTGGGCCGCCGCCTGGAAGCTGAAGGGCTCGGTCCCGGGAAGGCCGTGGCCGGTGATCAGCCGTCCCAGGGCGAGCCGCCAGTAGGCGTCGGCGTCGCCGAGGTCGCGAACGGTGACCACCAGGCTGAGCAGGATCGCCGCCGCGAGCCACCAGCGGCCGGCGCTCCAGCGGCCCCGGGCGGTGCGCTCACCGGCGGCGGAGGGAGTGGTCGCGCCGGTGCGGGTCAGCAGCTCAGGGGACATCAGCCGGCCTGCGCGGTCGCGCTCGGGTGCTCCGAGCAGGAGCTGGAGGCCGGGAACACCGGCTGCGGCGGGAGCTTCGACTTCAGGGCCTCGCCCGTCGTGGTCGCGGGAACGAAAGCGTCGCTCAGCGCGTCGCGGTACACCCGGATCCAGTGTGGGCTGGCGAGCAGCGCGTTGTCGAGGGCGGTGCTCCGGTCGAAGAGGACGAGGTCGGTCCCGGAGTTGTGGAGCGTCGTCTCCCACCCCGGGTCCACGGACTCGACCGCGCCCGCCTCGAGGAGGAGGGGATCGCCCATCAGCGCCGCGTCGCCGAAGATGAAGACCTTGTCGCCCCGGCTGCTCCCGAGCTCGGAGGCGAGGTAGCCCCCCTCGCCGTACTGGTTGAAGATGTGGAGCCCTCCGGGGGCGTCCTTCAGCCACTGGGCGGCGCACACCGGGAAGAACTTCGCGTAGTAGGAGGAGTCCTCCCTGGTGGCGGCCGCCGCGGCGAGCCGGGAGGCGGGGAACAGGCTCAGAGCCAGCAGCACCGGCACCGAGGTGAGCGCCATCAGGCGCGCCGGGGGCGCGGTCCAGCGCCGGCCGCGGCGGGGGCGGGTGAGCCGCCAGGTCGCGTACCGGACCCGGGTCATCTCCGCCTGCTGGATCCAGAGCGGGGTGCAGGCCGCGATGAAGAGGGCGACGTGGCGCACCGACTGCAGCGACAGCGCCGTGGTCGCGAGCGCGAGCACCGCGTCGCGGGGGGTGAGCCGGCGGTTGGTCGCCACCATCACCGCGAGGCTCAGGAGCATCAGCCCGAACGGCAGCAGCTGGCCGATGTGGAAGTCGGGGGACTGCCACTCGAGGATCAGCGCCTGCTGGGCGGCCGAGCCCTGGGTCTGGAACGGATAGAGGTAGATCCCCGGGCCGTTGGGGTTGATCACCACCACCGCGAGGCAGGCGGCGGCCACCCAGACGAGCTCGCGCACCCGGGCCCGGGGCGCCGCCCCGGGGATGCCGAGGCGCCCGGCGATCCACTCCGCGGCGAGGATCAGGACGATGAAGGCGGCGCCGATGATGAAGCCGGAGTGGAGGTTGCTCCACACCAGGAAGAGGGGCACGAGGGCCCAGATCAGCCGCCCGCCCCGGCGGAGGTGGCGCTCGACGAGGAGCAGCACCAGGCTGGTGAGCGCGAAGGTGACCATCTGGGCGCGCGGCCCCCAGATGGGGTAGCCGGCGACCGTCGCGAGGAGCAGGCCGAGGGCGACGGTGGCGTTGTTCGGCCGCGACAGCCGGGCTCGCTGGACCAGGAACACGAGGCCGAGCCAGGTGACCACGGTCAGCACGACGACGATGAGGGCGAGCCCACCGGCGCTGTGGAGGAGTGCGAAGAGGACCTCGGTGAGCCACTCGTGCATCACCCACACGTGACCCATGGCGGTGTAGGTGTACGGGTCGGTGCCGAGAAGGGCGTGGCGGTCGAGGATGAGCTGCCCGGTGCGCAGGTGCCACCAGAAGTCCGGATCGCGGATCGGGCCGGTGACCGGGAGCGCCGCGATCAGCAGGGCGGCGGCGAGCAGGAGACCTCCGGGGGTGCTCAGCGCCCTCGCCCGCCCGCGAGGCGCCTTCCCGGCGTCTCTACCAGACAAACGGGATCAACGCGTTGGTGCGCCGCCGGTAGCCGGCGTACTCGGGGAAGGTCTCGCCGAGCAGCCGCTCCTCGAAGCGGGCGCGGGTCCCCTGGAGGAGGATGAAGACCACGAGGGACAGCGACGGGGTCAGGTAGGGGGCGGCGAGCACCAGCGACAGCGCCGCGGTGACCTCCGCGAGGTAGAGGGGGTGGCGTACGATCCGGTACGGTCCGCCCGTCACCAGCCGCCGCGCCTCGGGGATGATGCTCAGGCTGCGGCGGAGGTAGCTCATGGCGTACAGGGCGAAGGCGAAGGCCGCGATCGAGAGCAGGCTCGCGACGAAGATCAGCGAGTCGGGGGGTGCGAAGAGGAGACGGTGGAGGGGTACGAAGGCGCCGATCACCAGCTGCATGCACGTGCCCCCGAAGGCCGCGGCTCGGGCGACCAGGCGCCCATCGCGGCTGACCGGCATCGGCCGGGTCAGGTAGAGGCCGACCGGGATGCAGCAGAAGAACAGGTAGAGGAGGCGGGGCAGCGCCTGGAGCACTCCGTGGGCCTGCTGGAGATGACCCACCTGCAGCCAGCCCATCTCGGCGAAGAGCACCGCAGGGACGGCGCGGCCGAAGATGAGGAACCGGATCCACCTCCAGTACAGTGGATGCCGGACTCGGGCCTGGAGGGGGAGCCGGAGAACCGTGTCGACCGTCACCGGGCCGGGAACGTGCGTCGAGGCGAGAGCCATGCGCTAGAGTGTATGAGCAGCGTCGCGTGCGCCCCTCGGCGCGTCATTCGCTTGTGACCCTGCTTCGACGAGCATGAAGGTCTCTCCTGCGTTGACCGCGCAGGCCGACGAGCCGGTCGGCCCCTCGCCTCTGGGCAATGCCCGCTACTTGATCGGCCAGCTCATCGCCGACCTGGGAGCGGTCGCCGTCCACTGCGAGCGCGGCATCGCGGAGGCCGAGCGGGAGCGCACCCAGATCCGCGAGCGCCTCGAGGAGGCGGGGGTCATCCGCCGTCACGTCCTCAACAACATCGCCCGCCTCGAGCCCGACGACATCGAGAACGCCTTCCGCTTCGCCTCCGACCAGCGCGCCGAGCTCGCGGTCGTCGAGGAGCGGCTCGCCCAGCTCGGCTCGAGGCTGGGCGGCGTCAACAGCCGGCTCGAGGAGCTCCGTGGCGTCCTCGGCATGCTCGACCAGCTCGCCGACCTCGAGGCGACCAGCCCGGCCGACGGGGCCGCTCGGTTCCGGAGCGCGTCGCGGCAGGTCTTTCAGATCATCGAGGAGGAGCGGATGCGCATCGCCCGCGACATGCACGACGGGCCGGCGCAGATGCTCGCCAACCTCGTCCTCCAGGCCGAGGTCCTCGAGCGGTTGCTGGTCCGCGACCCCCGGCTCGTGGTTCGCGAGCTCGCCGACTTCAAGGCCGGGGTCCGCGACGCCCTCGAGGAGACCCGGCGGCTGATCTTCGACCTCCGCCCCATGACCCTCGACGACCTCGGGCTGGTGCCGACCCTCCGCAAGTTCGTCCGCGAGTTCGGCGAGAAGACCGCGATCGCCGCCCGCTTCCACCTCGTCGGCGAGGAGCGGCGGCTCCCCTCGAACTACGAGGCGGTGGTCTTCCGGATCGTCCAGGAGGCGCTGACCAACGTGCGCAAGCACGCTCGCGCCCGGACGGTCGAGGTCACCCTCACCCTGCAGCCGCGCCGGGTGGTCGCCATCGTCAAGGACGACGGCGAGGGCTTCGACGTCGCCGCCACCGAGGCCCGGCTCGGTCGCACCCGCAACCTCGGGCTCATCTCCATGCGCGAGCGCGCCGACCTCGAGAAGGGGCATATGGAGATCCGCTCGCAGCTGGGCCGGGGCACCGAGGCGAAGGTGACGTTCAACCTCTAGACGCCCTGCCACCCGGCCGCCCGCCGGTGTGGAGGCGGGCGTGGTGGCCCTCGGGGTCGCAGACGGCGGGATCGGCCTCGCAGCTCGGGCACTCGGGCTGCAGGGTGACGTGCTCGATGGCGAAGTGGCTGCAGAGGGTGCTCTCGACCACCCGCAGGAGGGCGGTCACCTCGGTGAGAGGCCGGTCCCCCACCCCGACGTGGGCGCTGAGCATCCGGTGGTTGCGGTCGAGCGACCAGATGTGGAGGTCGTGGACGGTCTCGACCCCGGGGGCGGCGAGCATCACCCGGCGCACCTCGTCGGCGTCGATGTCGCGCGGGGTTCCCTCGGAGAGGATGTGCACCGCCTCGTGGAGCACGGTGGCGGCGGCGGCGGCGATGAGGGCGGCGATGCCCAGGGAGACCGCCGGGTCCGCGAACCGCCAGCCGGTGGTGAGCAGGAGGATCCCGGCGACGACGACCCCGGCCGAGGCGAGCGCGTCCCCGGCGACGTGGAGCGCGGCGCTTCGGACGCTGAGCTCGTCACCGGCGCCGAGGAGGTAGGCGCCGAGCGCGCTGTTGGCGACGAGCGCGAGGCCGCCGACGACGAGGACGGGAAGCCCCGAGACCTCGCTGGGGTGCTCGAGCCGGCCGATCGCCGCGGCGGCGAGGAGGCCGGCGACCGCGGCGAGCGCGGCGCCGTTGAGGGTGGCGACGAGGATGCCGGTGCGGTGGAAGCCGAAGCTCCGCCGCGGGGTGGGACGCCGGCGCGCCGCCGCGGTCGCGTACCAGGCGAGAGCCAGGGTGCCGGCGTCGGTGGCGAGGTGGACGGCGTCGCCGAGCAGCGCCAGCGAGCCTGCGAGCAGGCCCGCGACCGACTCCGCGGCGAAGAGGAGGAACACCACGGCCACGCCGGCGCGGAGCCGCCCGGTGGCGACCCTGCCGTGTGCGTGCCCGTCGCCGTGGGCGTGGTGAGCGTGGTCCACGCTCGCATTATCGGCGCGATTCCCGCGGCGGGCTCAGGGTGCCCGCAAGAGCGCCGTCAAGGGAGCCGTCACTGCCCGTTACCAGGGCGATTCGGGACGGCCACCGGACCGGGAAGGGTGGGCCGGGATACTCCCGAACGACCCCAGCGGGTCGACCGGGCGGACCTCTGATCCAGGGGCCGCATCACTCTCCACAGGAGGCCAACCCACGTGCTGAGCAGCCTTTACCTTCGTCTCCAGGAGCTCGTCGAGAGCGCCAAGGCCAAGGTCACCGAGCGCGAGGAGGGCCAGGGCATGGTCGAGTATGCCCTCATCCTCGTCCTCATCGCCGTCGTCGTCATCGTCATCCTCCAGGTGGTCGGGAAGCAGGTCAACAACGTCTTCTCGAACATCAGCAACGGTCTGAACCAGTAACCCGTACTGGGTAGGACGAGAAAGGGGGGCCGCGGTTCGCGGCTCCCCTTTTCCTCTGGTCGGCTTGTCTGTCAGGGAGCCCGTGGACACGGGCAACATCACGATCTTCGGCGCCGGCGCCCATCGCCTGGGCAAAGGCCGATGTCATCACGAGTGCCGGCGTCATGGTCAGGGCTGACGCCTCTGGCCCGTCTCCGGGAAGGAGGAACCAACTAGCGTGGCCACCGAGGTCAAGCAGCGAAACAACCGAGTCATCGTGCTCGTCGGCGTGGTGATCGCGCTGGTCGCGTTCGGACTCAGTCTCTACGTCTCCCACAGCGGGAGCAACAATTCCGCGAGCAGCGCCGGGACCATCCCCGTCGCCGTCGCCAACCAGGATCTGCTTCAGGGCTCGCAGATCACCCAGGGCGAGATCAGCATCGTCCAATACGCGCAGAACCAGGTGCCCGCGGGCTACAGCCCCGACGGCGCCAGTCTCCTCAACAAGTTCCTGGCGGTCGGGATCACCAAGAACACCCCGCTCACCTCGAACCTGCTCGTCGCCGATGCGAACAGCGCCAAGTCCGCGGCGCTCACCGTGCAGCCGCTCGACATCCCCAAGGGTGACGTGGCGTTGGCCATTCCCGCCGACGGTGGCGGCGGCACCGCGAACAAGCCGTCGCCGGACATCGTCAGCGTCGGCGGCTGGATCCAGCCCGAGGATCACATCGACATGATCATCGACAGCGGCCAGGGCTCGGTGCGGTACTCCTTCCAGGACGTGCGCGTACTCAAGGTCGGCACCTACTCCACCGCCGGCGGCGCCGCGGGTGCCTCCACCGTCTTCATCGTCGACCTTCCCCGCGCCCAGGCCGAGGAGATGTCCTACCTGATCGCCACGAAGACCGATCTCCAGGGCCAGACCGGCGGGCCGCACATCCTCTCCTACGTGCTCCGTGGCACGAAGGACAAGGGCACCGGCTACCTGGACGACGCCGATCCCAACGTCCCCGCCAAGAAGGATGCGCCGGTGACACCGCAGACCTTCAACGCCCTGTTCCCGGGCAAGTAGGAGCCAGGGGTAGCATGGGAGCCCGCGGTCACAACCCCACGATCCCGCCGATCGCGGGCCTCCCACGCCCCCAGGGGTGAGCTGAACAGATGATCCGCATCCTCATCGTCGACGACATTCCCTCGACGCTCGAGAACCTCCAGAAGCTGCTGAGCTTCGAGGACGATATCGAGGTCTGCGGGACGGCCGCGGACGGACGCCGTGCCATCGAGGAGGCGCGCCGGCTCCAGCCGGACATCATCCTCATGGACGTCAACATGCCGCAGCTCGATGGCATCCAGGCCACCGAGATCCTGGCCACGGAGGTGCCCGGCTCGCCGGTCATCATCATGTCCGTCCAGGGCGAGCGCGACTACATCCGCCGCGCCATGCAGGCGGGAGCGCGCGAGTTCCTGATCAAGCCCTTCAGCGGCGATGAGCTGATCGCCTCGATCCGCCGGGTCCACCAGCTGGAGCAGAAGAAGGGCACGTTCCTGGCCAAGGCGGTCGCCTCGAGTGTTCCGACCGCCGACAGCGGCGCCGCTCAGCAGGTTCGTCGCGGCGAGGTGTTCCTCGTCTTCTCCGGCAAGGGCGGCGTCGGCAAGTCGATCATCTCGTCCAACCTCGCCATCGCCCTCGCCATGGAGACCGGCGCCCGCGTCGCCCTGGTCGACCTCTGCTCCTCAACCTCGATCACTCGCGCAGCATCACCGACCTCGCCGACACTGCCGCGAGCAGCGATCCCGAGTTCATCCAGGACGTGCTCGCCAACGGTCCCGAGGGGGTCCAGGTGCTGCTCGCGCCGATCAGCCCCGAGCTCGCCGACCTGGTGACCGCCGACCACCTGCGCACCATCATGCAGGAGCTGCAGCGCACCTACGACTTCATCGTCGTCGACACCGCCTCGCACCTCGCCGAGCTGAACCTCGAGGCGATCGAGCTGGCGACCCGGGTGATCGTGGTCACCGCGCTGAACATCCCGGCGATCAAGGACACCAAGCTCACCCTGAAGGTGCTCGAGTCGCTGAACGTCGAGCCCGACCGGATCCTGCTCACGCTCAACCGCTCCGATGCGCACTCCGAGTTCAACAAGGAGGCGGTCGAGAACAACCTCCGCTTCCCCATCGCCCTGCAGATCAGCCACGATCCCAAGGCGGTGAGCACCTCGGTGAACCGCGGCGCGCCCTTCGTCTCCGCCAACCCGGAGGCCGAGATCAGCCGCAGCATCCGCGAGCTGGTCAGCCAGCTGGTCCCGCTCGAGACGCAGTCCGCGACCGCGGTGGCCGCCGGCGCCGGTGACCGCAAGCGCAACCGCCTCTTCGGCTTCAAGGGCTGACGGCGATGTCTCTCCTCGATCGCGTCCAGCGGCAGCAGCAGGAGGGCGCCACGCCCGCGCCTCCCGGCCCCCCGGCCTCGACGCTCCCGCGTCCCACGCCGGCCGCCCCGCCGCGCCCCGCGGCTCCGGTCGCGCCCCCCGCCCCCGATCCCACCGGTGGTCGCTCCGCCCTGCTCGCCCGCACCGGGATGCAGCGCGCGGCGCTCGGCCGTCCGTCGGCGATCCAGGCGCAGTACCAGACGCTGCGCGCCCTCATCCACCAGCGCCTCGTCGAGGAGATGCTCGACGAGGTGAACTCGTCGCACGAAGCGGTGGTGGCGAAGCTCGGCGAGCTCGTCAGCGAGATTGCGGCGGAGCAGTCGCTCTCGCTCACCCGCCAGGACAAGCAGCGGCTGGTCGAGGCGCTCACCAACGACGTGCTCGGTCTCGGACCGCTCGAGGGCCTGCTCGCCGACCCGGACATCACCGAGGTGATGGTCAACGGGCCGAAGCACATCTTCGTCGAGCAGCGCGGCAAGATCACCCGCAGCCCGGTGACCTTCGAGAGCAACGAGCAGCTGATGCAGGTGATCGACCGCATCGTCAGCAGCATCGGCCGCCGCGTCGACGAGTCCTCGCCGATGGTCGACGCCCGCCTCAAGGACGGCTCGCGCGTCAACGTCATCATCCCGCCGCTCGCGCTCAAGGGCCCGACGATCACCATCCGAAAGTTCTCCAAGGACCCGCTCCAGGTCGAGGACCTGGTGAAGTTCGGCACGACCACCGCGGACATGATGGAGTTCGTCCGCGCCTGCGTCGCCGGCCGCATGAACGTGGTGGTGAGCGGCGGCACCGGCTCCGGAAAGACGACCACGCTGAACATCCTCAGCTCGTTCATCCCCGACGACGAGCGCATCGTCACCATCGAGGACGCGGCCGAGCTCCAGCTCCGCCAGGAGCACGTGGTCACCCTCGAGACCCGGCCTCCCAATGTCGAGGGCCGCGGCGCGGTGCACATCCGCGAGCTGGTCATCAACAGCCTGCGAATGCGGCCCGATCGCATCGTCGTCGGCGAGTGTCGCGGTGGCGAGGCGCTGGACATGCTCCAGGCGATGAACACCGGCCACGACGGCTCGCTCACCACGGTGCACGCCAACACCCCGAGCGACGTGCTCGCCCGTCTCGAGACCATGGTGCTGATGGCAGGCGCCGAGCTGCCCTCGAGGGCGATCCGCGAGCAGATCGCATCGGCGATCAACCTCATCGTCCATCAGATGCGGCTGCGCGACGGCAGCCGCAAGATCGTGAACATCACTGAGGTCCTGGGCTTCGACGGCGAACGCGTCGAGGTGCAGGACATCTTCCACTTCCGTCAGACCGGGGTCGACGAGGATGGGCGCGTCCTCGGCTACCTCACACCCACCGGCACCATCCCCCGCTGCCTGGAGCAGCTCCAGGCCGCCGGTGAGGCCATCGACCCATCGATCTTCACCCCGCTCCGCCCGGCGGTGGTGGGAGGCAATTCATGATCGCCCTCTCGCTGCCGGCGGACCTGCCTAGCTTCGGCGGATTCAGCGTCGGCTCCCTCCTGCTGTCGGTCATCGCGGGGCTGGCGGTGATGCTGGTCGTCTTCGGCCTCGCCTCGGGGCGCGGCGAGGTCGATGACATCACCCGCCGTCTCGAGCGCTACGCCGACCTGAACGAGCCCGGCGAGGCCCGGGAGAAGAAGCCGCTCACCCCGCGCGAGCTCCTCGACCGGATGACCGACTCGCTGAACACCCTGATGGCGCGCTCCTCGAAGACCGGCAAGCTGACCGAGGACCTGGCACGCGCCGACCTCAAGCTGAAGTCGTCGGAGTGGGTGCTCGGCGTCGTCGGCGCCGGCGTTCTCATCGGCCTGCTGGCCGCGCTGCGCTTCAGCACCCCGCTCGCCTTCCTCCCCTGCCCGGTCGCCACCTGGTTCATCAGCGGCTTCGTCCTCCGATTCCTCCAGGCGCGCCGCAAGCGGGCCTTCGACAAGCAGCTGGGCGACACCATCATCCTGCTGAGCAACGCGCTCAAGGCCGGCTACTCCTTCGCCCAGGCGGTCTCGACGGTGAGCAAGACGGCGAGCCCACCGATCGCCGACGAGTTCAGCCGCGCCACCCGTGAGATGGCCCTCGGCATCAGCGTCGACGACGCCCTCAACCACATGGTGAAGCGCAACGTCTCCGAGGACTTCGACCTCATGGTGACGGCGGTGCAGATCCACCGCGTGGTCGGCGGCAACCTCGCCGAGATCCTCGACACCATCGCCCACACCATCCGCGAGCGGGTGCGCATCAAGGGCGAGATCCGCAGCCTGACCGCGCAGGCGCGCGCCTCGGGCTGGATCATCACCGCGCTTCCCATCGCCCTGGCGGGGATGCTGACGGTCATCTCCCCCGACTACTTCAACCCGATGTTCCACCAGACGCTGGGCATCGTCATGCTGGCCATCGGCGGATTCTCGATGGCGGTCGGCTTCGCGCTGATCCAGAAGATCGTCAAGATCGAGGTCTGATCCCGTGTCCACGAGCATCGTCAGCATCGCCCTCGCTCTGGCCGTCGCCTTCGGTGTCTTCCTGGTCTTCCAGGGGATGAGCCGTCCGCAGACGGACCTCCTCGAGACCCGCCTCGCCCAGTTCGGCGACCATGAGCTCACCCTCTCGGAGATGGAGCTCGCGCTCCCCTTCGGCGAGCGCTTCCTGCGGCCGATCCTCGACCGCATGGGCAACTTCATCACCTCGCGCACGCCGGCCAACCGGACTCAGGCGCTGCAGGACAAGATCAACCTCGCCGGCCGGCCCCTCAACCTCACCCCGGGAAGCCTGCTCACCCTGCAGCTGATCTCGCTGCTGGTGCTCACCGCGGCGGGCTTCGGGCTCGCCAACCTCATGGGCCTGACCGGGTCGATGACCATCCTCGGCCCCGCCGGCGGCGGTGTGCTCGGCTACCTGATCCCCTCGATCTGGATCGACCGCAAGGTGAAGGCGCGCCAGAAGGAGATCCGGATCGCGCTTCCCAACGCGCTCGACCTGCTGACCATCAGCGTGGAGGCCGGTCTCGGCTTCGACGCCGCGATCAACAGGGTCACCGAGAAGTACCACAACGCGCTCGCCCTGGAGTTCACCCAGGTCCTGAACGAGACCCGGCTCGGCCGTCCCCGCCTCGAGGCCCTCGACGACATGGCGCGTCGCAACAAGGTCGAGGAGCTGAACAACTTCATCCAGGCGGTGATCCAGTCCGAGCAGCTCGGCGTCGGCATCGCCCAGGTGCTCCGCATCCAGTCCGAGGAGATGCGCCGCCGCCGCCGGCAGCGCGCCGAGGAGATGGGCGCGAAGGCGCCACTGAAGATGCTCTTCCCGATGGTGGGGTGCATCTTCCCCGCCCTGTTCATCGTCCTCCTCGGCCCCGCCGTGATCCAGGTGTCCAACCAGTTCCTCGGTCACTGAGGACCGTCGCCGCGGGGCCGGGAACGGCCCCGCGACCGCGGCCTCCAGCCGAGCAGGCCCCGCCGCGGCGTGCCCTCGGGAAGGCCCGCGGAGATCTCTCCGTAGAGCGCGGTGTCATCGCAGACTCGCGCCGCGGCCAGGACGACGTGCTCCCGTCCGAGCGTGGGATGGCGGCGCCGCGCCGCCTCGTGATCGGCGAGGGCGAGGAGGTCATCGACGTCCAGCGACTCCGGGAGGCGGCTGGCCAGCCCGGGCTGGCCGAGCGACTCGAGCAGCTGCGTCGCGCTGGTGACGTCGCGGAGTGTGGTGTCGAGAGTCGCCGTGTGTGGCCGCATGACAGAAAGCGTAACGGCGGCCGACCGATGACGTTCGGTCGGAGATCCGTGCCACCGCAGGTCACCCGGCCGTCACCGGGCTGCGACCCCGGCGGGGAGTCGCCGGGCCCGGCCGGGCGGTAGCGTGGTCGGCATGACCCACGCACAGCTGAAGAAGCTGACCCTGCACGTCCTCGCGGTCACGATGGGATTCGCGACCTACTGGCTCGTCCTGGTCCCCACTCTCCACATCGGCCACTGACGCCTCAGTCGCGGCGGATGAGCGTGGCCCTCCAGGCCTGCGCGATGCCGTCGAGAACGTTGGTCTGGAAGGTCGCGCGCTCGACGGTGCGCACCTCCCAGCCGTCGGCGAAGGCGGAATCGAGCTCGTCGCGGCGTACGCGCCGTGGTCCCCAGTCCCCGGGCTGGGCGTCGCTGAACACCAGCAGGTGATAGCTGCCGCCGGGCGCGAGCACCCGGCGGATCGACTCGACGAAGCGGGCGCGCTGCTCGTCGTCGAAGACGTGGAACACCCCGCTGTCGAGCACGGTCTCGAAGGCGGCGTCGGCGAAGGCGAGGTCGAGGGCGTCACCGACCTCGAACCGGACGGTGGCGATCCCGCGCTCGGCGGCCTTCTGGCGGGCGATGCCGATGGCCCGGGGCGACGTGTCGACACCGGTCGCGTCCGATCCTCTCGAGGCCACGAGCAGGGCGAGCTCGCCGGTGCCGCAGCCGACGTCGAGCACCGGGCCGGTCACCAGCCCGGCGTCGACGAGCTCGACGAGAGCGGGCTGGGGACGTCCGATCTCCCACGGCGGGGTGCCCTCGTAGGCCGCGTCGAAGCCGGCGGCGTCGAGCGGGCGGTCGAGATCCATGAAATCGGTCATCGGGACAGTCTGCCAGCGCCGTGCGATCGGACGTGCGCTGAGCGCCGAGGTCGTGTACGGTTCTCCAGACCCCTGCGTCGCCGCGCAGTCCATCCAGAGCCAGCCACGTGTCCCACAGAAGCCGTACCCCGCGCGCGCGAATCCTGATCCTCGGTGCCCTCGCCGCCCTGGCCGTGCCTGGCGGTGTGCTTGCCGTGGCGCATCAGCGCGCGACCACGGCTCTGCAGGCCTCGGCGGTGATCCCACTGCCGCCCGCGCCCGCGCCCGCCGCCACCGAGACGCCCGCGCCGCCGCCCCCGACCGCCGTGCTGCCGGTCGTCCCCGCGACCACGCCGGCGCCCCCGCCGCCGACGCAGGCGCCTCCGGCCTCACCGCAGGGCACGGGGCTCACCCTCCGCGGCTGCCCGCCTCCCCCGGCCCCACCGCCGCCGTACGTGCCGCCCTGGCATCCGGCGGTGCTCGTCCCCGAGTCGGCCCTGCCCCCGCCCGCGCCGGCCACCGCGCCCGCCGCTCCGCTCACCGCGGCGACGGGAAAGGGCCTGTGGGTGTGGCAGTACCGGAGGACCGAGGCAGGCGAGCCCGAGGCGATCGTCGACCGCGCAGCCGCCACCGGGCTGACCCAGATCTGGGTCCGGGTCGCCGACTCCCAGGACGGCTTCTACGGCGACGACGAGCTCGCCGCGCTCGTGCCCCGCGCCCACCGGCGCGGGCTCTCGGTGATCGCATGGGGATTCCCGCATCTGTACGACCCGGTCGCCGACGCGGCGTGGTCGAAGGCGGTGCTCGACTGGCGTGCGCCCGGCGGGGACCGCGTCGACGGCTTCTCCGCGGACATCGAGACCTCGACCGAGGGGGTGGCGCTCTCGGCGCGCCGCGCCGCGCTGTACCTCAGCCTGGTCCGCCAGGCGCGCGCCGGCCGGCCGCTCATCGCCACCGTCTACCCGCCGACGGACCACTGGATGAGCGCCTACCCCTTCGCCGCGATGGCCCCGTACATCGACGCCTACGCGCCGATGATCTACTGGGAGTGCCGTGACCCCGGCGCCGCCGCCGCCGAGGCGATCAGCCGGCTGGCGCGGATGCGCCCGGTGCACCTCATCGGCCAGGCCTTCAGCTTCGGCGACGTCGCCGGCCGCATCGACCAGCCGAGCGCCGCGGAGCTCGAGCGCTTCATGGCGGTGGCGCGGAGCCGGGGCGCGGTCGGGGCGTCGTTCTGGGTGTGGCAGAGCATGGACCCGGAGGAGTGGGGAGAGCTCGCGGCATTTCCGTGGGTGCGGTAGCGGTCTGTTCTGTGGGGCGTGCACGGAGGCTCTGAGCACCTCGCTGCGCGTTGTGGTCCCCCTGGCTCGGCAAGGGGGAGGGGTTGGGGCGCGCGGTGGTCGCGCTGGTTCGCGTCGCGTGATCTGCGGGTGTCTGCTGCGGTGATCACGGACCGGCCCTGCTTCGGGGCCGCTTCCAGTGGCCTCCGGTGGCGG
>VBHE01000032.1 GCA_005889515.1 Chloroflexota bacterium | reverse complement strand
CGGACGGCTGATGGGGGTGGGCGCCGGCGAGCTCACCAAGCTCGACCACGCCATCAACGCCGCCCTGCTCCTCGTCCACGTCGCGCTGCGCAGCGGTGACCGCGCCGGCCTGCTCGCCTTCGACGACCGGGTCACCGTCGCGCTCAGCCCGCGCGCCGGGCGCGGCCAGATGCGCGCCGTCCTCGACGCGCTGCAGCCGCTGCGCGCCGGGCTCATCGAGGCCGACTACGACGAGGCGCTCGCCTACCTCAGCCGCTGGCAGCGGCGGCGGGCGCTGCTCGCGATCTTCACCGACGTCCTCGACACCGACCAGGGCGCGGCGCTGCTCCGCCAGTGCGCACGGCTCCGCCGCCGCCACCTGCCGCTGGTGATCACCGTGCGCGACCCGGCCCTCGACGACGCCGCCCGGCTCTGGCCCCGGGAGCCCGCCGAGTCCTATGCGCGCGCCGTCGCCGGCGGGCTGCTGGCCGACCGCGAGGCGTCGCTGCGGGTGCTGCGGCGCAGCGGCGTCGACACCCTCGACGCCGACGCGCGCACCCTCAGCCCCGCTACCTCGAGCTCAAGCGCCGGGCGCGGCTGTAGGGGCTAGTTGACGATCGGGCGCACCACCAGGGTGCCGACCGCCTTGTCGTGGAGCGACTGCCTGCGCTCGTCCCAGATCACCCAGAGGACGTCGAGCCACCCGAAGCCGACCGCGCCGATCCCGATGTAGACGAGCCAGCGGCCGAAGGAGAGCGCCATGCCGATGTTGGCGCCGTTGTCCGCGCGGGCGACGCGGAGGTGGAGGGCGCGCATCCCCCAGGTGCCACCGTGCGCGGGAAGCACGATCGAGTAGGCGAGCCCGGCGAGGCAGGTGGTGACGAGCCCGATGACCCCGACGGCGACCCCGGCGCTGTTGCTTCCGCCGTCCTGGTTCGCATAGGCGGCGATCACGGTGATGAAGGTGATGAAGGGGACGACGAAGACGAGGCCGTCGAGGATCGCGGCGCCGGCGCGGGCGACGAAGCCGGCGTAGGCGACGCCCGGGGCGGGGCCGATCGCCGGGGCGAGCTGGCCCTGGGCGGCGCCGTATCCCGGCGGCGCGTCCGCCGACGGCGGGTACGCCGACGGCGGGTATCCGTACTGCGGCGGCGGCGGGTATCCGGGTGGCGGCACCGGCGCGGGCGGTGGCGGTGCGGGGATCCAGCGGGTCCCGTCCCAGAGCCAGTGTCCGTCGGGGGAGAGGGTGCCGGTCCCGACCGGCGCCGGCTGCGGCTGGGGCTGCGCCGGCGCGGGCTGCAGGGGATCCTCGGGCGGGGTGCCGGCGGAGGTCACGGCGCCACCGGGCGGACCACGAGGGTGCCCGCGATCTTGTCGTGCCACCCCTGCTTGCGCGGGTCGAACGCCGCCCAGATCAGGCCGATGCCGAAGGGGAGCGAGGAGATGATGTAGCCGACGTAGCGGATGGCCGCGACGCCGAAGTCGAGCGGCGCCCCGGTCTGGGCGCGGACGATGCGCAGGCCCAGCGCCATCATCCCCGGGGTCTGGCTGCGGGCGCCCCAGAAGCCGACCAGGTATCCGATGCTGATCACCAGGGCGAGCCCCTGGGCGGCGCCGTTGATCGTCGTCAGGCCGGTGTCCGGGTCGGTCTTGAACAAGCCGCCGGTCGCCGCGGCGAGCGCGAAGATCACCGCGAAGAGGATCGCCGAGTCGATCAGGTAGGCGACCAGGCGGATGCCGAACCCGGCGTAGGCGAGCCCGGGGGCGGGTCCCGTCACCGGCGGACCGTAGCCGGGCGGCCCGTACCCGGAGGGCGCCACGTAGCCGGGGGGCGGGGATGGAGCCGCCGGGTTGGGCGTCCAGCGGTAGCCGTCCCAGATCCACTGGCCGTCGGGGGAGAGGGTGCCTGCTCCGACCGGCGCCTCGGGCTGCGGCGCCGCCGGCTCCGGCTGCTCCGCCGGGGCGGGGGTGGACTGCTGCGGGTCGTCGGGCGGGGTGCCGAACGTGCTCACACGTCCACCTCCTCGAGCCGCCGGCGCGACCGCCGGTCGTGCTGCAGTGTAGCCGCAGGGTCCGAGCAGGGGGCACGGGTGTTCGTGGCCCTACTCCTCGTCGGGCAGCGCCTCGAGGGCGGCGATCACCGCCCGGGTGATCTGGGTGGGCGTCGACGCCCCCGCGGTCACCCCGACCCGGCGCACCCCGCGGAACCACGCGGGGTCGAGGTCGGCGGCGGTGTCGACGAGGTGGGCGCGGCGCCCGGCGCGCTCCTCGACGACCTGGACGAGGCGGCGGCTGTTGCTGCTCCGGGTGCTCCCCACCACCACGACGCAGTCGAGGTCGGCGGCGGCGCGCACCGCCGCCTCCTGCCGCTCCTGGGTGGCGAGGCAGATCTCGTTGTGGACCTCGATGTCGGAGTAGCGCTCGACGAGCCGGTCGATGATCGCCTTGGTGTCCCACATCGACAGCGTCGTCTGGCAGGTCACCGCGAGCCGCGTCCCGGGCGGGTAGTCGAGGCCGTCCACCTCCTCGACACGCTCCACGAGCTGGATGCGCGCCGGGTCGATCCCCACCACCCCCTCGGGCTCGGGATGGCCGCGCTTGCCGATGTAGACGATCTCGTTGCCGTCCTCGAGCAGCCGGCGCACCAGGTCGTGGGTGCGGGTGACGTCGCTGCAGGTGGCGTCGACGATGCGCAGCCCGCGCGCCCGAGCCCCGTCGACGACGGCGGGGGAGACCCCGTGGGCGGTGAAGATCACCGTTCCCGAGTCGATGTGCTCGAGGCCCGCGACCCGGTCGTCGGAGTCGACGAGCCGCACCCCGTGCTCCTCGAGCTCGCGGGTGACGTGCTCGTTGTGGACGAGGTAGCCGAGCATCGCCACCGGCTCGCCGGCGTTCTGAGCGCCGACCTTCTTGGCCATCCGGATGGCCTCGACGACCCCGTGGCAGTACCCGCGCGGGGTGATGCGGACCACCTCCATACGTTCTCCAGTGTACGCGGCGGTGTCCGCGCGCCGGTCAGCCGCCCGCGTCGAGCTGGAGGCGGGGCGCAGCGGCGCGCCGGGTGCGTCCGCCGAGCAGAAGCCAGGAGTAGAGGAGCACCCCGCTCCCGGCACCGATCGCGTACTTGGCGGGGGTGGGGAGGTCGCTCGGCGAGACGAATCCCTCGAGCAGCCCGGCGACGACGAGCAGCGAGGCGACGCCCACACAGAGGACGACGGCGCGGAGCGCGACCGCGATCAGCGCGTCGCCGCGGCTGAGCAGCCCGGGGCGGAGGATGGCGTCGCCGAGCATCAGCCCGGTGGCGCCGGCGAGCACGATGACGCTGAGCTCGATGACCCCGTGGGGGACGATGTACGCCCAGAAGCGGTAGTCGATGCCGTCGCGGTGGATCGACGAGGCGAGGGTGCCGAGCACCCAGCCGTTGGCGAGCAGGGTCAGCGCCGTCGGGATGCCGAGCAGGACGCCGCCGCAGAAGCAGAGCAGCGCCACCTTGACGTTGTTGCCGATGATCAGCGAGGCCGCGACCGGGGCGTCGCCGATGCCGCCGCTCACCTCGCCGCGCGCCATCCGGTCGAAGAGCGAGTCGGGGATGAGGGTGGCGGCGAGGTCCGGGCGCAGCCGCACCGACAGCCAGCCGGCGAGCACCCCGGCGACGCTGAGCGCCAGGCTGGCGGCGACGTACGGGCCGGCGGCGCGCACCGCGCGGGGGAGCCCCGACGCGTAGAAGCGGGGCAGCGCCGACGGGCGCACCGGCCGGCCGCGATAGATGAGTGGGTGCGCACGGCCACAGAGACCGTTGAGGTACTCGGTCACCGGCTGGCCGGCGAAGTCGCGGCGGGCGATGGCGAGGTCGCTGGCGGCGTGCCGGTAGAGCACCCCGAAGCGCTGCAGGTCGGCGGCGGGCACCGAGCGGAGCGCTCCCCGCCGGGCCTGGGCGAGGTGGCTCTCGAGCTCCGCCCACCCCGCCTGGCGGCGGGCGGCGAACTGCTCGGGGGTCACACCGGCATCCCGTGGCCGGGTGGCGCCGGCGCCATCCGGGGGAGGAGCTGGAGGTAGAGCCGCTCGAGGAGCAGCTCCGGCGGCCACTGCCGCTCGGGGGCGCCGGGGGCGAGCCCGAGCCGCTCGCAGAGGCGCTCGGCGATCACCGCGGCGAGCCGGGCGCGCTGGTCGGGAGCCATCCCGGGGCGGGAGAGGAAGGTCCGCAGCGCGCCCCACTCGGCGTTGCCGAGGTGCTCCACCCCGTCGATCGCCGGGCCGGCGTCCGGGGTCCGCAGGATCGGCGGCGGCAGCCCCGGCGGTGCGGCCGCGGTGGGGGCGCGGTGCTCGCGCACCACCACCGTGCCCGCGGCGAGGTCGCCGAGGCGGCGCGAGCGGCGGTCGAAGAACATCACCACGACGCCGATGCCGAGCGCGAGATCGATGATCCGCACGATGTTCCGCACCAGCGCCTCGCGCAGCCCCGGGGCGCCGCCGTCGAGCCGGATGACCCGCAGCCCCAGGGCGCGCTTGCCCGGAGTGCGGCCCGCGGTCAGCGCCTCGGCGACGGCGAAGTAGCCGACGCTGACGAGCAGCGGGACGAGCAGAAAGAGGGCGATGGCGAGCGTCCCGGCGATGCCGGCGGGGGCGAGGGCGAGCGCCACCACCAGCGCGGCGATCACCACCACCCCCTGGACCAGGGTGTCGACCCCGAAGGCGAGGAAGCGGCTGCCGATGCCCGCCGGGTCGTAGCCGATGCCGACGTTGTCGGCGGTGCGGATCTCGTGGAGGTCGGGGAGCACGACGCCAGCGTACCCCCGCGGCGCCGCCTCGGCGGCCTATCCGCCGGGGATCTGCGCCGCGGCGACGAAGAGGGCGGCGCAGTGGTCGACGAGCTGGTCGCGGGAGATCTCGAGGCCTCCCTGGAGCCAGGCGATGAGCAGCTCGGCGAGGCCGCCGACGAGGAAGTGGGCGGTGAGCTCGACGTCCCGGCGGCTCGCGACCGCGGGGCCGTAGAAGGACCGCGCCTGGACGGCGACGAGCTGGGCGAAGGTGTGCAGCGTCTGCCGCCGGCGGGTCTCGAGGGCCTCGCACCCCAGGGCCTCGAGCAGGGTGATCCGGCCCTTGCGGGGGTCGTCGGTGACGAGCTCGACGTAGGCGGCGATCGCCGCGCGGGCGCGGGCGCGGGCGTCGTACGGGGCGCCGGCCACGGCGGCGAGCACGACCTCGGCGGCCTCCCCGGCGATGCGGTCGAAGACCGCCACCAGCAGGTGCTCGCGGCTGGGGAAGCTCTGGTAGAAGTAGCGCTCGGTGAGCCGGGCCCGGGCGCAGACCGCGGTCACCGTGGTCCTCGCCCACCCCTCGGTGCCGAGCAGGTCGAGCCCCGCGTCGAGGAGGCGCTCGCGCCGCTCGTGGTGGCGCTGCTCGGCGCTGACGCCCCGATAGCGGCGGGTGGGGATGGCCATCCCCCTCATCGTGCTACTCCACGATGGCGACGGTCTGCCCCTCCTGGACGACCTCGCCCTCCTTGACCAGGATCTCCCGGATCGTGCCCGACACCGGGGTGGTCACCGGGATCTCCATCTTCATCGACTCGAGGATCATCAGCGTGTCGTCCTCCTCGACCTCCTGGCCGACCTCGGTGACGATCTTCCACAGGTTGCCGACCAGCTCCGCCTTGACCTCGGTCATCGGGCTCCTCCGTGGGGGAAAGACGCCATGGTAGGTGGCTCAGCGCCCGGTGAACCTCGGCGCCCGCTTCTCGAGGAAGGCGCGGGTGCCCTCGGCGGCGTCCTCGCTGAGGGTGAGCACCGTGAGCTGGGAGTGGAGGACGTTGAGGGCACTGTCGAAGTCGAGGTCCTCGATGGCGAAGAAGGCGTCACGTCCCAGTCGCATGAGCAGCGGGCTCTTCTCGGTGAGCCCGCGCGCCAGCTCCCAGGCGGCCTGGCGCACCTCGGCGAGGGGCACGACACGGTTCACCAGCCCCCAGCTCAGCGCCGTCGGCGCGTCGATGCGCTCGCCGGTCATGTAGAGCTCCATGGCGCGCTTGCGGGGGAGGTTGCGGCCGATGATGGCCATGATCATCATCGGCCAGAGCCCGACGTTGATCTCCGGGGTGCCGAAGGTGGCGGTGTCGGCGGCGACCAGCAGGTCGCAGGTCAGCGCCAGGCCGAACCCGCCGGCGAGGGCGTGGCCGTTGATGCAGCCGATCACCGGCTTGCCGAGCCGGGTGATGAGCCGGAACACCTCGACGAAGTGGCGCCGCTCCTCGTGGAGCTCGATCGGGCCGGCGCCGGCGGCGATGCCGCCGAGGTCGGCGCCGGCGCAGAAGGCCTTGTCGCCCGCCCCGGTGAGGATCACCACCCGCACCTCGGGGTCGTCCTTCGCCGCCCCGAGCGCGGTGAGCAGCTCGCGGAGCAGCTGGGTGCTCAGCGCGTTGCGCCGCTCCGGGCGGTTCAGGGTGACGGTGGCGACGCCGTCCCCGGTCTCGTAGAGGACGCAGCTCAGCTCCACGGTTCGAATCTCCTGGTGGTGGCGGTCAGCCCGCCGGCACCGGGCGCGGCACCGGGCCGATGACCTCGAGCAGGGCGGTGGTGTAGTCGCCTCCGCGGAACGGCGCCGAGGTGAGGATGTGACGGTGGAGGGGGAGGTTGGTGCGCACCCCCTCGACGGTGAAGCCGTCGACCGCCTCGAGGGCGCGCTCGAGCGCCTGGTCACGGGTGGGGGCATGGACGATGAGCTTGGCGAGCAGCGGGTCGTACAGGTGGCTGACGACGCTGCCCTCGACCACCCCGGCGTCGACGCGGATCCCCGGCCCGGATGGCTCGCGCCACGCCGTGATCGTCCCCGGGCTGGGGAACATGCGATACGGGTCCTCGGCGTAGACGCGCATCTCGATCGCGTGGCCGGCGAAGCGCACGCCGTCCTGGGTGAGCCCCAGCGGCTCGCCGGCGGCGATGCGCAGCTGGAGGCGCACGATGTCGATGCCGGTGCGCATCTCGGTGACGGGGTGCTCGACCTGGAGCCGGGTGTTCATCTCGAGGAAGTGGAAGTCGCCGGCGGCGTCGACGAGGAACTCGACGGTGCCGGCGTTGCGGTATCCGATCGCCGCCGCGGCGCGCAGCGCCGCCGCCGTCATCCGCTCGCGAAGCGCGTCGTCGAGGGCGCACGACGGGCTCTCCTCGATGACCTTCTGGTGGCGCCGCTGCACGCTGCACTCGCGCTCGCCGAGATGGATCGCGCCGCCGTGGGCGTCGGCGAGCACCTGCACCTCGACGTGGCGGGGACCGTCGACGAAGCGCTCGAGGAAGACCCCGCCGTCGCCGAACGCCGCCGCGGCGCGCTGCCGCGCGGTGGCGACCGCGGCGGCGAGCGTCGCGGGGTCGTCGACGCGCTGCATGCCGATGCCGCCGCCGCCGGCGCGCGCCTTCACCATGAGCGGGAAGCCCACCGCCGCGGCTGCGGCGTCGACGTCGTCGTCCTCGCCGAGGGCGTCGTCGGTGCCCGGCACCACCGGCACCCCGGCGGCGCGCATCGCGGCGCGGGCCGCGACCTTGTCGCCCATGGCGGCGATCACCTCCGCCGGCGGCCCCACCCAGGTGAGCCCGGCGGCGGCGACGGCACCGGCGAACCCCGCGTTCTCGGAGAGGAAGCCGTAGCCGGGGTGGACGGCGTCGGCGCCGCTGCGCCGGGCGGCGCCGAGCAGCGCCTCGACGTTCAGATACGACTGCGGCGCCGGCCCCGGCCCGATCGGCTCGGCGGCGTCGGCCTCGGCGACGAACGGCGCCGCGGCGTCGACCTCGGAGTGCACGGCGACGGACTCGAGGCCCTCGTCGTGGCAGGCGCGGATGACCCTGCGGGCGATCTCGCCGCGGTTGGCCACGAGCACGCGGCGGA
>VBHE01000031.1:8254-11714 GCA_005889515.1 Chloroflexota bacterium | reverse complement strand
CTCCTCCCGGGTCAGACGCTCTCCCCCCTCCTCGGCGTCGATGAGCGCCGTCAGCAGGTCGTCGCCGGGCCGCGCCCGGCGCTCGTCCACGAGCCGCTCCACGCAGGCCCACTCCTCGATCACCGCGCGGGTGCCGGCCTCGAGCTGCTCGGGCGTCACCTTGGGGGCGATGAGGTGCGGGATCAGCGTCGTCCAGCGGTCGAAATCGGCACGCAGCTCCTCGGGGACACCGAGCATCTGGCAGATGACGAGCGACGGAAGCGGGTGGGCGAGGGACTCGAGCACGTCGAACGACGGCGTGTCCACGACCCGGTCGAGCAGCTCGCCGGCGAGGCGGGTGATGTACGGGCGCATCATCGTGATCCGCCGCGGGGTGAAGGCCCGCGCCACGGTTCCGCGCAGCCGCCGGTGCTCGGCCTCCGAGTAGTACGAGAGCCGCCGGGTCACGTACTCGTACGCGATCCCGTCACCGAGGGTGTGCCGGAAGGCCTCGAGGAAGCGTTCGCGCCGGCGTCCGAAGCCGGTGCCGTGGAGCACCCGGTCGGCCTCCTCGTGGCCGAGAACCCACCAGCACCGCGCCCGCAGCCGGTGGAGCGCCGGGTGGGGATCGACGCGCATCGACGGCGCGAACCAGTCGAACACCTCCTCGTCGACACCCCGCTGAGCGCCCATCTCGAGGATGATCCGCCGTGAGGGCCGCGGCTCACAAGAGCGGACGGCGAGCCATCACTGAGCGGATCGCTCGCGTCACGCGGCCCACGGACGGAGACCACCGCCTCCGCGTCTCAGGCCACCTCGTTGGAATCGTGGGGAACGACGGCCATGCCGGCGACCGCCGCGATGTCCGGCCACAGCAGCCGGATCGTACCGACCGCCACCGCCGCCCCGACGAGCTGGGCGGCGACGAAGGCCGCGACCGAGGCCGGAGCGATGCCGGCGAAGGTGTTCGAGAACATCCGCCCGACGGTGACCGCCGGGTTGGCGAAGCTCGTCGACGACGTGAACCAGTACGCGCCGGTGATGTACGCACCGACGGCGAAGGGGACGGTGGCGGTGCGCCCGCTCCGGACCACGCCGAAGACGACCAGCAGCAGTCCGAAGGTCGCGACCACCTCGCCCAGCCACAGGTTGGACGAGCTGCGCGCGTGCTCGGCGATGCTCACCGCCGGCAGCGAGAACATGAGGTTGGCGAGCATCACCCCCACCACCGCGCCGGAGACCTGGGCGGCGAGGTACGCACCGAGCTCACGCCACCGCAGGCCGCCGAAAATCGCGTCGACGACGCTGACGGCCGGGTTGAGGTGGGCGCCGGAGACGGAGCCCACGGCGAGGATGATCGCGACGAGCGCGGCTCCGGTGGCCAGCGCGTTCTCCAGGAGCTCGATGCCGGTGTCGTGCGGGCTGAGGCGCTGGGCGGCGATGCCCGAGCCGACGACGGCGATCAGCAGCAACGCCGTGCCGATGAACTCCGCCGTCGCCCGCCGCAGAGGGCCCATCCCCGGCTAGACGCCGCTGCCGCAGGTGCCCGGCCCGCAGAGCGACACGGTGCGCAGACCGCTCGGCGGGACCTCGGAGTTCGCGAGCACCGTGTAGATCTCCCACGGGGCGCCGTCCGGGTCGTCGACCCACACCTTGTCCTGCTCCGCATAGCAGCACTCGATCGCGGTCTCGGGGGCGGCTGCCAGCCCCGCCTCCACCAGGCGCTGCGTGGAGGCCTCGACCTCGTCGGGTGATGCCACCTCGACGCCGAGATGGTTCAGGGTCCCCGGGGTCCCCGCGCTCTCGATGAGGACGAGCTTGAGCGGGGGATCGGCGATCGCGAAGTTCGCGTACCCGGGCCGGCGCTTCGCGGGCTCGGTGTCGAAGAGCTTCGAGTAGAAGGCGACGGCAGCGTCGAGGTCGCTGACGTTGAGGGCGAGCTGGACGCGGGACATGTCAGCAGCCGCAGGGGCAGGGACAGGTGCCGCAGGGGCAGTCGCAAGGCATGGCGGGTCACCTCCATCGACGTTTATCGATGGGGAGAGCTTATGCCGTCCCATCGAGGTCTGTCAATAGGTAAACTCGGTCCCATGGTCACCGCCGCGCGTGCCGGCTCCCGATCGCCCGGCCGGATCAAGGGCTGCTGTGTCCCCCTGGCGCCGCTGCTGCCGGATGCCGCCGCGGACGAGCTCGCCGCCGTCCACCGGGCCCTCGCCGACCCGACGCGGGTACAGATGCTCCACCTGCTCAAGGCGGCCAGCGAGCCGATCTGCGTGTGTGACTTCACCGCCGCGTTCGACCTCGGCCAGCCGACCGTGAGCCACCACCTCGCCAGGCTGCGGGACGCGGGGTTCGTCACCAGCCACAAGCAGGGAATCTGGGCCTTCTACCGCCTCCGCCAGGACATGCCGGCAGGGGCGCGCGCGGCGCTGGCCCTGGTCCCGTGATCCGGCGAGAACCGCGCCGTCAGCGCGCGACGAGCGCGATTCCTCCCGCCACCAGCGCCGCTGCGGGGATGGTGAGAACCCAGGCCACGAGAATCCTGCGAGCCACTCCCCAGCGCACCGCCGCAAGGCGGCGTGTCGCCCCGGCGCCCATCACCGAACCGGTGACCACGTGGGTCGTGCTCACCGGGAGGCCCGCCTGGGTGGCGCCCTGGATGACGGCGGCCGCGACCGTCTGGGCTGCGAATCCCGCGTCGGGCTCGAGGCGAATGATGCGCGACCCCATGGTGCGGATGATCCGCCAGCCACCCGCATAGGTCCCGAGACCGATGGCCGCGGCGGCGGCGACCACCACCCACAGGGGCACCGCGGGGAACTTCTCCTTGCCGTGGAGCGTCAGATGCCCGGTGCTCAAGAGCGCCAGGGTGATCACGCCCATGGTCTTCTGCGCATCGTTGGCACCGTGGCTGAACGACACGAAGGCGCCGGAGAGGATCTGCGCACGCCGGAAGCCCCGATTGGCACGACCTGGATGAGCGCCGCGGAAGGCATTGAGGAGCAGCACCATGACGAGGTACGCGCCGATCATGCCGAGGAGCGGCGACGTGACCAGGGCGATGACCACCGGGCCCACCTTCGCCCACTGGACGGCGTGCACCCCGTAGCCCACCAGACCCATCCCGATGAGGCCACCGATCAGCGCGTGTGAGGAGCTCGAGGGGAGGCCCGCACGCCAGGTGATGAGGTTCCAGACGATGGCGCCGGCGAGCGCCGCGATGATCATCGTGAGACCGACGCCGCCCGGCGGTTTGACCAGCCCGCCGATCGTGTCCGCCACCTTCGTGTGGAGTACCTGGGTGGCGACGATGGCGCCGGCCAGGTTGAGCACCGCGGACATCGCGACGGCCACGCGGGGGGTCAATGCGCGGGTGCTGATCGACGTCGCCACCGCGTTGGCGGTGTCGTGGAAGCCATTGGTGAAATCGAAGCCGAGTGCCACCGCCACCGTGATCCACAGGAGGACGGTGGTGCCGTCA
>VBHE01000031.1:0-8233 GCA_005889515.1 Chloroflexota bacterium | reverse complement strand
CGCAGCGGTCGAGCCCGGACTCGAGCAGCGCGTACAGATCCTTGAGCTTGACGACCTCGAGAGGCTCGAAGCTGCCGTCGAAGAGCTGCGCGATGGCCTCACGCGAGACGGTGTCGCCGACGTTCTCGATACGGTGGATCTCGATCCAGTGCGGCTCGAGGTCGGAGAGCCTCTCGAGCTTGCCGATGGCGTGCTGCACCTCTCGAGACGCCTCGAGAACGAGCATCCCCAGCCGCCGCGCCGGCTCGGGAATCTCGGCGATGCGGTAGAGGACGATGGTCGTCGCGACCTCGTCGATGTAGTCGAGGACGTCGTCGAGGCCGGAGCTCAGTGCGTAGATGTCCTCTCGATCGAAGGGGGTGACGAAGGTCCGGTTCAGCGTGCGGACGATCTCGTGGGTCACCTCGTCGCCGCGATGCTCCCAGTCCTTGATCTCGGCGCGGTGCGCCTCGCGATCGCACCCGTTGGCGAGCACCGCCAGAAGGATCTCGCCGGCGGCCACGATGCAGCCCGCCTGCTGCTCGAAGAGATCGTAGAAACGGCGCTCGCGCGGCACCAGCGGAAGGCGCACTTCAGGTCCCCCGTCCTCTGATCCTGGTCTGGTCGTGCCCCCGACGGGGTCGATCGTGCGCATGGATCGGGAGCTCCGGCATTGTGGAGTGGTTAAGAGTTGATTAACCTCTCTCATGCCGCCTCGAGCCAGCGCCCCGTCGCCCGGGCACTGGCGGTGATCGTGCAGGCCTGCGATCGACCCCTGACCGGCGGTTCAATGGCAGCATGACAGCCGTGCCCCCAACCCCGACCCATCCCCACCGCCCCGTCCTCGACGAGGAACTCCGACGGCTGCGCGCCCGGGTGGCGCGGATGGGCGAGCTCGTCGACGAGGGCATCAGCCAGGCGATGGCGGGACTGGCCCCTCAACGCCCTGCACCGCGACGTCCGCGAGCTGTGCTTCGCCATCCTGCTGACGCAGGCCCCGCTCGCCTGCGACCTTCGCGAGACCCTGAGCCTGCTGCACATGGCGTCCGAGCTCGAGCGCATGGGCGACCACTGCGTGAGCATCGCCAAGCTGGCCCGCGAGGTGGCGCACCAGCCGGAGGTCGCCACCACCGTGGACCTCGGCGCGATCGGACGCTCCTGCGGCGAGCAGGTCCGTGGCGTGCTCAGCGCCGTGATCGCACGCAGCGCCGATCAGGGCCGCCGGGTCGCGGCCGGCGACGACGCCATCGATCGCGCCTACCGCGAGGCCTTCGGCGTTCTCATCGAGACCATCGCCACCGACCGAGAGAGCGTCTACACCGCCACCCAGCTCGTCTTCATCGCCCATCACCTCGAGCGCATCGCCGATCGGGTGACCAACATCGCCGAGGATCTCGTCTACCTCGAGACGGGAGTGATCGAGGAGCTCGGGTGACGGCCAGAGGCGGGAGACCATCAATCGTCACGGTGATCCAGCCGGTATCCGATCCCGTGCAGGGTGCCGATCTGAACCGGCAGAGAGCCGAGGCGCCTCAGCTTGGCCCGTACCGCCTGAACATGCACCCTGAGGGTCCGCGCATCCTCGCCGCACGCCGCCGGGAACATCGCCTGGAGCAGGGCCGCCCGGGTGAGTGCCTGTCCCCGGTGGTCGAGCATGTAGGAGAGCAGCTCGAACTCGCGTGGCGCCAGCCGCACCTCGCGGTGCTGGAAGGAGACGGCGCGTGACGCGGGGTCGAGCTGCAGGCGGGCAGGCTCCTCGCTCGTCCTCGCCATCCCCACAGTGGCGGGGAGGGTGGCGACGGCCCGGCGACCCAGCCGCCGGCTGATCGCCCTGAGCGCGGCGAGCAGGTCCTGGCGCTCGACCCGGAGCGCCTCGTTCTCGGATCGCAGCACGTCCCGCTCGGCGACGAGGAGGCGGACCTCCTTCGCCATGCCTCGGACCGTGCTCACGACCAGGGCCGGCGGATCCACGGAGCCGGGTTCCCCCGTCCGGTCGCCGATGGGCGTCCTCACGTGGCGTGAGGATACGCCGCGTCGTCGCCGCACTTGTGGCGACCACCGCCCAGGTCGTGGGCGCCGCCGCACGCCACGGGATCGCGAACCTGCCCCGAGCCCAGTGCAGCCGCCACCCCGTCGCTTGATCGGTCTTTACCCACACTTATTGGGTGATCCGGTGTCTCTCATTGGATGATGGCCCGAAGCGGCGTGGGCGGTGCCGATGCCCGCGATCGATCATGTGTGGAGGACACGTCGATGGCGCGAGTCGGACTGCCCTTTCCTGCGCTCCCGGGGAAGACGGAGAAGGACCTCCTCAGCATCGCCGAGCACTTCACGGCCAACCCTGCCGAGTACGCCGAATCCCGCCGGCGCAGCGGGGTGACCCTGGAGCGCGCATACCTGCAGAAGACGCCCATGGGCATGTTCGTCGTCGCGTACCAGGAGACCACGGGGTCCGTGGCGGACGCCATCGCCGCGCTCGCGCAGAGCAGCCTCCCGATCGACCGCTTCTTCGTCGAGGCCGTTCGCGACCTCCACGGGATCGACCTGACGCAGCCGATGCCCGGCCCTGAGCCGGAGGTGGTGGGCGAGTGGGGCGACCCGGCCGTGACCCAGCGGGGCAGGGGCATGGCCTTCTGCGCGCCGATGATCCCCGGCAGCGAGGATCGCGGCCGGGCGTGGGCGAAGGAGACGTTCTCCTCGGACGGAATGACGGCGTCACGGCGGGCGCTCGGCGTGTGTCTCGAGGTCGTCACCCTGCTGCAGACGCCGGAGGGTCCCGTCTGCGCCGTCTATGTCGAAGGCACCGATCCCTTCGACGCCAACCGGCGCTTCGCCGCGTCGAGGGAGCCGTTCGACGTCGCGTTCAAGGAGGAGTTGAGCCACCTCTTCCCGCCCTTCATCGATTTCAGCCAGCCTGTGCCCGGGATCACCGAGATCTTCGACTCCCGCGCGGTGCTCGTCCGACGTTGACCCGATGCGGGGACGGGCCAGGACCGCCTGACCCGTCCTCGCTTCAGCAGCCGGTCCGTCTAGGATCCGGCGGCATGCGGCTGGAGACGCTGCTCCCCCTCGGCAAGGTCGATCCCGGGCTGCGCGCCCCGGACGCGCCTCTCGACATCCACTCCGTCGCGCCGATGGCCCGGCTGCTCGAGGAGGTGGGGTACGGTGGGCTGGTCGTCGAGGAGACCAAGGACGACCCGTTCACCGTCCTCGCCCTCGCGGCGCAGGCGACCGAGCGCCTGCGTCTGGGGACGGCGGTGGCGATCGCCTTCCCGCGCAGCCCGACGGTGACGGCGATGAGCGCGTGGACACTGCAGAAGCTGTCCCGCGGCCGCTTCACCCTCGGTCTCGGGAGCCAGGTGCGCGGCCACATCGAGCGCCGCTACGGGATGGCCTGGTCGCCGGCAGGGCCGTGGATGCGCGAGTACGTCCAGGCGGTCCGCGCCGTGTGGGACTGCTGGCAGAACGCCGTCCCGCTTCGCTTTCATGGCGTCCATTACGACCTCAGCCTGATGGTCCCGCTCTTCGACGCGGGCCCGATCGAGCATCCCGGCATCCCGATCCACCTCGCTGCCGTCAACGCGGTGATGTGCGGTGTCGCCGGGGAGGTCGCCGACGGGATCCGTCCCCACCCGGTGTGCACGCCGTCCTACATCCGCGAGGTGATGCTGCCGGCGGTCCGCACCGGTGCCGCGCGCGCGGGACGGTCGCTCGACGGCTTCCGGGTGTGCATGAAGCCGCTCGTCGCCTCGGCGCGGACCGATGAGGAGCTCGCCGTGAAGGTCCGCGACGCACGGGCGCGGATCGCCTTCTATGCCTCGACGCCCGGCTACCGCGCCGCCTTCGCGCACCTCGGGCTCGGCGACCTCGCCACCGAGGCGAGCCGTCTCTCGAAGGTGCAGGACTGGGAGGCGCTCCCCGGGCTGATCGACGACGACGTGCTCACCGAGTTCGTGGTCGTCGGCACCCACGACACCGTCGCCGAGCGGCTGCTCGAGCGCTTCGGCGACGTCGTCACCGACGTCGAGTTCTCGATCGCGGTGCGCGACCAGGCCGACCGGGAGCGGCTGGCCGAGCTCGCCCGCGTCATCCAGGGCGCGAGCGACGAGCCCGCGCGTGAGGCGATCAGCAGGCCTCCATCTCGAGCTCGACCCTGATACCCCCAGGCGGCTGACGACAGGTACGCTGAGCGGCTCGTGATCGAGCATCGAGGCGAGGTCCTCTTCCTTCCCGCCGACCCGCCGCGCCTGGGGACGTTCGCCCTCTGGCACCCGCCCCCGCCCGGAGTCGGAACGGCCACCACGGTCGACGTCGTCCAGCCCGACGCCGACGGGCTGCGGCCACGCCGGATGCCCGCGCGGATGCTGCCGGTCGCGGCTGCGGTGCCCTGGCTGACCGCCCTCCGCGAGGGTGCGGGCGTGGCGGCGAGCCAGCTCGCCTGGGCGGCCGCCGTCCGCGCGGCGGTCGGCCTGGTGGCGCGGGGACACCTTCGACCGGCGGTGACCGCGCGTGGCTTCGGCGCCTGGTGTGTCGGTCCGCTCGGTCCCGCCGAGGAGGAGTGGATCGACCGGCTCGCGGCGGCGTTTCCCACCCGGGCGTATGCCCTCCCCCTGCCGACGGATCCGGGGCGCCTCCACACTCCCCGCCACCTGATCACCGCGTGCTGGGACGCCGTCGCCGACGCGCTGGTGCGCACCGCCGCTGCGGCGCAGGTGTGTCCCGAGCTCGCCCTCTCGAGTGCCGTGCCGGTGAGCGCCGAGCACCTGCGGCCGTGGCTGGACAGCTCCGCCCCCGAGGCTCGAACCCTGCCCATCACCCTCGGGCTGCGCGTCCTCCTCCCCGCGGAGTCCGGCATCCCCGCCATCGCGGTGCTGGAGCTGCGCGGTGATGGCGATCCGCCGATCGTCATCGACGCCGCCGACCTCCGTGCCGCGCCACCCGGACTGCGGCGCCGGCTCGCGGCGGCGGAGCTCGACCTCGCGCTCGCGTTCCACCGGGCGGCCCGGCGCTGGCCGCCCCTGGCACGCCTCGACTGGCCGACGGGAGAGGGGCGCATCGAGCTCTCCGGCGAGGAGCTCGACTCACTGTTCGACGCCACCGACGCACTCGCGGGCCTCGACATCGAGGTGAGCTGGCCCACGTCGCTGACCGAGCGGACACTGTCGCTTCGCGCGGTGGTCGGGTCTGGCGAGGCGCTGGAGCCGGACGGGCCGCCGCGCTTCAGCCTCGAGGGGCTGCTCGACTTCCGCTGGGAGGTCGCCCTCGGCCGGACCACGCTCAGCGGCGAGGAGATGGAGGCGCTGATCGAGGGGGGGCGCGGCATCGTGCGCCTGCACGACGGGTGGGTCATCGTCGACGCCCAACTCGTCGACCGGCTGCGGCGCCGCCCCAGCGAGGGGGTGCGGCCCGGTGATGCCCTGGCCGTCGCCCTGACCGGGACGATGGAGGTGGGCGACGCGATCGTCCCGGCTCGGACCGAGGGGGCACTCGCCGACCTCGGCCGGCGGCTCGGCGAGGTCACCGCCCCGCAGGACGCGGTCGAGCCGGAGGGCCTGCAGGCGACCCTGCGCGGCTACCAGCGGCGCGGGCTCGCCTGGCTCCTGGCGATGTGCGAGCTGGGGATGGGCGGCTGCCTGGCCGACGACATGGGGCTGGGCAAGACGATCCAGGTGATCGCCCTCCAGCTCGCCCGCGGCCGCGGCCCGATGCTGGTGATCTGCCCCGCATCGCTGCTCGGCAACTGGGCCCGGGAGCTGCACACCTTCGCACCCTCGCTGCGCGTCCGCCGGTACCACGGCGAGGGCCGCAACCTCGAGGGGCTCGAGAGGACGGAGGTCGTCCTCGCCACCTACGGTGTGGCCCGCCGCGACCGCGCCCAGCTCGCGGAGGTCGCCTGGGACCTGGTCGTCGCCGACGAGGCCCAGCACGCGAAGAACCCGCAGTCGCACACCGCGCGCGAGCTACGCGGCATCCCGGCACAGGCGCGGATCGCGCTGACCGGAACCCCGGTCGAGAACCGCCTCCTCGACCTCTGGTCGATCCTCGACTGGACGACCCCCGGGCTGCTGGGCTCGCTCGCGACCTTTCAGCGCCGGGTGGCGGCCCCCGTCGAGCAGGACGGCGACGCCGCCACCGCGGCGCACTTCGCCCGGCTGGTCCGGCCCTTCCTGCTCCGGCGCACCAAGAGCGATCCCGACGTCGCGCCGGAGCTGCCGCCGAAGACCGAGCTCGACGTGATCGTGCCCCTGTCCACCGAGCAGGCGAGCCTCTACGAGGCGATGGTGCGCGAGACCATCGCCACCATCCAGGACACCACCGGGATCCAGCGGCGTGGGCTGGTCCTCAAGCTGCTGACCGGCCTCAAGCAGATCTGCAACCACCCCGCGCACTACCTGCGCGAGAGCGGCCCGCTGCGCGGACGTTCGGGCAAGCTCGAAGCCCTCGACGAACTGCTCGACGTCATCGTCGCCGAGGGCGAGGCGGCGCTGGTGTTCACCCAGTACGTGGCGATGGCCCGGCTGCTCGAGGCGCACCTCGCCGAGCGAGGCATCGGGACCCTCTTCCTCCACGGGCAGGTCGCCGCATCGCGGCGCGATGCGCTGGTGCAGAGCTTCCAGGACGGGGAGGCGCCCGTCTTCCTGCTCTCGCTCCGCGCCGGCGGCGTCGGTCTCAACCTCACCCGCGCCACCCACGTCGTGCACTACGACCGGTGGTGGAACCCGGCCGTCGAGGACCAGGCGACCGACCGGAGTCACCGCATCGGTCAGGATCGTCCGGTGGAGGTGCACCGGCTGGTGGCCGAGGGGACGGTCGAGGACCGCATCGCCGCCCTGCTCCGATCCAAACGCGAGCTCGCCGACAGCGTCATCGGCTCGGGCGAGGCCTGGCTCACCGAGCTCTCCACTGCCGAGCTGACCGAGCTGGTCGCGCTGCAGCGTCCGCGATGAGCCGCCGGCCCCGCGTGCGCGACCGCAGCGTGATCCAGCACGGAGCCAGGGTGGGTGCGACCCCCCTGGGAGCGGCGTGGCTGGCACGCCTGCGGATCCAACCCGGACGCGAGCTGTCCACCCTCGACCGTGGGCGCGAGCTCGCCGAGAACGGCGCGGTCGGGGTCCTGACCTGGGCGCCCGGACACGTGTCGGCCCGGGTGGACGGCGGCTCCGGCGACGGCACCCAGGCGGTGCTGCTGCGCGTCGAGCGCCTCGGGCACCCCGCCTGGCGGGGTGCCGTCGACGCGATGGCCCGGGCTCCCCAGCTCCTCGCGGACGTCCTCGACGGCGAGCTCCCCGATGAGGTGGTGGCCGCGGCGGGGGGCATCGACTGCCTGATCCCGGCGCCGACCGAGGTTCGGCTCGCCTGCAGCTGCTCGACCTGGGGTGCGATCTGCAGCCACGCGGCGGCCGTCTGGTACGTCGCCGCGCACACCATCGACGGCCGGCCGGCGACGCTCCTCGACCTGCGTGGCCACGACACCGACCTCGTCGGAGCCGTGCGCCGGCGCGCGATCCGCAACCGGAGCAGGGCGGCGCGCACCCCGGTGGATCCCGGCGTCGACATCGTGTCCGCGTTCGTGCGCGTGCCCGCCCCGCTGCCGGCGCCCATGCCCCTGCCGGAGCGGCCGGGAGTGCTCGAGACCCTTCCCGCACGCCCCGGAGCCGCGCGCACGATCCGGCCCGGGGACGTCCATGCCCTCGCCGTCGACGCGGCACGCCGCGCCTGGGAGCTCGCGACGGAGGGGGGCGACGCCGCTCTCGGCCTGGATGCGGACACCGACCTCGCCCGGCGCGTCGGCCCCCTGATCGACGACCAGGCCGCCCTGATCGCCCTCGCCACCGCCACGGGCATCGACGCCTGGACACTCGCGCGACTCGGGCTCGCGTGGCGGGCGGGAGGAGCCGCCGGCGTCGGCGTCCTCCTGCGTCCGTGGGCTCCGCTCACAGCATCGCTGACTCCGGGGATCGCCGCGCTGACGCGGCTGGGCCCGGTGAGGAGCCGTCAGAACCTGGTCACGTGCGTTGAGCGGCAGGTCCAGCTGCGGTTGGGCCGGGACCGGTGCTGGTACCTGCTCCGCGACGAGGGCGACACCTGGGTCCTGCGGGAGCCGCCCCGCTGCGATCCCGCGGACCTTCTCCGAGACGCGGGTCTGGTCGCCCCTCTGCCGCCGGTGTCACGACGCGGGAGCGCGAGGGCCGGAGACTCGAGGCAGCTCACCCTGCCGTGGTGAGGGAGCCCGTTTTCGGGGTGATCACCGACG
>VBHE01000344.1 GCA_005889515.1 Chloroflexota bacterium | reverse complement strand
GCCTCTCCATCGGCGGGAGCGCGTCCGCGCCGGTGTCCGCACCGCCCCCGCCGCCACCGGCGGGAGTGCCGTCGGAGGACACCACCCTGCCCGCGGGACCGGCGGCTGCCACCGCCACGCACCCGCGCGTCGCACCGCACCCGGTGGTCGGTCGCGGCCGGCTTGCCAGCATGACTGAGGACGGTTTCCCGCTGGTGTGGCTCTACCTCTGCTGGCTCTGCCTGGGAGCCGCGCTCGTCACCGCCGCCTGCCTGGTGGTGCTGGGACGTGGCGTCGTTGCCGGCGGTCCCCGCCCCGAGCTCTTCGATTAGGAGTGATGTGATGGAGAACCGACGCCCCCAGACAATGCTGGCCCTGCTGATGGCCTGCTTCCTTGCGCTGTCCGCGATCTTCGGAGCGATCGTGGCCACGCACTTGAACGACCACAACGTCCGCGTCGCGCTGCTCGGTGGCACGGGTGGCGGCACCGTGGCCCTCGATCAGGGGACAGCACCGGGCGCCGACCCCTCCGGAGGAGCCGCTCCCGTGACGGCCCGGACCACCCCGGCGCGCGCAGCGTCCGCACCGGTGCAGGACGTCCGCGCCAGTCGCGGCGCCTCGGCTCAGCCCGTGAACCCCGCCGCCGTCGGCGGGGCGACGACGGGCATCACCCAGGACACCATCAGGCTCGGTGCCACCATCTCTCTCTCCGGTGTCGTCCCCTTTCCCGACGTCGAGAAAGCGGTGTCGGCCTGGTTCCGGCACGTGAACGACACCGGCGGCATCAACGGCCGCAGGGTGGAGTGGACCGCCTACGACGACCAGCTCGACGCCAACAAGGGAGCCGCCAACCTTCAACGGCTCTTCGAGCAGGACCACGTCCTCGCCGCGGTCGGCAATTGGTCGCCCTTCGGCGTGCCCAAGGCCATCCCCTACCTCGAGGCACATCGCTACCCGGTGATCATGGGCTCCGCGATCGACGAGAGCGAGTTTCGGTCGCCGATGGTGTGGAACCCGGGGGCCAACCTTGAGCGGCAGGTGGCGATGGAGTGCGATCTACAGCAGCGTGCCTTCCCCGACAAGAGGCGGGTGGGCATCATCTACGTCGACACCGGGGCCACCATCGCTGCGAACCGATACTTCACCCAGTGCCTGCAGCAGCACGGCTACACGGACATCCAGTCCTTCGAGGTGTCGCTGGCCCAGCCTGATTACACCGGCACCGTGCTCCAGCTGATGGCAGCGCAGCGCGACTCGATCTACCTGCTGGTGGAGAACAAGTCGCAGGTCCGCCTCTTTCAGGCCATGGACCGCCAGCAGTATTACCCGGCGGTCAACGGAGACCTCGCCGCCGACGACCCGGCAGTCCGCGACTACGTGGGCCGGGCCGCCGACGGGATGGTCGTCATGTCGGAGTTCCGGGCCCGGCAGGACACCGACACCTCGGTGCAGCGGATGAAGAGCATCGTCAACCAGTACTTCCCCGGCGAGTTCGACCAGCTGACGTTCTGGTCGCAGGCGGCCTTCATCAGTGCCGTGATGTTCACCGATGTGGCGCGCCAGCTGGGTCCGGCCCTCAACCGCGAGTCGCTGGTCGCGGCTCTCAACGCCCTGCACGGGTACACGCCGCTGGGTGGGCTGACGCCGCCGATCACCTACGCGGACCCCAACGCCCACTCCATCATCCCTGGCTGCTACACGTACTGGTACAAGCGGGGCACGACCTTCACCGCACCCAGCTCCTTCATGTGCCCCTGAGCGCGGCGAGATGCTTCCCTTCTTCATCAACGGTGCGGCGCGCGGGGCGGCCTACGCCCTGGTGGCGGCGGGGCTGGTGCTCATCTTCCGCACCTCCCGGGTGGTCAACTTCGCCCACGGCGCCATCGCCACCGTCGCCGCCTTCACCTTCAGCTCGCTCCGCGTCCATCTCACCACGGCCGGCGCCCTGCTCGGAGGGATCGGTATCGCCGGGGCCCTGGGGCTGCTCATCGAGCGGACCACGATGCGGCGCCTCCAGGAGCGCGGCGCGGCCGCCAAGCTGGTGGCGACGGTGGGCTGGCTGCTGGTGCTGCAGTTCGGCACCGGGCTCGTCTTCGGCGAGCAGCCGCGCGTGGTCTACCCCANNGCAGCTCGGTCTGGCGGCGGTGATGCTCGCCAGCGCGGCGGGTCTGTCGCTGTGGCTGACGCGCACCCGCTTCGGTGGCTCGCTGCGCGCCGTCGCCGAGGATCGTGGCTCGGCGCAGATGCTCGGCGTCGACGCCGGACGGGTCACCGCCGCCGCCTGGGGCGTCGCTGGGGTGCTGGCCGGGCTCGCCGGGATCCTCTACGCGCCCGAGGTGACCCTCGACGCCATCAGCGTGACGGTGCTGCTCTTCCACGCGTTCGCCGCGGCGCTGCTCGCCAACTTCACCTCGATCTGGGGCGCGGTGGTCGCGGGCGTGCTCTTGGGCGGCGCCGAGGACACGGCGCAGTACTTCTACGACAGGGCGGGCACGCGCGACCTCGTCATGTTCGCGATCATCCTGACGGCGCTGCTGCTGCGCTCCGAGAACGGGGGGAATCCGGTGGCAACCGTGA
>VBHE01000030.1:17438-24852 GCA_005889515.1 Chloroflexota bacterium | reverse complement strand
GTCTTGCCGGCGTTCATCCCCGAGCCGACCACCGCGACGGTGGTGGGATGGGACGCCGCCCTCGGCGGGACCAGCGCGGCGAAGTCCTCGGTGGACAGTGGCCGCGCCGAGGCGTCGCAGAGCCCGCCGACGATCTCCAGCTGGGTGGGACGTCCGCGTACGTCGTGGGCCGAGACCACGGTGCCGATGAGCCCGCCGGCGGTCAGCAGGTGGGTGCAGCGGTTGTCGAGGACGTACCCCTCGTAGAAGTCGGTCGCGTAGCGGTTCCCGAGGGCGCCGACGATTCGGTCGCCGGCGTGGAGCCGCATTCGCCTCCCCGCCCGGGTCTCCGCGTGTCGGTGCATCCCCAGCTCCGCGACCCTCGCGACCACGAGGTCGCCCGGCCACGGTGGCCGCCGCCACTCACCCACCGCCACCGCGATGTCGCGCGGCAACGTTCGGGTCACATACGTCCACTTCATCGCCCCGTCGAGGGACGCCTCGCCTGCGGTGATCTCCCTCCTCCCTCCGGTCGTCGCGGTGCCGTCTCGCCCCCGGCGCCGCGAGGTCGTCACCGGCGGCGGCGTGCCTCCGCCGCCTGGCGACCTCGTTGGATGTGAGCCGCCTCTCATCGCCACTCGGATCGTGTCGTCCCACTGGATCGTGGGTGAACGACCAGAGCGGTCACCTCGATGCTCGACGCCGCGGCCGGGACTCGCAGCGGACTCACACGCCTTCCCGCCATCATCAGATGTGAATCTGTGCAAAAAACTCTAACACCAGTGGCTCTTGTCGTCCATCTCGGGAGTTAGGGACAGGCCGCGCCCGGCGCCCGGGCGGCAGCACACTCGTTACGTTTGATGGAGTTGTGGGATCTGCGGACCGGCGCCGGGTGTGGGTTGACATTCACCACAACCCTGTGTATCGTCTCGCGCCATGGATACACAGATCAGTGGTGGTGGTCGCCGGCGGTTGGTCGACGGGCTCCGCGGCTGGGTCGCCGCGGAGGCACCAGCGCCGGCGGCCGACGACCTCGCCGGCCTGGGGCCTCTCGAGGCGCTCTTCGCTGACCGGGCGGTCACCGAGATCATCGTCAACGCCCCGGAGCAGGTCCACGTCGAGGTCGACGGGCGGCTCCGGCGCAGCCCGGTGCGCTTCCGCGATGCCGACCACGTCCTCGCGGTGGTGCAGCGGCTGCTGAGTGGCACCGGGCGGCGCATCGACGAGGGAGCGCCGCTGGTCGACGCCCGGCTCGCCGACGGGAGCCGGGTGAACGCGGTGCTCCCGCCGGTCGCGGTCGGCTCGCCGCTGCTGACCATCCGGCGGCCGCCGCGCCGCCGCCTCGGTGTCGACGAGCTCATCCGGCTGGGTGCCCTCGAGCCGACCGCCGCCGCGTTCCTCCACGCGGCGGTGCTCGGCCGGTGCAACATCCTGGTCGCCGGCGGTGCGGGCACGGGCAAGACCACGCTCCTCGCGGCGCTGTGTGAGCTCGTGCCCCCGGGCCAGCGACTGCTCCTCCTCGAGGACGTCGCCGAGGTCGCCGCGGAGCACCCTCATCTCGTTCGCCAGCAGTGCCGGCCGCCCGCGCCCGACGGCGGGCGGGAGATCACCCTGCGCGACCTCGTCCGCAACGCCCTGCGGATGCGTCCCGACCGGCTCGTGGTCGGCGAGGTGCGCGGGCTCGAGGCGGCGGACATGCTCGCCGCCATGAACACCGGCCACCCCGGCTCGATGACCACGCTCCACGCCAACAGCGCCGCCGACGCCGTCGCCCGGCTGGAGGCGATGCTCGCCATGGCGCTGCCCGCGGTCGGCGGCGGCACCCTGCGGGCGTGGATCTCCTCCGGCCTCGACGTGATCGTCCACTGCGAGCGCGATTCCGGCGGCAGCCGCCGGGTGGCGGAGGTCGCGGCACTCGACTCCGGCGAGGACGGAATGCCGCTGCTCACCACCGTGTGCTCGCGCGACGCCGCGGGGGCGCTCCGCCCGGCGGCCGAGCTCCCGCACCGCTGCCTGGCGCGAATGCGCCACCACGGGGTCGATTTCCCCGACCGGCTGCTCCTCCGGAGGGGTGCCGCATGAGCGCCCCGTGGCCGCGCCCGGGAGCCGTGGGCAGCCGCTCGCGCGGCGGCCGGCGGCTCGAGTGGCGGCTGCGCGCGGCGATGATCGACACCACCCCGGTGCGCTGGCGGCTCGGCCAGGCGCTCCTCGCGCTGCCGCTCGCCCTCCTCGCCACCGCCGCGTTCGGACCGGTGGTCGGCGTGGCGGTCGCCGCCGGCGCGGTCCGGACCGGCGCCCGGCTCCTGCTGCGCGCATGGTCCGACCGGAGGTCCGGGGCCCTGGAGCGGGCGGCGCCGCTCCTCGCCCGCTGCCTCGGCGCCGAGCTCGCCGGTGGCGTCGGCGCGGAGGAGGCGCTCGCGGGCGCCGCCGCGTCGCTCCCTCGCGACGAGCGGATGCTCCGCCCCATCCTCGGGACCGCCCTGGTGCGCACCTCCCTCGGGGACGCGCCGGGCCCCGCGCTGGCCGCCGCCGCCGCGGAGCCGGACGGGGGCCGCGGGCTCAGCACCGTCGCAACCCTCCTCGCCGTCCAGGCACGTGCCGGCGGCGACCCCGGATCCTTCGACCGCCTCGCCGCCGCGCTCGAGGCCATGGTTGCCGTCCGAGACGACGCCCGCGCACTCACCGCCGAGGCGCGGCTGGCCGCGGTGGCCGTGCCGGCGCTCGCCGGAGCCATGGCGGTCACGCTCGTCCTCACCGAGCCCGCGATCGCCGCCGGCGTCGCCTCGCCGCCGGCCGCCGCCGCCCTCGGCGGCTGCGCGGTCCTGGCGCTCGCCGGCAGCGCCCTCGCGCGGCGCCTGGCGGCGGTGCGGTGAGCCTCGCCTGGGCGCGGAGGCCCGGCGATACGCGGCTCCTCACCCGGGCGCGGCTGCTGGCACCCGGCTCGTTCGCCCTCCGGGTGCTGCTCGCGCTCTCCCGCGGTGGTAGCCCGAGCCGCACCCTGGCGGCGATGCGCACGGTCGCCGCCGCCGGCGCGGTCCTCGCCTGCCTCGTCGCCGCGATCGCCGCCATCGGCCCGGTCATGCTGGTCGTGGCGGTCCCCGCCGGCGTCGGGGCCGCGGCGGTCCCCGGCGGGCTCCTCGCGGAGGCGGCCCGGCGCGGCGCGGCGTCCGTCGAGGCGTCGCTCCCCCTCGCCCTCGAGCTGCTCGCGGCGGGGATGCGGGCGGGCCTGCCCCTCGACCGCTCCCTCGCGCTCACCACCGGCTGCGTCGACCCGTCGCTCGCCGCCCTGCTCTCGGAGGCCGTCTCGCACGCCGCCGCCTGCGACGGGCTTCCCGCCCACGGGCTCGCCGCAGTCTCGGAGGCGAGCGGGGTCGAGGACCTCGCCTCCGTCGCCGCGCTCATCGACCGCCGGATGCGGCTCGGGCTCCCGCTGGCTCCGCCGCTGCTCGCCGTCGCCGACTCCCTCCGGGCCCGGGTCCGTGCCCGCACCCTCGCCCGGGCCGCGCGCCGGGGTCCGCTCGCCGGTCTGGTCACCGCCACCGTCGTGGCTCCCGCCTGCGCCCTGGGCCTGCTCTCCCTGGTGCTCGCGGGGCTTCTCAGCGACGGCAACCTGCTCGGTCTCCGCTGACGTCGCACCCTCGCCACGGCCGGTCGGAGGTCGGTGGCCGCGCGTGTAGAATCTGCCCTCGGCCCGCCTGCCGAGGTGGTGGAATAGGTAGACACGCTGCTTTGAGGGGGCAGTGCTCGCAAGGGCGTAGGAGTTCGAGTCTCCTCCTCGGCACCAGTTGCGGCGAGATCGCCTGGGGCCGCAAGCCGGCGTACCGGTGAGCGAGCTCGCCAGGGAGGGCTGAGCCACGGCCATCCGCACCTGGGAGGAGATGCGCACCTCCATCGGCGAACGGCTCGTCCGGCAGACGGGGCACGACGTCGCCTGGTGGAACGAGCGGATCGCCGCACAGGGTGCCATCGGCGACGAGGAGTCGCTCCGCCGCTGGCTCACGGAGCACGGCGTGACCGGCTACCAGCAGATGCTGCTGGTGATGGAGCGGTTCGGGTACCCGGACCACCTGCTCGCCTCGTCCGAGGAGCTGCTCGACGCGCAGTACCACGACCGCCCGCAGCTGCGCCCGATCCTCGACGCGGTCGTCGTCGTCGCCGGGACGTTCGGGCCGATCGACATCCAGGCGCGCAAGACGTACACGACGCTGCTGACCCCGCGCCGCACCTTCGCGGCGGTGCGGCCGACGACACGCACCCGGGTCGACCTGGCGCTGCGCCTCGACGGCGTCGACCCCGGAGGCCGGCTGCTCGACGGCCGCACCACCGCGGGTGGCGGGATCAACCTCCGGATCGCGCTCGCGTCGGTCGACGATCTCGACGACGAGGCGGTCGCGCTGCTCCGTCGCGCCTACGACGCCAGCCGCTGAGCCCCGGGGGCACGGCCGGTCGCGCGGGTGAGGCTCGTGTGGTTTCTCTCACCTGCGGGAAACCAGAGCGGTCTTCTCCGAAGATGTCCCATTACTCGGCACTGATTCCTGCGTCTGCGGCATAATTTATCCCCGTGCCGAGCTATGGGATGGGTCAGGCGGCGGAGCTGCTCGGGGTCAGCCCCGACACGGTGCGGCGCTGGACCGACGCCGGGCGGCTGCCGACGGTTCGCAGCCGGGGCGGTCACCGGCGCGTCGACGGGTCGGCGCTCGCCGACTTCGCTGCGTCCCTCGCGCACGAGCGCCAGCCTCCGGCGATCGTCTCGGAGTCCGCGCGCAACCGCTTCACCGGGCTGGTGACCAGGGTCGTCCGGGACACGGTGATGGCCCAGGTCGAGATCCAGGCCGGGCCGTTCCGGGTGGTCTCGCTGATGAGCCGTGAGGCCGCCGACGAGCTCGGCCTGGCGCCGGGCGTCCTCGCGGTGGCGTCGGCGAAGGCGACCAACGTCGTCGTGGAGCTCCCCGCGCAGCGGGGACACGAGAAGACCGGCCGCGAATAGAAAGGGGGAGACGTCATGCTCAGGCCTGCCCGCCTGCTGGGCGGCATCGCCGTCGCCGCCATCGCCGCGGGGTGCGGCAGCTCGGGGACCGGGTCGACATCCACCTCGCCGACGGCGAGCCCCAATCCGCTCAACGGACCGCTGACGGTCTTCGCCGCCGCCTCGCTCACCGAGGCGTTCAACGACGCCAAGAGCTCGCTCCAGAGGGAGGATCCGTCGCTGTCGATCACCTACAGCTTCGCGGGCTCGCAGCAGCTGGTCTCGCAGATCCAGAGCGGCGCGCCTGCGGACGTGATCGCCACCGCCGACACGAAGACGATGACCGCCCTGGTGAGCGCGGGCCTCGTGGACGCCTCGAAGGTGTTCGCCCACAACAAGCTGGAGATCGTCGTCGCCCCCGGCAATCCCAAGGGGGTCAAGGGGCTCGCCGACCTCGCCCGCTCCGATCTCACCGTCGTCCTCGAGGATCCCTCGGTCCCGGCGGGCAACTTCGCCCGCCAGGCGCTGACCAAGGCGAACATCACCGTCAACCCCAAGTCCCTCGAGCTCGACGTCAAGTCCGAGCTGCAGAAGGTGGCGATGGGGGAGGCCGACGCCGGGATCGTCTACGTGACCGACGTGACCGCGGCGGGCACGACCGTCGCCGGGGTTCCGATCCCCGATGACCAGAACGTCATCGCGACCTACCCGATCGCGGTGGTGAAGGCGAGCACGCACCTCAAGGCCGCGCGGGCGTTCGTCGACGAGATCGTCTCGGGGGACGGGCAGAAGGCGCTCCTGGCGCGCGGCTTCCTCGGTCCGTGAGGCAGGGGAGGCCGCCGCTGGGCCTCCTGATCCCGGCGGGGGGGGCGGTGGCGCTGGTCGTGCTTCCGCTCGTCGGCCTGCTCCAGCGCACGCCGTGGTCGCAGATGCGCGCCCAGCTGCTCTCCGCCGACGTGGGGACGGCGCTGCGCCTGTCGCTGGAGTGCTCGGTCGCGGCGGTGGCGCTGTCGGTGACGCTGGGGGTGCCCCTGGCGTGGATTCTCGCCCGGGTCCCCTTCCCCGGCCGCGCAGTCGTCCGCGCGCTGGTGACCCTGCCGATGGTCCTGCCGCCGGTGGTCGGCGGGGTGGCCCTCCTGCTCGCCTTCGGCCGCCGCGGCTTCGTCGGTGAGGCGCTCGACCGGCTCACCGGGGTGACCCTGCCGTTCACCACCGCCGGCGCGGTGCTCGCCGAGGCGTTCGTCGCCATGCCCTTCCTCGTCGTCGCGGTCGAGGCCGGCATCCGCCAGGTCGACCAGCGCTACGAGGACGCAGCCGCGACCCTCGGTGCGGGTCCGTGGACGCGCTTCTGGCGGGTGACGCTGCCCCTGGTCGCCCCCTCGCTCGGCGCCGGAGCAGCGCTCTGCTGGGCCCGCGCGCTCGGAGAGTTCGGTGCCACCATCACCTTCGCCGGAAACTTCCCGGGAAGGACCCAGACCATGCCGCTGGCCGTCTACATCGCGCTCGAGACCAACCCCGACGGCGCCGTCGCGCTGTCGCTGATCCTGCTCGCGGTCTCGCTTCTCGTCCTCATCGTCCTGCGCCACCGTCTGATCGGCGACCCGTGAGCCTGAGCGCGGACATCGACCTCCGCCTCGGCGGCCTCCACCTCATGGTCTCGCTGCACGTGGAGACCGGGGAGGTCGTGGCCATCGTCGGCCCGAACGGCGCGGGGAAGACGACCCTGCTCCGCGCCCTCGCCGGCCTGGTGCCGCTCGGGAGCGGGCGGGTGGAGGTCGACGGGCAGGTGCTCGAGGACACCGCCGCCGGGATCCGGGTCCTCCCCGAGCGCCGTCCCATCGGCGTGGTCTTCCAGGACCACCTCCTCTTTCCCCACCTCAGCGCCCTCGAGAACGTCGCCTTCGGGCTCCGCGCCCGCGGGGAGGGACGCCGGCGGGCGCGGGCGCGGGCGGCGGTGTGGCTGGATCGCGTCGGGCTCTCCGAGCACGCGACCCGGAGGCCGGGCGCGATCTCCGGCGGCCAGGCGCAGCGCGTCGCGCTGGCCCGGGCGCTCGTCACCGAGCCGCGCGTCCTCCTCCTCGACGAGCCGCTCGCCGCCGTGGACGCCACCGCGAGGGTCGAGCTCCGGCGCGCGCTGCGGACCGAGCTCGCCGCCTACACCGGCGTCCGGCTGCTGGTCACCCACGACCCGCTCGAGGCGATGGCCCTCGCCGACCGCCTCGTCGTCCTCGAGGACGGCCGCCTGGTCCAGGAGGGCCCGATCGCCGAGGTGACGGCGCGGCCGCGATCCGCATGGGTCGCCGCCATGGTCGGGCTCAACCTCTTCCGCGGGCGGGTGGAGAACGGGACCATGGCCCTCGGCGAGGGGCTCTCGCTGGCGGTCGTGACCGAGGTTCGCGGGGAGGCGTTCGCCGTCGTCCATCCCCGCGCGGTGACCATCCACCGCCTGCGCCCGACCGCGAGCGCGCG
>VBHE01000030.1:16768-17424 GCA_005889515.1 Chloroflexota bacterium | reverse complement strand
GTGCGGGTCGGCGGGCCGCTGCCGATCGTCGCCGAGGTCACCCCGGCGGCGATCGCCGACCTCGGGCTCGCCGCCGGCGGCGAGGTCTGGGTCGCGGTGAAGGCCACCGAGGTCTCCGTGTATCCGGCGTGACCGGCGGCCGGTCTGTATGCGGCGTTTGCGCCAAAAACATTGTGCGGCAAGGGCGAACGGTGAAATACGCTGACGGTATTTGACGTTGATGGCAACCCTCCGGGAGGCTCGACGAATGCGCACTGGGAGAGCACACCTCGGCACCGTTCTGATCGCGGCGGTCCTGGCCGGCGCCACCGCGGTCGCGCTGCCGGTGACCGCGATGGCCGCCATTCCCGCACACCACGACCGGCACGACGGCGACCACCCCGGCACCCACCGCGGGGACGACACCGGCAAGGGCGACGACGGCAACTCCAGCAGCAGCTCGAGCGGCGCCAGCGGGAGCAGCCTCATCGAACTGAACAACGTCCTGGACAACAGCCTGAACCAGCTCTCCATCCACGTGCTCGGCGGGTAGACACCGCACCCCCCGGACGCCCCCTTCGTTCCAAGTTGCCCCGGCCGGCCCGCCCATGGCACGCTGCACGCGCTAGAGGGAGGCGGAAGGGATGGCTTTCAGGATTCGACTCGCGGTCGCCGGC
>VBHE01000030.1:14800-16753 GCA_005889515.1 Chloroflexota bacterium | reverse complement strand
GGTACCGGCCTGGGATCGGCGACGATCGCCCGGATCGCCGGGCACGGCGCCAGCGCCGCCGTGCGCCCGACGTACATGGACATGAGCGACCGCTTCCGGTCGGACCCCGGCTGGGGGACGGCGCAGGGGCTCGTCGCCCCCGATCCGGTCGCCGCCTCGGCCGCCGTCGCGACGCCCGTCCGCGCCGCGGCGCCGGCCTGGAGCGGCAACGTTCCGCTCACCCCCGGGCCCGCGACGGCCTCCGGCCAGTCCTCGTTTCGCGACCTGAATCTCTCTCGCGCGGGGCTGATCCCCGCTCCGGGATGCTCGGGCGCCGCCTGCGGAACCGCCGGCTGCGGCTTCCTCGCCCCGGGGTGCTCCCTCCTCGACTGCGGCCTGCTCAACCCGGCGTGCGGCCTGGGCGTCCCGGTGAGCCTCTGCGGGATCCTCGACCCCGGCTGCGGGTTCGGAGGCTGCGGCCTGCTCGGCTCAGGCTGCCGCGGCTTCGACGAGGAGCACGCCCTCTTCGAGCGGCTGCGCTTCGACGAGATCTCCGGCGACGACCACTTCTTCGACCACCGCTTCTTCGATCGTCACCGGTCGGAGCGGTCCCATCACCGCTGAGGCGGGGGGTCAGTCCCGGGCGTAGACGAAGCCCATCACCGCCTCGTCGTCGACGATGCGGTAGTCGACGCGGTCCCAGCCACCCCAGTTCATCTCGGACACCTTGAAGGTCCCCGAGGGCAGGCCGTCGCCGGGCCCGACCGCCTCGACCAAGCCGACGTGGCCGGCCGGGCTCGCCCCCGCCTGCCCGGGGCGCCAGACCGCGATCGCGCCGACCCGGGGCGCGCGGCCGGTCGGGAAGCCGTACGCGGCGGCGCGGCTGAGCCACTCGTGGGCGTTGCCGAACCAGGGGACGCAGCGGCGGGTGGCGACGTAGTAGGTGCACTGGCCGAAGGCGAAGTGGTTGCCGCACCCGGCGTTGCCGAGCAGCCCGGTGGTCGGCGGGATGATCGGCTGGTCGAGCTCGGCGATCTCCTTCGCGAGCCTGCGCTGCGGCCCGTCGATGGCCTGGAAGGCGATGTCGCGCTCGGCCACCAGGGCGATCATGCGGTTGTCGTCCTGGCTCAGCTGGTCCTCGAGCGACTGGGCCTCGGCGAAGCGGGACTCGAGGTCGCGCCGCTCCTGGAGGAGGCTGCCCTCGCGGCTGCGCACGGTGTCCTGCAGCCGGCCCACCTGGTCGGTGACGTGCTCGGCGCCGCGGTAGCGATCGACGACCTCGTTGAAGCTCCCGCTGCTGAGGATGGCGGCGGCGAAGCCGTCGGAGCCGGCCACCTCGTAGGTGGAGCGGACCAGGGCGGCGAGCTGACCGCGGGCGGTGGTGAGCACGTGCTCGTCGTCGGCGATGTGCCGCGAGAGCGAGAGCAGGGCGGTGTTGAGGCCGGTGAGCCGGCTGCGTGCCGCGGTCAGCCGGGCCTGGGCCACGACGAGCTGACGCTCGGCGGCGAGGAGCTGGTCTCGGGCCTGGGCGTGGGGACCCCGGAGGGACTGCAGCTGCGCGATCAGCGCCTCGCGACGGGCGTCGGCGGTGTCACGCGGGGAGTGGGATGAGGTCGCGAACGAGGTGGACGAGCACAGCCCGGCGAGGGCCGCGGCGACCACCGTGATCAGGGCGAGTTTGACACCGCTCCGCAAATACACCACCTCCGTAGAAGGTGTGACGCGGCTTTGCGCCTGGACCGAGAAGGAAGGTCGGGGGTCCGACCCGTCTGCCACGAACGGGCGGACCCGATTCGGGGCGGGAGGATAGCCGCCGACTGGGCCGCATGTCAATCGGAGGGCTCCGGAAATGAGCGCCTGACACGTCTGTATGGGTACACGCCTGCTGTCATGAGTTGCCTCCAGATATGGCAGGAACCCGAGCGCCGACGGGTCCGGGCGCCGCACAATGCGCCGGTGGCGCCAACCGACCCG
>VBHE01000030.1:10044-14792 GCA_005889515.1 Chloroflexota bacterium | reverse complement strand
GATCGCGCTGCGCCTCGCCGCCGCGGGTCATCCGGTGGTGGCCGCCGCCCGCACCCGCGAGCAGGTGGAGGCCACCGCCGCGGCGGCGCCGGGGGTGGTGCCGGTCGTCGCCGACGTCGCCGTCGACGCCGACGTCGAGCGCATCGCCGCCGCCGCCTCGGGCATGGGCCCCCTGGGGATCTGGGTGAACAACGCCGCGATCGCCGATCGGGCCGCCTTCGCCGACCTCGACGCCGCCGCCTGGGACCGGGTGCTCGGGATCAACCTCCGGGGCGCCTTCCTGGGCTGCCGAGCCGCGTGGGGGCTGATGCGCGAGGCGAGTGGCGGGGTGATCGTGAACATCGGGTCGCTCTCGGGGGTGGCGAACGTCGAGAAGTTCCCCGGGCTCGCGGCCTACAACGTCTCCAAGGCGGGGCTGATCTCGCTCACCGAGGCGGTGGCGCTCGAGGGCCGGCCCCACCGCATCCGCTGCGTCGCCCTGAGCCCGGGTGCGGTCGACACCGAGATGCTCCGCCGCGCCGCGCCCCAGCTCACCCCCGGCGTCACCCCGGACGACATCGCCGCCCTCGTCGCCTGGCTCGTCCGGGAGGAGGCGGCGCCGCTGACCGGGGTGAACATCCCCGTCTTCAGCAATGCCTGACCGCGGCTGAGCCGATGGGCGCCTGGCCGCTGGCGGTGGTGATCGCCCTGCTGCCGATGCCGCGGAGCCTCCGCTACCGGCTGCGGCTCGCCACCCCCGGGGCCGCCCGCCGTGCCGACCGGCTCGCCGCGACCGCGCTCCCGGTGATCGTCGTCGCCACCCTGGCGCTGCTCGTCGCCGCCATCGCGCCGGGGACGGCCGCGTCGCTCCGGCTCTGGTCGGTGGGGGCGGCGATCGGCCTCGCCACCGGGATCCCCTTCGTCCTGGAGCCCCGAGCCGGCGGCCCTCGGGGCCCACACCGCCGAGGCCACCCGGGCCGTGGCCGAGGCCCTCGACCGCGGCGACGCCGCCGCCGCCCGCACACTGCTGGTCCCGCTGCTCGAGGCGGATCCGGAACCCGAGGCGCTGCGGCTCGCGGCGCTCCTCGCCGCCCGCGCCGGCCGGCCCCGCGACGCAGGGCTCCAGGCGCTCCGCGCCGCACAGCTCGATACCGCACGCTGGGACGCGCTGCTCGACACCGGGGCGGCGCTCTGCCGCCGTGGCCGCTTCGGAGAGGCGGTGCGTCTGCTCGAGCGCGGCGCGGAGCTCTCCGGACGGTCGCGGCCGGCGCTGCTCCTCCTCGCCTCCGCTGACGCCACCGCCGGCCGGCTCCGCGAGGCGGTGGCGGCCCTCGACGAGGCGGAGGGGGTCAGCGGACGCCGACGAGGCTGACGTCGAGCTGGAGGAGGAGGACCCCGGCGCCGCAGAGGCCCACTCCGAGCACGAGGTGGGCCCAGCGGATCGGCGGCCGACCGGCGGCACGCCGCACCCGGCTCAGCAGGGTGACGGCGACGATGCCCAGGCCGGCGGCGAGGAGGTAATTCAGCCGGCCCGTACCATGGGTCGCACTCCATGAGCGTCCCCATCTCGATCCTCGACGAGGCGTCGCTGCGCGACGTCGCCGCGCGCCTCGGCCTTCCCCCCTGGCGCGGCACCCAGCTGCACGAGGCGGTCTGGCGTCCGGGGGTGACCGCGCTCGACGGGGTGCGCCAGCTCCCCCCCGCGGCGCGCGACGCGCTCGGCGCCGAGCTCCGCTTCACCACCGTCGAGGTGGCCGCGGAGAGCGAGGCGGACGGCGGCGCCACCGTGAAGCTGCTCTCCGGCCTCGACGGCGGGCTCACCGTCGAGACCGTCGCCATGGAGACCCGCGCCTCGCCGAGGCGCGCGCGCCGTGCCACCGTCTGCGTCAGCACCCAGGTCGGCTGCGCGGTGGGGTGCCCGTTCTGCGCCACCGGCCGCGCCGGGCTGCGCCGCAGCTGCACCGCGGCGGAGATCGTCGACCAGGTCCGCGCGGCGTCCGCCGCGCTCCACCGCCGGGGGCTCGGCCCGGTCACCCACGCCGTCTACATGGGGATGGGCGAGCCGCTCGCCAACTACGAGGCGACGGTGGAGTCGCTGCGCATCCTCGGCTCCGAGGCGGGGATCAGCCCCCGCCGGATCACGGTCTCCACCAGCGGGGTGGTGCCCGCCATCCACCGTCTGGCGACCGAGGGACTCCCGGTCACCCTCGCCATCTCCCTCCACGCCGCCGACGACGAGCTCCGCGACCGCCTCGTCCCCCTCAACCGTGCCCACCCGATCGACAGCCTGATGGCGGCGGGGACGGCGTACGCCGAGGCCACCGGCCGCCGCCTCTCCCTGGAGTGGTGCCTCATCGGCGGGGTGAACGACTCCGAGGAGCAGGCCGCCGCCCTGCGCCGGCTCGCCCACGCAGCACGCGCCCACGTCAACGTCATCCCCATGAACGTCATCGACGGGAGCCCGTGGGGCCCGCCACCGGCGGCCGCCACCCGGCGCTTCCTCGCCGCCCTGCGCGGCGTGCGCGCCACCGTCCGCGACACCCGGGGCGCGGCCACCGAGGCCGCCTGCGGCCAGCTCCGCGCCACCCTGGAGACGCGCCGGGCGCTGCTCCCCGACGGCAGCCTGGGGCCGCCCCGCCCGGCCGCGACCCGCAGCGCGCGGTGAGCGGCGGCGAGGAGGGCGCCGACGGGCGCCTGATGGACCTCGCCCTCGCGGCGGCCGCCTCCGCGGACTTCGCCACCAGCCCCAACCCGATGGTGGGGGCGGTGGTCGCCCGCGACGGCGAGGTCATCGCGACCGGCTTCCACCGCCGCGCCGGGCAGGCCCACGCCGAGGTCGAGGCGCTGCGGCTCGCCGGTGAGCGCGCCCGGGGCGCCGACCTCTACGTCACCCTCGAGCCGTGCAGCCACCACGGCCGGACCCCGCCCTGCGCCGAGGCGGTGATCGCCGCGGGGGTGGGCCGCTGCGTGGTCGCGATGGCCGATCCCAACCCGCTGGTCGCGGGCCGCGGGATCGCCGCCCTGCGCGCCGCCGGGATCGCCGTCGACGTGGGTGTCCGCGCGGCGGAGGCCCGCCGGCTCAACCGCTTCTTCCTCCGCCACGTCACCACCGGGCTGCCCTACGTCACCGCCAAGTTCGCGATGTCGCTCGATGGCCGGATCGCGACCCACACCGGGGAATCCCGGTGGATCACCTCGCCGGAGGCCCGGCTCGGGGCACACCGGCTGCGCCATGCCCACGACGCCGTCCTGGTCGGCGCCGGCACCGCGGTGCGCGACGACCCCGAGCTCACCACCCGCCTCCCCGAGGGCGGTGGGCGGTCTCCGCTGCGGGTGGTCGTGGACAGCGCGCTGCGCACCCCGCCGGCCGCGCGACTGCTCGCCGCCGGCCCGCCGGGGGCGGTGATCGCCACCACCGATCGCGCTCCCGCCGAGCGTCGCCGCGTCCTCGAGGAGGCGGGTGCCGAGGTGGTGACCCTGCCGGACGCGGCCGGCCGGGTCGATCTGCGCCGGCTGCTCGAGCACCTCGGCGCCCGGGGGTGCATCAGCCTGCTCGCCGAGGGGGGCGCGGAGCTCCACGGCGCCCTCTTCGACGCCGGCCTCGTCGACGGCGTGGTCGCCCTCATCGCCCCGCGGGTGATCGGCGGCGCCGCCGCCCCCGGGGCCGTCGGCGGGCATGGGGTCGACCTCCTCGCGGCGGCGCGGCCGCTGCGCCACGTCGAGGTGCGGCGGGCGGGGCCCGACGTCGTCGTCGCGGGGGAGCTCGGCGACCCCGAGCGGTGAGCGGGGTCGAGGTCGGCCTGCTGCCCGCGGCCGCCGCGGAGGACGGAGCGCTCGTCGCCGGGCTCACCGGGCTCGTCAACGGCGCCTACGCTCTCGGCGAGGTGGGGCTGTGGCGCGACGGCGCCGCCCGGGTCGACGAGGACCGGATGGCCGGCCTGATCCGCGCCGGCGAGGTGGCGGTCGCCTCCGCCGGCCGGGTTGTGGCCGGCTGCGTCCGGGTCCGGCGGCTCGACCCCCGCACCGGGGAGCTGGGGATGCTCGCCGCCGCCGCCGAGCACCGTGGCGCCGGGATCGGCCGGCTGCTCGTCGACTTCGCCGAGTGGGTCAGCGCCGCCCGCGGCCTCGACACCATGCAGCTCGAGCTGCTCGTCCCCACCGACTGGGCCCACCCCGACAAGGAGCGCCTCCACGCCTGGTACTCCCGCCGCGGCTACCGGGTGGTGCGCCTCGGCGCCCTCGGCGAGGACTACCCGCACCTCGTCGCGCTGCTCGCCACCCCGTGCGTCCTGCGCATCTACAACAGGCCGCTCCCACCTCCGTCGAGCCGTCCGGAGCCACGCTCGGCGTACTGTGTGGACTGAGATGTTCAGCGGGATCGTCGAGGAGCTGGGCGAGGTGGCCGAGAACGCCATCGAGTCCCGCGGCCGCCTTCGGGTCTCCGCACGCGCGGTGGTCCGCGACGTCGCCGTCGGAGACAGCATCGCGGTCAACGGCTGCTGCCTCACCGTGGTCGCCGCCGACGGCCACGGCTTCACCGCCGACGTCATGCCCGAGACCGCCCGGCGCACCAACCTCGGCATCCTCGAGCCCGGCGACCCCGTGAACCTCGAGGCGGCGCTCGCCTACGGCGACCGGGTCGGCGGGCACATGGTCACCGGCCACGTCGACGCCGTGGGCACGGTGTGCGAGACCCGCGACGAGGCGAACGCCCGCTGGACGGGGATCGCCGCGCCACCGGCGGTGATCCGCCGCCTCGTCGACAAGGG
>VBHE01000030.1:8636-10039 GCA_005889515.1 Chloroflexota bacterium | reverse complement strand
GCTGATCCCCCACACCGTCGCCGTCACCACCGCCCGCCGCTGGCAGGTGGGCCGCCGCGTCAACCTCGAGGTCGACCTCATCGCCCGCTACGTGGAACGAAGCCTGGCGGCGATGGGTGGCATCCGCCCGACCTGACCGAACAGAGGAGCATCACGACACAGATGGCGCTGGACCGCATCGAGGACGCGATCGAGGACATCCGCCAGGGACGCTTCGTGATCATCGTCGACGACGAGGACCGCGAGAACGAGGGTGACCTCGCCATCGCCGCCGACCGCATCACCCCCGAGCACATCAACTTCACCCTCACCCACGCGCGGGGGATGATCTGCGTGTCGATGGAGGGCTGGCGGCTCGACGAGCTCGGACTTGCGGCCATGGTCGACGTGAACACCTCGCACCACGCCACCGCCTTCACGGTGAGCGTCGACGCCATCGGCCGCGGGGTCACAACCGGGATCAGCGCCTACGACCGGGCCACCACCATCCGGATGCTCTGCGACGAGCACGCCACCCCGCGCGACTTCGCCCGCCCCGGCCACACCGCGCCGCTGCGCGCCCGCCCCGGGGGGGTGCTCGAGCGCGCCGGCCACACCGAGGCGATGGTCGACCTCTGCAAGCTCGCCGGCCGCTTCCCCGCGGGGATGATCTGCGAGATCCTCAACGAGGACGGCAGCATGGCGCGGCGCAGCGACCTCGAGGCCTTCGCCCAGCGCCACGGGCTGCGCACCGTCTCCATCGACGAGCTCATCGCCTACCGCCGCCGCACCGAGAGGCTCGTGGTGCACGGCGCGAGCACCCGGCTGCCGACGGAGCAGGGCACCTGGACCATCCACGGCTACGAGGACCTGATCACCGGCGCGGTCCACGTCGCCATGGTGCTCGGCGACGTCGGCGACTCCCGGCCGGTGCTGGTGCGAGTGCACAGCGAGTGCCTCACCGGCGACGTCTTCGGCTCGCAGCGCTGCGACTGCCAGGCCCAGCTCCACAAGGCGATGGCGATGATCGGCGACGAGGGGCGGGGGATCATCGTCTACCTGCGCCAGGAGGGGAGGGGGATCGGCCTCATCGACAAGCTCCGCGCCTACGCCCTCCAGGACGAGGGGCTCGACACCGTGCAGGCGAACGAGCGGCTGGGGCTGCCCGTCGACAAGCGCGACTACGGCACCGGCGCGCAGATCCTCGCCGACCTCGGGGTGAAGGAGCTGCGCACTCTGACCAACAACCCGAAGAAGTACTTCGGCCTCGCCGGCTACGGCCTCAAGGTGGTCGAGCAGGTGCCCCTGATGATCCCGCCGACCCCCCAGAACGAGCGCTACCTGCGGGCGAAGCGCGACAAGCTCGGCCACCTGCTCAGCGCCCTCGACCCCGACGCCGGACCCCCGGCCGGGTGAGTCCGTCC
>VBHE01000030.1:0-8288 GCA_005889515.1 Chloroflexota bacterium | reverse complement strand
GCGCGCATTCCCACCTCCTCCGAGACCGCCACCACCGAGACCCTGGAACAGGCCATCGACCGCGCCGGGGGCAAGCACGGCAACAAGGGCGCCGACGCGGCGCTCGCCGCCGTCGAGATGGTCTCACTGCTCCGCAGCCTGCGCGCCGAGGCGCCGAAGCGTCGGGTCGCCGCCTCCTAGGGATCGACCGCGTGCGCATCGCCTCGCTGCTGCCCAGCGCCACCGAGCTGCTCTTCGCGATCGGCGCCGGCCCCGAGGTGGTCGGGGTCACCCACGAGTGCGACTTCCCCCCGCAGGCTGAGCGGCTCCCCCGCCTCACCTCGAGCTCGATCGACCACACCGGGCAGAGCTGCGCCACCATCGACCGGCACATTCGCGGGGCGCTCCACAGCGGGTCGAGCATCTACCGACTCGACGAGGAGCTGCTCGCCGAGCTCCGGCCCGACCTCATCGTCACCCAGGAGCTCTGCGAGGTCTGCGCCGTCGCCTACCGGGAGGTGGAGGTGGCGGCACGGCGGCTCGGCGGCGACGTCCCGGTCATCTCCCTGGAGCCGGAGAGCCTGGAGGGGATCGTCGCCACCGCGCGGGTGCTCGGCGAGGCGACCGGGCACGAGCGCGAGGCGGAGGCGCTGGCGGTGCGGATGCGCGAGGCGATCGCCGAGGTCGAGGCGCTGCCGCCGGCCGGCGCGGCGCCCCCGGCCACCGCCTGCCTGGACGGGCACTGGGTCCCGGAGATGGTCCGCCGCGCCGGGGGGCGGGACGTGCTCGCCTCCGAGGGGGAGCGCTCGAGGGAGGTGGCCTGGGAGCAGGTGGTCGAGGCCGCACCGGAGGTGATGGTGCTCATGCCCTGCGGCTTCGGGCTCGAGCGCAGCCTGGAGTCCATCCTCGACCTCACCGGGCGCCCGGGCTTCGCGGGGCTCGGCTGCAGGATCGCGGCGGTCGACGGCTCCAGCTACTTCAACCGGCCCGGTCCGCGGATCGTCGAGGGGCTGCGCCTGCTCGCCGCGGTGCTCCGGGCGGAGCCGGGCTCGCCTCTCCCCGAGGGCGCGGCCTGGGTCCTCTGAAAAGGGAGGGGGGGTGGGAGGTTAACGCACCTTCGACTGGGTGCGGATGCAGCGGGTGCAGACCAGGCGGCGGACGGAGCGGTCGGCGACGACCACGTGGACGCGCTGCAGGTTGGGCATGAAGCGGCGGCGCGTCCGCACCTTCGAGTGGCTGACGTTGTTGCCCGACATCGGGCCCTTGCCGCAGAGCTCACACCGCTGTGCCATCGTTCGTCCCCGTGCGCCAGGCCCCGGCGTGCCAGATGCCATACTGGAATGGCGCGTACCTGCGGCTGGCCGCGGTCGTGTGCACCGGCCCTCGTGCACTGGCGGCCGAGGATAACACAGCGCCCGTCCCGCGACTTATGGGGATACCGTGCCGACCACCAAGGTCAGGGCGAGAGAAGCCCTCACCCGCACCGACAACCTGGGCCGGATCGAGGTCTCACCCCGCGTGGTCGCCTCGATCGCCGGCCACGCCGCCAACGAGTGCTACGGGATCGTCGGCATGGCCGCCCGCGGCCTGCGGGACGGCATCGCCGAGCGGCTGAACCGGGACAACCTCCACCGCGGCGTGGAGATCGAGGTGGGGGAGGGCGGGATCGTCATCGGCCTCTACGTGATCGCCCAGTACGGGACCCGGATCAGCGAGGTCGCCCACAACCTGATGAGCGCGGTGAAGTACGAGGTCGAACGGATGCTGGGCCTCCCCGTCATCTCGGTCAATGTCAACGTCCAGGGGATCCATCTCGAGGACGAGGGTGGCCGGCGCTGACCGCGACGCCGCCCCGAGCGGCGTGACCGCCACCGAGCGCGAGCCGCTGCGGGAGATCGGCGGCCGGCAGGTGATGGCGGGGCTGACCAGCGCGCTCGCCTGGCTCCAGGCCAACCAGGAGGTGGTCAACGACCTCAACGTCTTCCCCGTCCCCGACGGCGACACCGGCTCGAACATGTACCTGACCCTGCGCAGCGCGGTCGAGGACGCCGCCAAGGCGCCCGAGCCCGGCTCCGCCGCGTCGGTGATGCAGGCGGCCGCGCACGGCTCGCTGATGGGCGCGCGGGGCAACAGCGGGGTGATCCTCTCCCAGGTGCTGCGCGGCTTCAGCCAGGGGCTGCGGGGGCATCAACGGGTCGACGCCGCCGGCGTCGCGGTCGCCCTCGGCGAGGCCTCGGCGGTCGCCTACAAGGCGGTGATGAAGCCGACCGAAGGCACCATCCTCACCGTGGTCCGCGAGGCCGCGGCGGCGGGGAAGCGGGCGGCGGAGGGATCCGACGACATCCGCCAGGTGCTCCAGACCGCGGTGGCCGAGGCCCACGCCGCGGTGGAGCGGACCCCCGACCAGCTCGCCGTGCTCCGCGACGCGGGTGTCGTCGACGCCGGTGGCCTCGGCTTCGCGGTGATCCTCGAGGGGTTCGCCAGGGCCCTCGACGGCGATCCCGGCGTCGCCGCCGAGGATGCGCTCGCCCTCGTCGCGCCCCGGCGCGTCGGAGAGCCCGCGCTGCGCCGGCCGGGCGGAGGTCCCGCGATCGCGAGCGGTGCCGCGCCCGGCGAGCGCCGCGGCGCCGCCGCCGTCGCCGTGCGCCACGAGGGCTGGGGCTACTGCACCGAGTTCCTCATCGGCGGACCCGGCCTCGACGTCGACGCCCTCCGCGAGGAGCTCGGGGCGCTCGGCGACTCGTCGCTCGTGGTCGGCGACGAGGAGCTGGTCCGGGTCCACATCCACACCCACGATCCCGCGGTGCTGATCACCCGGGCCGCCGAGCGCGGCCGGCTCAGCAAGCTCAAGGTCGAGGACATGTCGATCCAGCACCACGACATCCTCGAGCGCGCCGCCGCCGAGGAGGCGCAGCAACCGCCGCCTGTTCGAGAGCCTCGGCGCGGTGCAGATCGTGGAGGGCGGCCAGACGATGAACCCGTCGATCGAGAACCTGCTCGACGCGGTGCGGGCCACCAACGCCGAATCGGTGATCATCCTGCCCAACAACGGCAACGTCATCATGACCGCGCTCGAGGTCGACGCCCTCGCCCCCGAGGTGGCGGTGCGGGTGGTGCCGACCCGCAGCCTTCCCCAGGGGATCACCGCGCTGCTCGCCCTCGACCCCGGCGGCGACCTGGCATCGAACTGCGCGCGGATGGAGGAGGCGATCGGCGGGGTGGTCACCGTCGAGATCACCCATGCGGTCCGGGACAGCACCGCCGACGGGCAGGACATCCACGAGGGCGACGTCATCGCCGTCGTCGACGACCGCATCACCCAGGTCGGCAGGGACCATCTCTCGGTGGTCGAGGCGGTGCTCGACCACGCCGGCCGCGAGCCCGAGCTGATCACCGTCTACCGTGGCGCGGGGATCGACGAGGAGACCGCGGAGCAGCTCGTCGTCTCGCTCCGCCGCAGGCACCCCGACGTCGAGTTCGAGGTCCACGACGGCGGTCAGGAGCACTACCCCTACATCCTCTCCCTGGAGTGACCGTGCTGCACATCGTCACCGACAGCACCTCCGACATCCTCCCCTCCGAGGCGGCGGCCCTCGGGGTCCGGGTCGTGCCCCTCACCGTGCGCTTCGGTGAGGAGCAGTTCCGCGACGGCGTCGACCTCGACGCCGACGCCTTCTACGCGCGCCTCGCCCGGGGCGGCATCTCGCCGACCACCTCCCAGCCGTCGCCCGAGGACTTCGCGGCGGTGTACCGCGAGCTGCTCCGCGAGCCCGGCGACCGGGTGCTCAGCATCCACATCTCCCAGAAGCTGAGCGGAACCCTGCAGTCGGCGACGCTCGCCGCCCAGGAGCTCGATGACCGGGTGACCCCCGTCGACTCTGGATCCGTCAGCATGGGCGTCCAGTTCCTGGTGCGGGCGGCGCTCCGCGACCTCGCCGCCGGCGCAGATGTGGACACGGTCGTCCGCAACACCGAGGCGCGCCGGTCGCGGCTGGTGGTGTACGTGCTCCTCGACACGCTCACCTACCTGCACCGGGGCGGCCGCATCGGCGCCGCCCAGGCGTTCCTCGGCGGGGTCCTCAACGTCAAGCCGCTGCTCCGGATCGCCGAGGGCGAGGTGCACCCCCAGGCGCGGGTGCGCAACCGCCGCCAGGGCATCGACCGGATGCTCGCGCTGCTCGCCGAGGCCGGCCCGCTCGAGGCGGTGGGGACGATGCACAGCGGCGCCCCCCGGCTGCTCGAGGAGGTCCGCCCCCGGCTGACCGCCGCCTACCCCGAGCTCGAGCTCGGCACCGGGCAGATCGGCCCCGTGGTGGGCACCTACGCCGGCCCCGGGGCGATCGGGGCCGCCTGCCTCCGTGCCGGTTGACCGGGTAGCCGAACCCCTGTTCGGCCTAGACTGGGGGAGGTGACCTCGCACCCTGCCCCGCCCCGCGCCGGGCCGGTGTTCTCCGCCCGGCTGGACACCCCGGTGGAGCGGCTCGCCGGCGTCGGCCCCCGCCAGGCGGCCCGGCTGGCGAAGCTCGGCCTCCACACCGTCCGCGACCTCCTCCTCCACCTGCCCCGGCGCTACGAGGACACCCGTGAGGTGATCCCCCTGGCGAGCCTGGTGCCCGGCAACGAGGTGCAGACGGTGCGGGCCCGCCTTGCGCGGGTGTCGTCGCGGCGCACCCCCTACAAGCGGATGGCGCTGGTCGAGGCCACCCTCGACGACGGGGTCACCACGGCCGCGGCGGTGTGGTTCAACCAGCCCTTCCTCGTCCGCCAGCTCCGCGAGGGAGAGGAGCTGCTGCTCAGCGGCAAGGTGAAGTGGGAGAGGCGGGGGCCGGTCCTCCAGAGCCCCGAGTTCGAGCGCGTCTCCGGGGACCAGCTCCACGTCGGCCGGCTGGCCCCCGTCTACCCCGAGACCGGCGGCCTCACCTCCCGCTACCTGCGTGAGCGCATCGAGCCGCTGCTGCCGCTCGTCGAGCTGCTCGCCGACCCGCTCCCCGAGCCGGTGCGTGAGGAGGAGGGGCTGCTCACCCTCGGCGAGGCGCTCCACACCCTCCACGCCCCGGAGGCGCCGGACCTCGTCGACCGCGCCCGCGAGCGGGTGGGCTTCGAGGAGCTCTTCCTCCTCCAGCTCGCGGCCCAGCGGGCGCGGCGGCGGCGGCTGAGCGGCGACGGGGTGGTGGTCCCCTACGACCCCGAGCTCGCCCGCGGCTTCGCCGCCTCGCTGCCCTTCCGCCTCACCGACGGCCAGCGGCTGGCCGCCCACGCCATCCTCACCGACATGTCGCGGCCGGGGCCGATGAACCGGCTGCTCCAGGGCGACGTCGGCAGCGGCAAGACGGTGGTGGCGGCGATGGCGGCGCTCATGGCCCACCACGCCGGGTTCCAGACCCTGGTGATGGCGCCGACCGAGATCCTCGCCCGGCAGCACCACGCCACCCTCGACGGGCTGCTCGCACCCCACGGGGTGTCGGTTCGCCTGCTCATCGGCGCCACCCCGGTCCGCGCCCGGCGGGAGATCCTCGGCGGCGTCGCCGCCGGCCACGACACCCTGCTGGTGGGCACCCATGCGCTCACCGAGGACGAGGTCCGGCCCGCCGCGCTGGGGCTGGTGGTCGTCGACGAGCAGCACCGCTTCGGCGTCGCCCAGCGGCAGAAGGTGCGGCAGAAGTCCACGGCGGTGGCCAACTTCCTGGCGATGACCGCGACCCCGATCCCGCGCTCGCTGGCGCTCACCCTCTACGGCGACGTCAACCACTCCGAGCTGCGCGAGATGCCGCCGGGACGCATCCCGGTGGCGACAGCGGTGGTCGGTCCCGAGGGACGCGACGACGCCTACGCCTTCGTGCGCGCCGAGGTCGCCGAGGGGCGGCAGGTCTTCGTCCTCTGCCCGCTGGTCGAGGAGTCGGACACCCTCGGAGTGCGCAGCGCCACCTCGGAGCACGAGCGGCTGAGCAGCGAGGTCTTCCCCGACCTGCGCGTCGAGCTGCTCCACGGGCGGATGCCCTCCCGCGAGAAGGAGGAGCGGATGGGCCGCTTCGCCACCGGCCAGGCCGACGTGCTGGTGACCACGAGCGTCGTCGAGGTGGGCGTCGACGTCCCCAACGCGACGATCATGGTCGTCGAGGGCGCCGAGCGCTTCGGCCTCGCCCAGCTCCACCAGTTCCGTGGCCGGGTCGGCCGCGGGGTCCACGCCTCCCACTGCCTGCTCTTCCAGGGCTCTCCCGACCCCGCCGGCCGCCAGCGGCTCGAGGAGGTGGCGCGGACGAGGAGCGGCTTCGACCTCGCCGAGCTCGACCTGCGGATGCGCGGGCCCGGCGACGTCATCGGGCTGCGCCAGCACGGTCTCCCCGAGATGCGGGTCGCCGACCTCCTCGACCAGGTGCTGATGGAGCGCGCCCGCGCCGCCGCCGAGCGCTGGCTCGACATCGATCCCGCCCTCGACCGCCACCCCCCGCTCGCCGAGGCGATGAACGCCTTCCGCGCCGTGTTCGACCTCGACTGATGGGCGGCGCGGCGGCGACCCGCATCACCGCCGGCGCCTGGCGTGGGCGGCAGGTGGACACCCCGCCGGGCCTCGCCACCCGGCCGACGACCTCGCTGGTCCGGCAGGCGCTCTTCAACATCCTCGGCGCCGTCGACGGGGCCGCGGTGGTCGACCTCTTCGCCGGCGCCGGGACGGTGGGCTTCGAGGCGCTGAGCCGCGGCGCCGCACGGGTGACCTTCGTCGAGCGCGACCGTTCGACCCTGCGGCTCGTGGCCCAGACCGCTGGGCGGCTGGGGTGCGCCGGCCGCTGCCGGCTGGTCACCGCCGAGGCCCTCGCCTGGGTCCGCGGCCGTCCGGCCGACCTCGCGGGCGCCGACCTCGTCTACGTCGACGCCCCCTATCACGACACCGGGCTGACCGCCGTGCTCGACGCCCTCGGCGCGCAGTCTCCTCCCCTCGTGGTGTGCGAACATCACCGCGCCGCGATGCTCCCCGACGCGGTTGGTGGCCTGGAGCGTGTCCGGGAGGCGACCTACGGCACCACCCGGCTGACCTTCTTCCGCCGGGTCGCCGCGGCGGACGCGGCCGACGATGCCCTGGACCAACGGGAGAGAGGATGACCCGCATCGCCGTCTACCCGGGGAGCTTCGACCCGGTGACCCTGGGTCACCTCGACGTGCTCGAGCGGGCGACGCTGATCTTCGACCGGGTGATCATGTCGGTGCTGGAGAACCCCGGCAAGGGAGCTCATCCGTCAGAGCGTCAACGAGAACCCGCGGGTCGAGGTCGACACCTTTCACGGGCTCACCGTGGAGTACGCGCGCCGGGTCGGCGCCGCCGCCATCGTGCGCGGCCTGCGCGCCGTCAGCGACTTCGAGAACGAGTTCCAGATGGCGCTGATGAACCGCCGGCTCGCGCCCGAGATCCACACCGTCTTTCTGATGACCTCCTTCTCGAACGTCTACGTCTCCTCCTCGCTCATCAAGGAGGTGTACCGCTTCGGCGGCATGGTCGAGGACGTGCTCCCGCCGCCGAGCGCGCGGGCGATGCGGCGTCGCTTCGGGAGGGAGGAGGAATCGGAGGAACAGGGGGAAGGGCCGTGAAGGACATCGCCGCCGAGAGCCCCTCGGTGATCGACCTCCTCGACCGCCTGGAGAGCCTCGTGGTCAACGGCAAGCGCATCGTCTTCACCCCCAACGTGGTGGTGAACGAGGACGAGGCGCTCGACCTGATCGATCGCGCCCGGATGCAGCTTCCCGAGGAGATGAAGCAGGCGCACTGGGTGATCGACGAGCAGGACCGGCTGCTCGGCCAGGCGCGGGAGACCGCCGGGGCGCTCATCGAGGAGGCGCGCGAGGCCGCCGAGCGCACCAGCACCGCCGCCCGCGAGGAGGCGGAGCGGCTCGTCGCCGCGGCGCGCCAGGACGCCGAGCGGATGGGACGCGACGCCGCCGAGCACGCCAGCGCCCTGGTCTCATCGCACGTGGTGACCCGTGCCGCCGAGGAGCGCGCCCGCGGGCTCGTCGACGATGCCGAGGAGCGGGCCTCACGGGTGGCGACGGAGGCGGACGCCTACGCGCGCCAGGTGATGGAGGACCTCGACGCCCAGCTCCAGCGCACCGTGCAGACGGTGCGCAAGGGGATCGAGAGCCTCCCGGCGCCGGAGTCCCGACGCCGAAGGCGCTAGCCCAGGGGACGGGGGGAGTTGTCCCCCCGCGAAACCGACTGCCGCTATACTCGGCCGCCGGTGCGCGCCACGAGGCGCGCGTGCGCAGACGGAGAAGACATGGCGGTCCCCAAGGAACGCGTCCCCAAGGCGCGTCGTGATCGG
>VBHE01000357.1:2280-2477 GCA_005889515.1 Chloroflexota bacterium | reverse complement strand
CCGTGGCGTCGAAGCCGATCGCGGCCAGGTGGGTCGCCCGATCCTCCGGACCCACCGCGTAGGTGCGCCGGTGCCACGTCACCAGGTTCAGAAGCCCGCGGTGCTCGATCATCACACCCTTCGGCGCGCCGGTGGATCCCGAGGTGTAGATGACGTAGGCGAGGTTCTCCGGACCCGCCCGGGCCGGCGGCGGCTCG
>VBHE01000357.1:0-2122 GCA_005889515.1 Chloroflexota bacterium | reverse complement strand
CCTCCGGCTTTGAGAATGCCCAACAGGCCGACCACCATCTCCGGTGAGCGCTCCATGCACACACCCACGAGCACCTCGGGGCCCACCCCCAGCTCGCAGAGGTGGCGCGCGAGCTGATTGGCCCGGGAGTTGAGCTCGGCATAGCGGAGTGTTCTCCCGCCACCGGCCACCGCGAGCCCCTCGGGTGCGCGCAGCGCCTGCTCCGCGACCAGCTCGTCGACGGTCCGGTCGCAGGCGAACTCCGCGTCGGTCGCGTTCCACTCGATCGGGATCCCGAGCGGGTCCCGCTCACCGCCCGGCGTCGCCGGGCGATCAGACGGGGACGAAACAGTAGCTGCGATCGTCCAGGTAGCTCGAGCCATGATCCTCGTCCGGAACCTCGGAGGCGTCGGGTCGGCGGCCATATCCGAGGTCCGCCAGCAGCTGGAGGAGAACCGTCCGATCGACGCCGTGATGGATCTCCACGACGAGGACGGGACGCGACGAGCGCAGCGCGTCGCGCATGCCGGTCAGGACGTCGATCTCCATGCCCTGCACGTCGATCTTCACGCCGTGGATGCGTCGGTCTCCCCGGGAGATGTCCCGCCAGACGTCGTCGAAGGCGACGGTGAGCACGCGGTCCGAGGCGACCGCCCGCCCATCGGCGACGTGGTCCGCCATGCCCCGCACCAGCGGCACGTCGATGGGGTGGATCCCGCGGAGTTCGCCGAGCGCGAGGGGGACGACGGTGAGCTGCGCCAGATCGTTCAGCGCGCGGGTGCCGCTGAGATGTCCGGCGGTGGCCAGCACCGGCTCGAAGGCGAACACCCGGCCTCGGGGGCCGACGAGCGCGCTCAGCGCGAGGGCGGTGTACCCGTAGTGGGCCCCGACGTCGATCCACGTCTCCCCCGGGTGGACCGTGGCCTGGAGCCATCGCAGCAGCGGGCGCTCGGTGTACCCGAGGATCGCCGCGGGGTAGTCGTGCCACGATGTGACCAGCCGTCGACCCCGGAGCGGACCGGACCAGATGCGGTGCGGGCGCACCCGGCGTGGCATCAGCCGGCGGAGCCGGCGCTTGACGGTCACGGGCAGCCTGCCCAGGCCGACCTCGACGTCCGGGTCGACGGGAAGGTGCGTCACCATGCCGGTCCTCCCGCCACCGTCTCGGCGAGCAGCGTCTCCCAGCGGGCCACGATCGCCCGCTTGTCGAAGTGCCGTTCCACGAACCGACGCCCGGCCAGCCCGAGCGCGCGGCGCAGTCCTGGATCGCCGCTCAGAGTGCGCATCGCGTCGGCGAGAGCCTCGGGCGCCTCCGGCCGCACGATCACCCCGCATCCCGCCTCGGTGACCAGCTGGGCCGCGACGCTCTCCGGGTGCGCGGCGGCGAGGATCGGGCGGCCCGCCGCCATGTAGGCGAGCAGCTTGGAGGGCGCGACGCTGTCGAGGATGTCGGCGCGCTGGTGCAGCAGCAGCGCGTCGGCGGCGGAGAGCAGGCGCCCGAAGGTCGATCCCGCCTGCAGCGGGAGCAGCCGCACGTTCCCAATCCCGCCGCCTCGGACCATCTCCTCGAGCGCCGCACGCTGGGGGCCGTCCCCGACGAGGGCGAGCCGGACCGGTGCCTCGCGCCCGGCGATCCGGGCCGCGTCGACGGCGACGCCGAGCCGCTGCTTCTCGCCCATGCTGCCGGCGTGGAGCACGACGAACTCGCCGTCCGAGCTGCCCAGGAGCGCGCGCATGTCCGGCTCGGGCGGGCGCGGCCGGATCTCCTCGACGTCGACCCAGTCGGGGATCACGGCGACCTTCCCCTCCGGCACCCGCTGCCGGGTGAGGCTCCGCTGGAACCGCGGGTTGATGACCACGATCCGATCCGCGAGCGCGTACGCCCCTCGCTCCAACCGCTCGCCGGCGCGGTGGGCGCGTCCCGGGCGCATCATCCCCACCGAGAGCGCGGCCTCGAGCGGCAGGTCCTTGACCAGCAGCACGAGCGGCACGCGCCAGCGGCGGGCGAGCAGCGCGCCGGCGAACGCACCCTGGATCGGCGGAGTGACGCAGAGCACGAGGTCCCGTCGGCTCACCGCGACGCTGTTCAGCAGCGCCGCGGCGGTGAAGGACGTGTCGTAGGCGAGCCGCCAGGTGACGCGCG
>VBHE01000029.1:8018-9099 GCA_005889515.1 Chloroflexota bacterium | reverse complement strand
GAGGTGGTGGTCCACCGGCGCCTGAAGAGCGCCTTCGTCGACTTCGACGCGCTCATCGCGACCCTCCGCGTCGACCGGCTGACCGGCTACCTGCGCGCCCAGGCGCGCGACTTCGAGGGCGTCCTGCTCTTCGGCCGCGGCGAGCGCGGCCTGAGCTCCTACCGGGGCGACGAGGTCGTCATCGGGCCTCGGGCGGGAGAGCTGGTGCGGCGGCGGGCCGCCGGGGACGACGTCCTCCTGGACGTGGTCCGGGTCCGCGCGGTCACCGCCGAGATGCTGCCCCAGCTCTTCGCCGGGCGCTGGCAGCTGGTCGGGATCAGCCGCTTCCTGCTCCTCGACGAGCTCCTCGCCCACCTCGCCGAGGAGCGACGCGACGTGGCGGTGATGGTCACCGGCTTCCGCGACTGCGGCGTGGCCGTGGTCCGCGGAGGGCGCATCGACAGCGCCTGGACCCGGCTGCACCCCCGGCCCTCGGCGAACCTCGACGCCGTCCTCGCCGTGGCCCGGGAGCGCGACGCGCGGGTCGAGATCGTCGCCGCGGCCGACCTCTAGACGGCCGCCTCGCGCGGATCGGCGGCGAGGTCGACCACGAAGTGGGCGCCCGACGGCGGTCCGTTCGGCGGGGCGAGGACGACGCTGCCGCCGTGGAGGTCGGCGATCACCGCGCAGAGCGCGAGGCCGAGCCCGGCGCCGCCGGTGTCCCGGCCACGGGCGGGATCGGCGCGGGTGAAGCGCTGGAAGAGGCGGTCGCGGATCGCGTCGGGCACGCCCGGCCCGGCGTCGGCCACCTCCAGCCGCCAGCGCCCGTCCGCGCAGGCGGCCTGGACGGTCACCGCCTCACCCTCCGGACTGTGCCGCACCGCGTTGTCGAGGAGGTTGTCCACGAGCCGGCGGAGCAGCTCGGGATCGGCCCACATGGCGCCCGGGGGCGGAGGCTCGAGGGCGACCCGCACCCCCCGCGAACCGGCCAGCAGCCGCCAGCGGTCGACCGTCTCCTCGAGGAGGTCGCTGAGGTCGACGCGCTGGAATCGTGGCGCCAGGGAGCCGGCGTCGGCCCGGGCGAGCAGCAGGAGCTGGTCGG
>VBHE01000029.1:0-7960 GCA_005889515.1 Chloroflexota bacterium | reverse complement strand
CCTCGAGCTCGGCGCGGATCATCGCCAGCGGCGCGCGGAGCTCGTGGGCGGCGTCGGCGGTGAAGCGCTGCAGGGTGCTGAAGCCCGCCTCGAGCCGGACGAGCATCGCGTTGAACGTCTCGGCGAGCTCGCCGAGCTCGTCGGGGGGCAGATCGATGGCGATGCGCCGGTGCAGGTCGTGCTCGCTGATCGCTCGCGCCGCGCCGGCGATCATCCGCACCGGCCGCAGCGCCCGTCCGGCGAGCCAGTAGCCGAGCACCGAGGCGATCGCGACCATGCAGACGACGACGACCAGGAGGAGCAGCTTCGCCTGGTCGAGGGCGGTCTGGATCTGGGTCATCGGGTGGCTGCCGACGACGAGGAAGTGGTAGGTGGGGCCGTCGACCGGCTTGGCGAGGATGCGCACCCTGCCTCCCGCGTCGGAGGTGGTCTCGATCAGCGGGTTCGCCAGCGTGGGGTGGAGGCGGAGGAGCGACCGGGCGAGCGCGGGGGTCACCGGCTCGCTCACCTGACCCTGGGTCGCGTCGGGGATCGTGTCCTTGTGGTCGAAGCTGATCGGGATCGCGTCGGTCTCGAGGCCATTGACGAGCGCCGCCACCCGCTCCGCGACCTCGGTGTCGGTCGACGAGTACTGCGAGCGCGCGTACGCGACGTAGAAGGCGGTCGACACCGCTGCCGCCAGGACGATGAAGAGCGCCGAGTAGGTGGCGGTCAGGCGGACGCGGGTGCGCCCGAGGAAGGCACGCATGAACCGTCGGACTCCAGGCGGTACCCCGCCCCGCGGATGGTGGTGATGAGGTCGGTCGCGCCGCCGGCGCCGAGCTTGCGCCGCAGCCGCGCGATGTAGACCTCGAGCAGGTTCGACTCGGTGTGCAGGTCGGTGTCCCAGACCTCCTCCTCGATCTGGGTGCGGCTCAGGAGCCGCCCCGCGTTCTGCATCAGCAGCTCGAGGATGGCGAACTCCTTGGGGGTGAGCGCCACCGGGTGGCCGGCGATCGTCACCGTCCAGGCGTCGGCGTCGAGCCGGACATCGCCGACCTCGACCACCGAGGACCTCGGCGGCTGGTGACGCCGGGTGACGGCGCGGATGCGCGCAACCAGCTCGCGGAAGGCGAAGGGCTTGACCAGGTAGTCGTCGGCGCCCGCCTCGAGGCCGCGCACCCGGTCGTCGACCGAGTCCCGTGCGGTGAGCATGAGCACCGGGATCGCGAGCCCACTGCGGCGCAGCTCCGCGCAGACCGAGAAGCCGTCGCGCCCGCCGGGGAGCATCACGTCGAGCACGATGACGTCGTAGGACGCCGACGCGACCGCGTCCACCGCCTCGTCGGCGGTGCCCACGGCGTCGGCACGCAGACCGGCCTCCCGCAGCCCGCGCATCAGGGCACGGGCGAGCCGCCGGTCGTCCTCGACGACCAAAACGCGCATCGCTGATCTCCGAACTCCCTTCCTTCCACCATCAGCGGTCGAGCCGCTCGCCCCCCTCGCCCGGGCCGGTGGCTACCAGATTGCCACGTTCCCGGACACACCGTCGAGAGGAACCTTCGCGGGAAGGCTGTGCGGAACCCCGCCTCCCCCGTCCCCGACGCGGTGGTGGGGCTGGCGGGAAGGGAGGGATTCGAACCCTCGGAGGAGCTTAACACCCCTCACCCGCTTAGCAGGCGGGCGCTTTCGGCCACTCAGCCACCTCCCCGCGGCGGCGTCGAGTATACCGACGCCGCCGTCGCCCGACAGCCCGTCGCCACCCCGTGACCGGCCCGCCCGGCGCCCTCCCCTTCCCATACGATGAGGACACGGAGGGATGCCGGAGTGGTTGATCGGAGCGGTCTTGAAAACCGCAAGGGCCGTCAAGCCCTCGGGGGTTCGAATCCCTCTCCCTCCGCCAGGTTCGGGCCCTGACCGTACGGTCAGGGAGCCGCTCCCGGGCGCCTTCCCGTAGCGAACAGCCCGACCACCGGAGGACGGAGATGGACATCGCGACGGAGCTCGCAGGCGTGGGGGTGAAGGTTCGCGAGGCGGCCGACGCTGTCGAGGCGGATCCGGGCGCATCGCCGGTCCTGGCCGCGGTGGTGCGCGAGTTCAAGTCGAAGACCGAGAAGGTCACCCGACTGCTCGGCGAGGGCGCACCCTCACGCGAGGGCGTGGTGGAGCTCGAGCAGGCCGGCGACAGTGCCAAGGCCGCGGTGGAGGCCGACACCGGCGCGAGCGAGACGACGAACCGTGCGGTGCAGGCCGCCCACCTCGCCATCTGCGTGCTCAAGGCGAGGACGTGATCGCGCACTCGTAGGAACGAACCCCGGTTACGCCGAGCCGCCCGGCTGATCGGCCACCAGCAGCTCGAGGTACCCGTCCCAGTCCCAGGTCCCGGGGCAGTGCGCGCGGGTCACCGAGTCGATGTCGCAGTGGCCGATCACGATGTCGCGCAGCGAGCCGGAGTCGCGGCGCTCGACGAGGTGGTCGCCGGCGAGGCCGAGCTCGGGCAGCGCCGCGAGCAGCCATCGCACCAGGGACACACTCGCGCGCAGCTGCGCGGGGGTGAGGGGGTCGGAGTTGTCGGCGGAGGGTTTCGCGTGCTCGATGCTGATGGTGTAGCGGTTCGGGTTGACCCCGGTACGCTCCGCGATCAGCGGCCAGCGCGAATGGACGGGGATGCCGTTGCCCCACGCCGAGTCGCGCAGCCGGACGAGCTGGAACACCGCGCCGTCCTGGCCGATGACGAAGTGCGTGCTCGCCTCCCGGGACGGGTCGCTCAGGAACGCGGCGACGCTCGGCCCATCCCCGCCGGCGGTGCCGTGGAGGACGATGCCGTCGACCCCGCATCCCTCACGGCCGGGCCAGAAGTTGGGGCTGGGGTGCCAGATCGCCCCGGCAAGGTCGGGGCCCTCCGGCACCGCCGCGCCTACGCGCCGGGGGCGTGCCAGTTGAGGAAGCTCTGGCCGGTGACGCTGGGGGCGTGCGCTCCCGCCTTCACCACCGTGGGCGTGCCCGCACAGGACGGCTGGGCGTAGACGCGCAGCTCCTGGAGGGTGTCGGGGTCGCCGTCGAGCGCCGAGCCGACCGTCTGGTTGTGGCAGACATCGTCCATAAGTACGGTCACGGTGCCACCGTAGTTCGCCGACTGCCACACGCACACCTCACCGGCGGTGCAGTCCGCGGCGGCCGCGTGCGCTGACATCCCGCTGAACGCCAAGGGGGATGCGAGGAGTGCGAGAGTCGACACCGAGCCGATGAGAGACAGACGGCTTCGCCGCATGTACAGACCTCCATTATCGATCGCACGCACCCGCGCGAACATCCCTCTCTGGTCACCGGAGTCTAGCAGCGGCCTTGTCCGGCTCCAAATTTCGAGATGCACCGCGGCCGCGCGCCCCATCCGTTTCAGCGGGAGGTCAGCAGCCGGGGAGGCTTCCGATGGCGCGCTGTGTGCCGCAGGTGACCACGCCGTGGGGCGTCGTCGGGATCAGTGCGTTGCCGAGCTGCCAGAAGCCGTAGACGGTGCCGGCGGCAGCCCAGAGCACCAGGCAGGCGATGACCCGGATGACCAGGACCTGGGTGACCGCCGCCCCGGGGCCGAGCGCCGCGGTGATCGGCCGGGCGGACGGGGTCCGCGGTGGCGACGGCGAAGGCTTCGGGACCGGCGGCGGGACCTCCACCCGGGGCCGGTAATAGGCCCGGTGGTGCTCGAGGAGGAGATCGGCGACCGCGCTGCCGCCGCCGAGGCCGATGCTGATGGACACCCCGCCCCTTGCTCGGTCACCCCTGGTTGTCGTCGAGAGCTCGCGGTGACCCCCGGGCATTGTAGCCGCCCGGACGGCGGGCCGAACATGGGTACGGACGTCGAGTCGATCGCGTCCGCGAACTCGCCACAGGCGTGTGGTGACTACGGCCATCTACGATGCCGTGGAGCGACGCGGCGACGGGGAAGAGTGAAAGCGGGCCGTGCATGGCCCCACCGCGCGAGACGGGCGTCGCGGGCGAGGAAGTATGGACAGAGCCTGGAGGAAGCACAGCGTGAACCTGCGTCGCCTGATCCCCGTCACCCTGGTGACCGTGGTGCTAGGGGTCTCCTTCTCACCGATCGCCTCCGCGCAGCGCGCCGACCAGCTCCCGGCGCCCCCGGTCTCGGTGACCCCGGTCACCGGCCCTGTCGGCGCCGCCGCGCCCTCCGCCGCCGCCCCCCAGGGCGTGAGCCTGGTCGGCGGCCACGCGGTCCTGCCCCGGCTGACCCCCGCCGACTACGGCTCGGGCTCATCGGAGCCCGCCCCCGGCACCCAGTACATCGCGGTACGGACGAAGGGTGACGCCAAGGACGAGAACCAGGATCCGCTCGGCGCCCGGCACAAGTTCACCTTCCCCCTCTACTCGATGGTCGACGGCACGGTCGTCGGAAACGCGACGGACGACGTCGCCTGCTCGTCGACGACGCCACCGCCGTGCGCGGTGGTCGACGCGATCACGACCTTCCGCTTCACCCAGGGCCCGTGGGGGGTCGGGACACTCGTCAACGAGGGCCAGGTGAGCATCGCCCCGGACGCCCAGAAGCCGGGCTTCATCATCAACGGCGTGCGCGGGTCGGGGAACACCATCAAGACCGCCACCGGCGCCTTTGCGGGTCACACCGCGACGGTGAGCATCAGCGGCGGGAACGACGTCCACAACTTCCCGATGGAGCTGATCCAGGACGACTTCTGGCTGATCGAGCTCCACTGACGGCGCCGGGCCGGGTCCCTCGAGATCGGGGACCCGGCCCGGGCCGGGCTCAGGCCGCGCGCTGCGCCACCGCCTGCGCGGTGCGCCGCGGCCGCGAGGCGAACGCCGCGGCGACGCCGAGGACCACGAGCACCGCGCCGGCGATCCCGGTCACCGGCTCGGGGAGCGAGATCCCGAGGAGCGAGTCCAGCGAGTAGCGGCCGGGGCCGGTGATCGCCGCGGCGGCCGCGGCGGCCAGGTACAGGAAGGGGAGCTCGTAGCCTCCCCGCTGAGCGAAGAAGCCCTTGCCCCAGTGCGCTGCGAAGGCGGCGACGAGCATCGCCGCGGCGACGCCGAGGCTGCCGAGCGGGCTCAGCAGGCCGGCGGCGAGGAGCAGCCCGCCACCGACCTCGGTGCCCCACACCCCGGCGCTCCACAGGAGCACGGGGCGGAAGCCCAGGGTCCGGACGAAGGCGGTCGTCCCCTGCGGGCCGGGGCCCTCGAACCATCCCAGCAGCTTCTGGCTGCCGTGTGCCGCCACCGCCAGGCCGACGGCGAGCCTGAGGACCAACAGTCCAGCGTCCATGCCACACACCTCCGAATCAGGTGGCTGATCCAACGCGATGCAACATACCTTTCATTAGCTGTTTCCAAACGCTTAGCCGTGGGGCATACTCCGCGCATGAAGCAGCCGGCCCGCTGGGAGGCGGCGGCGGACGTTCAGAGCCGCGCCTTCTGCCCCCAGTTCCATCACGCCGTCGAGCTGATCGGCCGGCGCTGGACGGGCGCGATCGTCCGGGTCCTCCTCCAGGGTCCCCACCGCTTCAGCGAGCTCGCAGGCGCGGTTCCGGGCATGTCCGAGCGGCTGCTCGCCCAACGGCTGCGCGAGCTCGAGACCGAGGGGCTGGTGCTGCGGCGGGTCCTCCCCGGACCGCCCGTCGGCGTCGAGTACGAGCTCACCCGCGCCGGTCACGAGCTCGAGGCGGTGGTCACCGCGGTCGCCGCCTGGGCGCACCGCTGGGGTCCGCACGCCGAGGGTGGCAGCGGAGGCTGCTGACCCCGCTACCGGTCGGGATCGCTCTGCGGCGTCCTCGCCCAGCGGCAGAGGCGCTCGACCTGGGCGCTCGCCTCGGCCGCCCAGATCCGGCAGGCGGAGACCATGGACACGGTGTCCGGGGCGACCTCCTCGACGGGGATGAGCTCCGGAAGGCGCAGCCACCAGGCGCCGTCGAAGACGATGATCCCGTACTCGGCGAGGTGGTCGTCGTACTCGGCGACGGCGTCGCCGAGGCTGGCCCGCCAGAGCCCGGTCCAGCTGCAGGCGCAGCGCACCCGCCAGCCACGGACCGCGCGGTCCCCGGGGCTCAGCTCCACCTCGGCGTAGTGCTGGGTGTCCACGGCCGCAACCATGGGTCCGCGGCCCGCGCCCCGAACGTCCGGCGACGGCCCTGTGACCGGCTCTCGACGGCGTCTCGACCGGGTGCGACCCGGCGCGACGGCCGCCATGGCTCAGCCCGAGCCGGGCAGCCTGCTGCTCAGCACCCCGGCCGCCTCGAGCGCACCGACCTCGCCGGCGTCCATCCCGAGCAGCTCCTCGAGGACCTCGCGGTTGTGCTCGCCGCGGTAGGCGGGGACGCCGCGCACGCCGGTGGTCGCGTCGGAGAAGCGCCACGGCGAGTTCGGCAGGCGCAGCCGCCCGCCGCTGCGGTCGTCGACCTCGACCACCGCGCCGCGCTCGCGCGCCCAGGTGCCGGCACCCGCCTCCTCGACGCTGCGCACCACGCCGGTGGCGAGGCGGCTGGGCTCGAGCGCACGCTCCAGCGCCTCGGGTCCGTCGAGCCCGGCGGCCCACTCCTGGAGCTCGGCGACGAGGGCGGCGCGATTCTCGAGCCGCGCCTCGGCACTGGCGAAGCGCGGATCGTCGAGAAGCTCGGGCCGTCCCATGCAGGCGCACCAGGACTCGAAGACCCCGCGGGTGACGAGGTTGCCGGTGACGACCACCCGGCGGCCGTCGGCGGTGGTGAGCACCGGCGTGGCCCGTCCGCCGGCGGGCGAGTAGGGGTCCTCGGCGCCGCCGGCGAGCTCGCGCGACGCCCACTCGTTGACGGCGAGCAGGGTCTCGGCCATGGCGACGTCGACGTGCTGGCCACGGCCGGTGCGCTCCCGCTGGAGGAGCGCGGCGAGGACGCCGGCGAGGCACTCGAGCCCGGTGTAGGTGTCGGCGTGGTTGAACGGGTTGTCCTGCTGGCCGTCGCCGCGCTCGAGCATCTCGGTCATGCCCATCTCCGCGTGGATGATGTCCGCGTAGGCGCGGCGCCCGGCGCTCGACCCGCGCTGGCCGAAACCGCTGATCGACGCGTACACCAGGCGGGGGTTGCGCGCGCTCGCGGCCGCGTAGCCGAGGCCGAGGCGGTCCATGACCCCGGGGCGGAAGTTCTCGACGAGCACGTCCACGCGCTCGACGAGGCGGAGCAGGAGCTCGACCGCCTCGGGACGGCGCAGGTCGGCGGAGAGGTTGCGCTTGCCGCAGTTCTGCTGCGCGTGGTAGAGGGCGATCGACCCCGCGCGGGGCCTGAAGAAGCGGGTGAGGTCGCCGTCCGGGGGCTCGACCTTGACGACGTCGGCGCCGAGGTCGACCAGCATCCTGGTGCAGTGCGGCCCCGACATCACCAGCGAGAAGTCGAGCACCCGCACCCCGTCGAGCGGTCCCGCCCCTGCCTCAGCCACGCGTCGATGGTACCCGACTTAAAAGGGGGAGCCGGCCCCGGCGGGTTGCCCACCCGCGGGGACCGGCTCCAGATCGATCCTGACCCGCAGGGTCAGGGCGCACCGGTTGGCAGGACGGTGCGCTTGAAGGTGGCGTTCGCGACGTCCGCGAAGGAGGTGTAGAAGGCGGCGCAAGCGGTGAGGATGCCCAGGAAGCCGCCGATGTGGGTCCAGCTGTCGCTCGCGTTCCACTTGCCGATCGCCAGCGCGAAGAAGGTCAGCGCCAGCAGGAGGAAGACCACCTGCACGGCCTTGGCGCCGGCGAGCGAGGCGATGAACATGTAGGCGGTGAAGACGCCCCACATGAACAGGTAGAGCCCGAGGATCACGTTGAGGTGCTCGCCGGCCGCGGCGGTGACCTGCGCCGTGGTCGCCCCCGGGCCGAGGGCCTTGGCAGTGTTGGCGATGACCATGGGGACGAAGTACTGGACGATGAGCCAGAAGCTCAGCCAGAAGGCGCCGTAGCTGCTGAACGCGGTCGCTGCGAAGGTGTTGCCCCGCCGGAACG
>VBHE01000028.1 GCA_005889515.1 Chloroflexota bacterium | reverse complement strand
TCGCGGTCGACGACTTCGGATCCGGCTACTCGTCCCTCGGCTACCTGCGCCGCCTCCCCCTCGACGCCGTCAAGATCGACCGCACCTTCGTCGCCGGGCTGTCCACCTCGGAGCAGGGTCGCGAGCTGGCTCTCGCCGTCGTCCGCCTCGTCGACACCCTCGACCTGCCCACGATCGCCGAGGGCATCGAGACCGCCGAGGAGCTCGAGTACGTTCGCTCGCTCGGCGTCGATTTCGGCCAGGGCTACTGCTTCTCGAAGCCGCTCGGTGCGGTGGCGGCGGCGAAGGTGGTGACCGGCCCGGGGTACGACATGGACGTCCTCGCCCCCGGCCGTCGTGGCGCGGGACGCACCCGCCCGGTGGTCCCCTCCGCCCAGCCCGGGCCCTCGATCGCACCCGGACAGGAGCGGCCACGCCGCGTCGGCAAGCGACCGGCAGGGCGGCTGAACCCCGCACTCTGAGTTCGACGAGGTCGCGGCAGGTCACCCTCTGCCGCGACTACCCCGGCGTCCGGGCGGGGTCCGGTCCGTGCTGGGCGAGGGCGATGAGCGCGGCGAGCCCGATCAGCCCCGCGGAGAGCCCGAGGCCGGAGCGCACCCCGCCGGCGAGGTCGGAGAGCAGGCCGGTGAGCACCGGGCCGGCGCACTGGCCGAGGGCGAACGCCGCGGTGAGGGCGGCGATCGCCGGGCCCCACTGCGCCGCCGGGAGGGCCTCGCGCGCCACCGCGGTGACCGCCGTGACCACCGCGAGGAAGGCGCCGCCGAAAACGAGCGCGGAGAGCAGGGCCACCGGCGCTCCGCCGCCGAGCAGCGGCATGGCGGCGCCGACGCTCACCACCGCGAGCACCAGGGCCGGCCCGGCTCCACCCTGGAGCCGTCCCAGGGCGCGGCCCCAGAGCGGGACGCAGAGGATGGAGGCGAGCCCGAGCACCACCCAGAAGGCGCCGACGACGAGGCTCCCCATGCCCTCGCGGACGAGCAGCGCGACCACGAAGGTGATGTAGGAGATGTAGCCGAGGCCGAAGAGCAGGTAGCTCGCCAGGCTGGGGACGAAGCGCCGCGCCGGCCAGCCGGCGCTCTGGCCGCGCCGCGCCACCGCGGGGGCGTCGACCTGCCTCGCCGCCCAGTCGGCGACGGCGAGCGCGGCGACGGAGAGCAGCGCCAGCGCCAGCCAGCCGAGGCGCCATCCGGCGGAGGGGCCGGCGAGCCCGAGGATCGGCGGCACCGCGAGCCCGGAGAGGACGATCCCCAGGCCGCCCCCGGCGACGTAGACGCCGAGGAGCACCGCCGCCCGGGTGCTGGAGTGGCCCCGGCCCAGCCAGGCGGTGAGGTCCATGCCGGTGATGAACACCAGCGCCCCGGCGACACCGGCGAGCACGCGCAGCGCCATGAGCGCCGCGAACCCGGAGGCCGGCGCGGTGGCGAGCAGGGTGACCACGACCGCGACCGTCCCCCCGACGAAGGCGGCGCGGCGGCCGATGCGGGCACTCATCGCGGGGGTGACCATCGCGCCGGCGAGGTAGCCGAACGCGTTCGCGGCGTTGATCGCGCCCGCCTGGGCGAAGGACCAGTGGAGGTCGGCGCGCATCCCCGGGAGGAGGAGGCCGGCGGCGAGGCCCGCGGCGACGAGCAGCGGATGCGGCGCCGGCCGCGCCGGGCCCGGCGCCGGCGCCGGTCCGGGCGTCGCCGGGCGCCGGGTCGCGGCCGCCGCCCCCCCTCTCATCTCAACCGGCCGCGCCCGCTCCCACCGGGATCGCCGGTGGGGACGGCGGGGCGCCCGGGCCGGGGAGGATCTCGGAGTCGCGCGCCCGCAGGGGCTCGCCGCAGTCGGCGCAGACCACCTGCTGCTCGACCCGCCCGCCGCAGCCGCGGTGCTCGAGGCGCACCGGAGGGCCCGCCGGTGCCATGTGCCGGTCGCCCCAGGCACGCAGCGCGATGATCACCGGCCAGAGGTCGCGCCCCATGTCGGTCAGGCGGTACTCGTGGCGCCCGGGTCGCTCCTGGTAGCGGACGCGCTCGAAGACGCCGAGCGCACAGAGCCGCTGGAGCCGGTCGGTGAGGACATTGCGGGCCAGCCCCAGCCGGCGCTGGAAGTCCTCGAAGCGGCGCACCCCGTGGAAGGCGTCGCGGACGATGAGCAGCGTCCAGCGCTCCCCGACGACCTCGAGGGCGCGGGCGACCGAGCAGACCTCGGCGTCGTAGGTGCGCTCGAGCATGAGGTCAGCCTACCTCGTGAGCGTTGCGTGATGCAACCTTCTCTGGTACGATCGTTGCGTAACGCAACGAGAGCTGGGGGACCGGCTCAGCGCCCAAGGAGGGCAGGAGATGACCGACCAGGAGTGGCTCCGTCTGGAGCTGAAGAACGTCGAGGCGCGCCGGCACACCGCCGGAGGCCTCGCGTCCCGTGTCGCCAGGGTGCTGCGCCGGCTCTTCTGAGCCCGGACGGCTAGCGGCCGAGGAGCTCCTCGTAGGCGGCGACCGCAAGGCGGTCGACGCGGTCGTTGCCGGGGTCGCCGCTGTGGCCGCGGACGTGCTCGAAGCGGACCCGGCCGTCGACGAGCGGGTCGATGGTGGGGAACAGGTCGAGGTTCTTGTTCCGCTTCCACCGCCCCTGCAGCCAGTTGATCACCCCCATGCTGTCGGTGCGCACGAGCACCCGCCACCCGGGGTCGTCGCCGATCCGCCGTCGCACCGCGCGGAGCGCCTCGCGGACCGCCTTGAGCTCCTCGCGGTTGTTCGTCGTCATCGGCTCGGCCGCGGCCCGCTCCTCGACGGCGCCGTCCGGCCACTCCAGCCGGTAGGCCCAGGCGCCCGCGCCGGGGTTGCCCGAGCAGGCGCCGTCGGTGTAGGCGACCACCGTCCGGACCGGGACGGCGACATCGAGGCGGAGCTGCCCCTCCTCCACCCTCACCGCACCACCACGCGATCGCAGTTCGAGCACTGCACCAGCTCCCCACCCGCCCGGCTGGCGCGCACCTCACGGACCGCGAGGGGGAGGTGGCAGCCGCCGCAGGAGTCGCCCTGGAGCCGCGCCACCGCCGGATGGAGCCGGGTGGCGAGGCGGGTGTAGAGGGCGAGCTCGGCGGGTGGGAGCGCCCCGGCGACCGCGGCGCGGTCCCTCTCCAGCCGGGAGATCTCCGCGCGCAACGCCTCGAGGCGCTCCCGCTCGTCGCCGGCGGCGGCGCTGCGCTCGCCCTCGATGACGGCGACGGCCGCGGCCGCGTCCCGGGCGGCGGCGGCGACGGCCTCCCCCTCCTCCATCAGCCCCAGCTCGGCGTCGTCGGCCTCGGAGAGGCGCTCACGCACCTCGGCGAGCTCGCGCTGGAGGATGAGCAGGTCCTGGGGGTTGCGCACGCTGCCGCCATAGAGCTGACGGTCGATGACCTTCACCCGGGCGCGGAGCGCGGCGGCGTGGCGATCGGCGGCGGCGACCCGCTCCTCGAGCGTGCGCTCCTCCGCGCCGAGCTCGGCCGCCCGCGCCCGCGCCGCGTCGAGCTCCGGCGAGCCCGCGATCCGGGCTTCGACCGCCCGCGCCGCCTGGCGCCGCGCGGCGAGGAGGTCGTCGAGGTCCTGGAGCTCGAGCATCGCGCCGGTGCTCACCGCTCGGCGACCTCGAGCACCCAGGTCGAGTAGAGACGGCCGCGCTGCTCGCAGGCGGTCTCGACCACGACCCGCCAGCCGGCGGCGCGCACCCAGGCGGAGAGCTCCTCGGGGTGCTGGACGCACTGCAGCGCCAGCCAGCGCACGCCGCGGCCGGGCGCCTGGGCGGCGATCCGGGTCAGCCGCCGGGCCCCGAGCCCGGCGACGACGACGCCCTCGACCTCGCCGGCGGCGAGAGGCTCGAGGCCGTCGCCGCGGCGCGCCTCGACCCGGCCGGTCGCCTCCCAGCGGGCGAGGTTGCGACAGAGCTCGGCGTAGGGACCGTCGGTCGCCTCGGTGGCGATGACCCGCCGCGAGCGGGCGGCGAGGTGGACCGCGAGCCGGCCGTGCCCGGCGGCGACGTCGGCGACGGTGTCGGCCTCGGGGAGCACGTCGAGCAGCCCGCGCAGCCGGCGGGGCAGCCCTGGGGTGGTCATCCGCCCGCCCCACCGGCGGCGGGTGCCGGCTTCGGACGCGGCCGCGCGTCGCGCTCCCGCGCCGCCGTCGACGCGGCGACGAGCCCGTCGAGGCAGCGCCGGGCGCCGCCGCCGTCGATCGACTCGCCGGCGCGCTCCAGGCCCTCGCCGATGTCCGCCGCACGCTCCGCCGCCCAGAGCGCCGCGGCGGCGTTGAGCGCCACCACGTCGCGCGCCGGGCCGGGCGCGCCGTCGAGCACCGCGCGCAGGCGGGCGGCGTTCTCGTGGGCGTCGCCGCCGCGCAGCGCCTCGAGCGGCGCCGGGCGCAACCCGAGTGCGGCGGGGTCGAGCTCGAACTCGCGCAGCCCCGCGGCGCTCACCTCGATGCAGCGGGCGGGGCCGTGGAGAGCGAGCTCGTCGATGCCGCCGGGCCCGGCGAAGACGATCGCGTGGCGATGTCCGAGGCCGCGGAGCACGCCCGCCATCCTGGCGGCGAGCGCCGGGTCGCCGACCCCCAGGGACTGGTACGGCACCCGCGCCGGGTTGGCGAGCGGTCCGAGGATGTTGAAGGCGGTGCGGATGCCGAGCTCGCTGCGTGGCGCCGCCGCATGGCGCATCGCCGGGTGGAATGCGGGCGCGAAGAGGAAGCCGATCCCCACCTCCTCGACGCAGGAGCGCACCCCGTCCGGGCTCAGCGCGATCGCGACGCCGAGCTCCTCGAGGACGTCTGCGCTGCCGCAGCGGCTCGACGCCGCCCGGTTGCCGTGCTTGGCCACCGGGCAGCCGGCGCCGGCGACGACGAATGCCGCGGCGGTCGAGATGTTGAAGGTGCCGCTGCCGTCACCGCCGGTGCCACAGGTGTCGACGGCGTCGACGCCGAGGTCGACGCGCACCGCGTGGTCGCGCATCGACATCACCATGCCGGTGAGCTCGTCGACGGTCTCGCCGCGGATGCGCAGGGCCGCGAGGAGGGCACCGATCTGCGCCGGTGTGGCGCTCCCCTCCATCACCCGGTCCATGACCGACCGTGCCGTCGCGACGTCCAGATGCTCTCCGCGGACGAGCCGCTCGAGCGCCTCGCGCATGAGCGACTTGGCCTCGGTCATCGCCGCCGGACGGTAGCAGGTCGGCGGCGTCCGCGGACCTCGGGCCCGTCCTTCCTATACTCCCGCCGATGACCGCCCGCTCGCAGCACCCGTTCGACCCCGAGGCGATCAAGCCGTGGCGGCTGGGATCGGGCCACCGCGGCGCGGTGCTGCTCCATGGCTTCGCCGGCACCCCACCGGAGCTGCGCCGTCTCGGCGAGCACCTCGCCGCCCACGGATGGCGGGTCGAGGGACCGCTGCTCGCCGGCCACGGCACCACCCCGGAGGACTTCGCGGGCACCCGCTGGCAGGACTGGGCGCGCTCTGCCGCCGAGACGGTCGACCGCGTCGCCGCCGACTGCGACCCGGTCGTGGTCGCGGGACAGTCGATGGGCGGCGCCCTCGCGCTCCACCTCGCCGCCCACGACACCCGGATCGCCGCGGTGGCGACACTCGCGGCGCCGATCTGGCTCACCGACTGGCGGCTGAAGATCATCTTCGCGGCCAAGTACGTGCAGCGCTGGCACACCCCCGACCCCGACGACGTCGACCTGTACGTGCCCGAGGCGGTGAACGAGCTGCACTCCTACGGCCGGCGCTCCACCCGTTCGATCCACGAGCTGACCCGCCTGCTCCACCACGTCCGCGGCGACCTCCCGATGGTGCGCCAACCGGTCCTGCTGCTCCACGGCGGCCGCGACCGCACCGTGGATCCCCGCAACGCGGCGGACATCAGGCGCCGGCTGGTCTGCAGCCGCGAGGTCGAGGTGGGCATCTACCCACGCAGCGGCCACGCCATGAGCGTGGACATCGACCGCGACGAGCTCGAGCCGCGCATCGCCGACTGGTTCGAGCGCCAGACCGGCGACGCCGCGGTCGCACGGACCGGCTGACGGCGGCGAGCTACTGGCCGAGAGCCTCGCGCAGCATCCGCGCCGTCGCCTCGTCGAGGACGGGGTTGACGGGCGGTCCCTCGTCGATCGCCGGCCGCCTGCGCTCGCGACCGCCGTTGCGGGCCGGGACCGGCTGGTCGTCGCCGCCGCGCCGGCCGCCGCGGAAGGAGGTGCCACAGGAGCTGCAGACGTAGAGCGCCACGCTCACCCCGGCACGCTCGTAGGCGGTGTGGGAGAAGCGGGTGGCCGCGCCGCAGAGGCGGCAGGAACGGTTGGCGGGGAGCGCGTCGAGCGCGCCCGGGTTGGTGCGGTTCACGAGCGAAAGGGTGACGGGTTTGGCCGGGCTGCGTCAGCCGCGACGGCTCCGTCACCGCCCCGTGTCGCGTTCGCCATCGAACGTCACCCTCCGCGACCGGGGTTCGGCGGCGCCGTCACCTTCCTGAAAGGGTGCCGCGAGGACGATGGGGTCACGGCGACGGCGAGACCCGCGAGGGACCCGGTCGCCGAGGAGTATGGGGCAATGGAAAGGGAAGTGAGCCGGATGCAGGGTGGACTCTCCGTCGTCGATCACCCCGGTCCCGAGCAGCTGCAGACGCTGGTCGACGCGACCGAGGACGCCGCCACCGCCCGCTACCGCCGCCTCCGGGACTACAGCGTCCTGGTCACCACCGCCCTCCGCCACGCCGACGCGATGGGCCGCCTGGAGATGGCGCTGCAGCTGGCATAGCTCCCGCTGGAATACTGGGGCGATGCTCCTGGACCGCCTGCGCGTCGCCCTCGATCCGCTGCCGGCTCCGGGAGCGGGGGTGCCCCCGGAGATCTCCGCGGCGGTCCTCCTCCTCCTCGATCCCACCGACCCGGGGCTGCCACTGCTCTTCATCCGCCGCACCCGGCAGGTCTCGACCCACCGCGGGCAGGTCGCCTTTCCCGGCGGCGGCGTCGAGCCCGGTGACGCGAGCGTCGTCGACGCCGCGCTGCGCGAGGCCCGCGAGGAGATGGCGATCCCCCCGGAGTCGGTCGAGCCCCTCGGTCTCCTCACCATGGTCTGGACCCGCGGCTCCGAGCGCAGCCTCCTCCCCGTCGTCGGCCGGCAGCGTAGCGACGTCGTCCCCGTCGCTGACGGCTACGAGGTGGCGACCTGGTTCCGCATCCCCATCGCCGAGCTGCTCGAGGCGCCGCTCACCAGCCGGGTCATCCCGGGGATGGAGGAGCGCCCGCCCGTGCACTTCTACGAGGCCCGCGGCCAGGTCATCTGGGGGGCGACCGCCGCGGTGCTCCACGACCTGCTGGGACGGCTCCGCGCCCCGCGCGAGGTGGCGGCTCAGCGGTAGCGGGGATGCACCACGAAGGGGTTGTGGCGCATCTCCTCGCGGACGGTGGTGCTCGGCCCGTGGCCCGGATAGACGCGGGTCTCCGGCGGGAGCGCGTAGATGGTGTTCTCGATCGAGAACATCAGGGTGTCCCAGTCGCCGCCGGGGAGGTCGGTGCGGCCGACGCTGCGCTGGAAGAGGGTGTCGCCGGCGATGAGGTCGGGACCGACGAGAAGGCAGACCGATCCGGGCGTATGCCCGGGGGTGTGGAGCACCCGGATGTCGAGGTCCCGCCAGCGGATGGTCTCGCCCGGCGTCAGGTCGGCCTCGCAGACGACCGGCGGCAGGTCGGCGGGGATGCCGGGGAGCCGCGACGCCCACTCGAGCAGTGGCCGGTCGTCGGCGTGGATGGCGGCCTCGCAGCCGTGCGCGCTCTTCACCGCGGGCACCCCGTTGACGTGGTCCGGATGCCCGTGGGTGAGCAGGATGCGCTCGCAGGTCAGCCCCTCGCGCTCGAGCAGCTCCAGGGTGCGGGGGTGCTGCAGCCCGGGGTCGAGCACGAGCACCGAGCGGGCGTCGCGGCGGCGCAGCACGTAGCAGTTCTGGTCGTAGGTCGGGTCGACGACGATGGACAGCTGGACGAGGTCGCGCAGCGTATCGGTCATGAGGGCCGAGTGTACGGACCGGGCTGCTCAGGGCGCCGTCGCGCGCAGCCGCGCGGCCATCGCCGCGTGCCCGAGGGCGTTGGGATGGAAGCTGGTGTACGGGTCGCGCCAGCGCCCGCCGAAGGCCCACTCCTGTGGGGTGCAGAGCTCGTGACCGGCGAGCGCGCCCTCGACGTCGAGCACCCGGGTGCGCGGGACCCCCTGCGCCGCCTGGCGGATCACCGCGTTCATGTGGGTGTACTCGGAGCGGAACCAGTCCACGTCCTCTCGGCTGAGCGTCCAGGTGGACTCGCAGGTGCCCCCCGGGCGGAAGATCTGCGGGTACGTCATCACCACCAGCTCGGCGGTGGGGGCGGCGGTGACGACCTCGCCGTAGAGCCGGTGGAGCGGGCCGGCGAGGGAGTCGATGCGCTGGTCCTCGTCGGGGAAGTCGCCGCGGCAGGCGGAGCCCGGCCGCAGGCAGTCGACGAGGATGTCCCTGAAACGTGCGTCGTTGCCGCCCACGAGCACGGTCACCAGCCGCGCCGGCGCGACCGCCCCCAGCTGGGACTGCTCGACGGCGGCGATGGTGGCGCCGCTGCACGCGGCGAAGTCGCTGAGCGCGTAGCGACCGCTGGTCCGCGCGAACTGCGGCGGGTAGGCGTTCGCGGAGCGGCGGCAGGAGGTCCCGTCCTCGTTCCCCGAGCCGTTGCCGGCGACGTAGGAGTCGCCGAGCGCGGCGTAGGCGAGGCCGGCCGGCTCCGCCGCCCGGGCGGGCACGGCGCCGGCGAGGAGGAGCAGCGGCAGCGCGATCGCCGCGAACCTGGGTGCCGCCCGTCCCATGCTCCACCCTCCTCGGTGCCGGATCCGAGCAGGGTGGGCGGCTAGGGGACGGCTGTCAACCCCGGCGGCGGGGTGACGTCACCACCGACCACGAAGCCGGCGCGCCGGTCGCCGCCGAAGCGGCGCTCCGAGGTGGGGAGCAGCGCCCGCTCGAGCACCTGGTCGACGGTGTCGACGGGGATGACCTCGATCCGGTCGAGGATCTCGCGGTCGACCTCGCGCAGGTCGCGCTCGTTGCGGCTGGGGAGGAGGAAGACCGCGAGCCCGGCGCGGTGGGCGGCGAGCAGCTTGTCCTTGACCCCGCCGATGGGGAGCACCCGGCCGCGCAGGGTCACCTCGCCGGTCATCGCCACCCGACGGTCGACCTTGCGACCGCTGGCGGCGCTCACCATCGCGGTGACCATGGTGACCCCGGCGGACGGCCCGTCCTTGGGGATCGCCCCCGCGGGGACGTGGATGTGCAGGCCATGCTGGTCGAAGAAGCCCTTGCGCGCGCCGTAGCGGTGCGCGTTCACCCGCGACCAGCTGAGCGCCGCGCGCGCCGACTCCTCCATCACGCTGCCGAGCTGGCCGGTGAGCAGGAGGTCGGTCTTGCCCTCGATGGCGAGCGCCTCGACGGTGACGATGTCGCCGCCGACCTCGCTCACCACCACCCCGGTGACCGCGCCGACCTGGTCCTCCTCCTCGGCCTCGCCGAAGTCGTAGCGCTGCGGGCCCAGGAACTCCTCGAGGTCCTCGGGACGCACCACGACCTTCTCGGTGCTCCCCGACTCCACCAGCTTGCGCGGCACCTTGCGGCACACCTGGGCGATGGCGCGGTCGAGCTGGCGCACCCCGGCCTCGCGGGTGTAGCCGCGGATCAGCGCGATCAGCGCCTCGCCGGTGATCTCCATCTCCGACGGCTCGAGCGCGTGCTGGTCCATCTGTCGCGACACCAGGTGGCGCTCGGCGATGCCCTGCTTCTCCTCCTCGGTGTACCCGGTGATCCGGATCACCTCCATGCGGTCGCGCAGCGGCGGGCTGATGGTCTCGGTGACGTTCGCGGTGGTGATGAAGAGCACCTGGGAGAGGTCGTATGGAACCTCGAGGTAGTGGTCCGAGAACTCGCGGTTCTGCTCGGAGTCGAGAACCTCGAGCAGCGCCGCCGACGGATCGCCGCGGAAGTCGGCGCCGACCTTGTCGATCTCGTCGAGCATGATCACCGGGTTGCGCGTCCCCGCCTGCTTCATCGACTGGATGATCCGGCCGGGGAGCGCGCCGATGTAGGTGCGGCGGTGGCCGCGGATCTCCGCCTCGTCGCGGATGCCGCCGAGCGACATGCGCACGAAGCGCCGGTCCATGGCGCGGGCGATGCTGCGCCCCAGCGAGGTCTTGCCCACGCCGGGCGGGCCGACCAGGCAGAGGATCGGGGTCTGCAGCGCCCGCCGCGGCCGCGGCTCCTCGACCAGCGGGGTGGCCACCGAGGGGGCGTCGGACGCGGGCGGCTCGGTGGGGGCGTCGCCGACCGCCTCCGCGGCGCGCTGGGCCTCGCGCAGGCGCAGCCGTCCCAGGGTGCGCTGGCGCACCGCCAGCCACTCGAGGATGCGCTCCTTCACCTTGGGCAGGCCGAAGTGGTCCTCGTCGAGGATCTCCTTGGCGCGCTCGATGTCCACCTCCTCGGGGGGTGGGTCGGCCCAGGGCAGCTCGAGCAGCCAGTCGATGTAGGTGCGCACCATCCCGAGCTCAGGGGAGGCCTGGGGGATCTGCTCGAGCCGCGACACCTCCTTGAGCGCGCGGACGCGCACCGAGTCGGGCATCCCCAGGTTCGCGACACGGGTGGCCAGATCGTCCTCGTCCTCGACGGTGCCCTCGAGCTCGGCCAGGTCGCGCTTGATGGCCCGGAGCTGCTCGCGGAGGATGTGCTCGCGCTGACCCTTGTTGATCGTCTTCTGGACGTCCTCGTTGATCTTGCTGCGCAGCTGGGCGACCTCGACCTGCTTGGCGAGCAGGGGGACGAGCATCCGCAACCGCGTGCCCACGTCGAGCTCCTGGAGGAGCGCCACCTTGTCGACGGCGGCGATGTCGGGGGCGGCGCTGCAGACGTCGGCGATCCGCGCCGGCTCGGTGGTGCGCGACACCGCCACCGCCACCTCGGGCGCCACCGCCGCGCCGGCGACGACGTACTCGCCGAAGAGCGACTTCACCGAGCCGGCGAGGGCGTCGACCTCGTTGCCCTGCTCGATGGTGTCCTCGACCCCGACCACGGTGCCGCTCCAGCGCTCGCCGTCGGCCTCCAGGGTCTGGATGCGCACCCGATGCTGTCCCTCGACGAGCGCCTGTGCCCCGGTCGGCATCCGCCGGAACGCCCCGACATGGGCGACGACGGCGATGGGATGGAGGTCGGCGATGCCGACGTCGTCGATCTCGGCGCTGCGCTGGACGGCGAGCACCACCCGCCCGTCCGCCCCCACCGCGGCCTCGAGGGCGCCGACCGACCGCGGCCGCCCGGCGCCGAGTGGCGCGAGCTGCTGAGGGAACACGACGTTGTCGCGCAGCGGGACGACGGGGAGCGTCTCGATCGCCGGGTCGCCGGCCGACCGCACCTCGTCTCGCAGGTCCATGACCCTAGCGTACCCGCAGCGGCGACGGGCCTCTACCGCTCCAGCGCCCTGAGCCGGGCTCTCGCGTAGCGGGCGAACTCCTCGTCCCCGGAGCCCGCGGCCACCCCGAACGCCCGGCGCGCGCCGTCGAGGTCGCCGTGCTGCTGGAGGAGCAGCGTGCTGCACGCGGCGGAGAGTAGGCGAGGCGGTGACGGTTGTGAAGGGATGTGAAGGCGGGGTCGCGATCCGATGACCCCCGCAAGATGCCGGTGCGCGGGTGCGTCTCCAGGTTTCGGAGCGGTGTCCACAGGCGGGCTATGGGGGCATGGGATGACCGACGGTGACGCGGGCTGGAAGGCCTCTGTCGACGGCGTGGTCTCGGATTTCGACGTGGTCACCCGCCACCTGCGCCGTCGCCAGGGCCAGGCCGTGCGGGTGGCCTGGAGCGTCGTCGCCGCCACCGCCCTCGCCATGGGCGGCCTCATCGTCCTCAACCTGACTCCCGCGGGAGTCGGTCCGAGCGCGGTGCCGGTCTCCTCCTCTCCCCCGCTCTCCGTGATCGAGCCCGGGTCGCCGAACCTCCCGAGCTCCGCCGGCCTCGGCGGCCTCGCGTTCCCTCCCACCTTCCTCCCCTCCCCGGCCCCGGCCGCGATCCCCGCGGCGCCGGTCACCGCCCCCCCGCCGGCCGCGAGCCGCCCGAAGCGGCAGCTCACCCAGGTCACCGCACCGGTGCTCGCCGCCGTCCCGGTCCCACCCTCCGCCGCGGTCGACCCGGTGACGGCCGCTCCGCCCACCGGCTCCCCGGAGCCGACCCCGCCGCCGTCGAGCCCATCCCCCTCCGGCGGGATCGTCGACGCGCTCGTCGGGGGCGTCCTCCACGGCACCGGGTAACCCTCAGCCCGACGCCGCCCAGTCGCGCTCGAACGCGGCCGCGAAGTAGCCGGCGGCGGCCGGGTCGTCGGCCGCCAGCGCGGCCTCGAGGTTGGCGCCGAGACCGGCGCCGCTCCAGTTCGCCGACCCGGCGATCGCGGCGCCGTCGAGCACCGCGCCCTTGGCGTGGCCGGTGGTGGAGCGGGCGGGGTCCATCACCCGCGCCGCGAGCCCGAGCCCGCGGACCGCGGCGAGGTCGGCCGGGTCGGGGACGCCGCCGAGCAGGAGGCGGACGTCGGCGCCGCGGCCCGCGGCGGCGGCGAGCGCGCGGAGGAGGCCGGCGACGGCGATGACGTGGGGGTGCACGTAGGGCACGGTGACGAGGGCGCGGTGGCGCACCCCCCCGAGGCGGGCGGCGAGCAGCGCGGCCACCACCCGGCCCCCGGTGACGAGCTCGAGCGCCCCGGGGTCCACGTCCACCTCGAGGGCGGCGACGGCGGGGCGGGGGACGCCGACGGCGGGGACCTCGGCCACCGCCCCGGCCCACGCCGCCGGCGGGGGATCCGCCTCGCCCCAGGCCGCCTCGAGCGCGGCCCGCGCGCAGGCGGCGAGGGCGTCGCGGGCGATGAGGTTGCCGCTGCCCACCGCGAGGGTCGCGTCGCCGGCGACGAGCAGCTTCCAGTGGGCCTCGGCCGGGCGGCGCGCCCACACCCGCACCTCCGCGCCGCAGCCCGCGAGGAGCCGGGCGGAGGCGGCGTTGGCGCCGGCGTGGCCGTCGACGAGGAGGCGGACCCGCACTCCCCTCGACGCGGCCGCCGCGAGCGGTCCCGCGTACGACGGGCCCACCTCGTAGACGGCGAGGTCGAGGGCGTCGGAGGCACCGCCGATGATCCCGGCGAGGAGGTCACCGGCGCTGTCGGGGCCGAGGGCACAGGTGAGGCGCGGCATGACGGCACCCATGTTTACAGCCGGGTTATCGTGGCTCGCTAGGCTCCGCTCCGGTGATGGACCTCGGCCCGCGGGCCGCCCACCCGGCCGGCGCGACCGGATTCGCGCCAGAACCAGGACTCCCGACATGACGGACGAGCAGACACCGCCGCCCGGCGAGGCGACCCCGCCCGAGCAGGCCCCCGGCCCCGCGCCGGACGCCGGCTCCGGTCCCGCGGCCGCCTGGAGCTGGGGCTCGTCCTCGGCACCTCCTCCGCCCCCCACTCCCCCGCAGCCGGCCGCTACCCCTCCGGCTGCGGGGGCGCACCCTTTCCCGCCCTCCCCGACCGGGCCCCCCCCGGTCGCACCTCCCCCTCCCCCTCCGCCCCCCGCGGCATGGGGTGAGACCGTCGCCCCCCCGGCCCCGCCCCCGGCAGGGCCGCCCGTCCCCGGCAGCGCCACGCCGGGATGGTCGGCTCCCGCCCTGCCGGCCGGGTGGGGCTCACCTCCCCCTCCCGGAGGGCCCGCCGGCGACGCCGGCGGCGGCTCGCGACGTCCGCTCATCGTCGTCGGTGCGCTCATGCTCGCGGTCGGGGTCGCCGCCGGGGCGCTGGTGGGCGCGGGGTTCGCCAGGAACGACTCCGGCTCGCGCACCGCCAACATCCTCGTCAACGACCAGCCCACCACCTCGAGCAGCGGATCCAGCGGCGGCGGTGACGCGGTGCGCGTCGCCCAGGACCTGGGCCCCGCGGTGGGGACGATCATCGCCAAGTCGGGAACGGGAACCGCCACCGGCACCGGCAGCGCCTCGCTCGGGAGCGGGGTGGTGATCGCCCACGACAGCAGCAACAGCTACCTGATCACCAACAACCACGTCGTCGACGGCGCCAAGTCGCTCGACCTGGTGATGCCCGGGGGCAAGAACCTCAAGGCGACGGTGGTCGGCACCGACGCCTTCGACGATCTGGCGGTGATCTCGGTGGCCGACACCGGCCTGCCCCAGGCGGTCTTCGGCAAGTCGGCCGACCTCAAGGTGGGCGAGCAGGTGGTCGCCATCGGCAGCCCGCTCGGCAACGACGGCTCGGTGACCGTCGGGGTGATCAGCGCGCTCCACCGCACCATCAGCGCCGGCTCGGGGACGTCGACCTCCGCGGAGACCCTCCAGGACGTGCTCCAGACCGACGCCTCGATCAACCCGGGCAACAGCGGCGGCCCTCTCGCCGACATGCAGGGACGGATCATCGGGATCAACGTCGCCGTCGCCGGCAACACCAGCCGGATCGGGTTCAGCATCCCCAGCGACGTCGCCCAGAACGTCGCCCAGGCGCTGATCGCGCGCCAGCCGGTGAAGCATCCCTTCCTCGGGATCTCCTACCTGACCGCCATCGACGCCACCGAGAGCGGCCAGCCCTTCACCGGCCCCGGCGTGCTCGTCACCAAGGTGGTCGACGCCACCCCCGCCGCCTCTGCGGGCTTCCACAGCGGCGACGTGCTGATCGCGGTGAACGGCGTCGACCTCGACAACGGCCAGACCCTCGGTGGCCTCATCCAGCAGTACCACGTCGGGGACTCGGTGAGCTTCACGGTGCGCCGCGGCAACGACACGATGAAGCTGCAGGCGACCCTCACCGAACGCCCCAAGGGTCAGTAATCCCACGGAGTGTCACGGACCACGGGGGGCGGCTCCGCCGCCCCCTCGTCGGTTCGCGGTTAGGATGCGCCAGTGACCCCGGCCATCCGCACCGACCTCCGCAACCTCGCGATCATCGCCCACGTCGACCACGGCAAGACCACCCTCGTCGACTCGATGCTCAAGCAGTCGCGGGTCTTCGCCGCCCACGAGCAGGTCGGCACGCTGATCCTCGACAGCAGCGACCTCGAGCGCGAGAAGGGCATCACCATCCTCGCGAAGAACACCTCGGTGCGCTATCGCGGGGTGAAGCTGAACATCATCGACACCCCCGGGCACGCCGACTTCGGCGGGGAGGTCGAGCGCGTGCTCGGCATGGCCGACGGCTGCCTGCTGCTCGTCGACGCCGCCGAGGGGCCGATGCCCCAGACCCGGGTGGTGCTCCGCCAGGCGCTCGCCCTGGGCCTGCGGCCGATCATCGTGGTGAACAAGCTCGACCGCGCCAACGCGCGCCCCGACGAGACCGTCGAGGCCACCCACGACCTTCTCCTCGAGCTCGCCACCGACCCCGTCCAGCTCGACGCGCCGGTGCTCTACACCAACGGGCGCGAGGGCACGGCGACCGCCGACCTGCGCGTTCCCGGCATCACCCTGGAGCCGCTCTTCGACGCCATCCTCGAGCACGTGCCGCCGCCGCGGGGCGACCCCGACGGGCCCCTCCAGCTGCTCGTCTCGGCGCTCGACCACGACACCTACCAGGGACGCCTGGCCATCGGCCGGGTGGTCCGTGGCCGGGTGCGGGTGGGCCAGCCCGTGGTGGTCTGCACCGCCGACGGCACCAGCCCGCGGCTGCGCATCGCCGGGCTGCTCGCCGTCGAGGCGCTGGAGCGGCTGCCCGTCGAGGAGGCCGCCGCCGGCGAGATCGTGCTCGTCACCGGGCTCGCCGAGGCCGCCATCGGCGACACCGTCTGCGACGCCGACGCCCCCGACGCGCTGCCCCGGCTGGAGGTCGGCGAGCCCACCCTGCGGATGCAGTTCAGCGTCAACGCGTCGCCCTTCGCCGGTCGCGAGCAGCAGGTGAGCAGCACCTCGCGACAGCTGCGCGCACGCCTCGGGCGCGAGCTGCAGACCAACGTCGCCCTGCGCGTCGCCGACGGCGCGAGCGCCGACGTCTTCGAGGTGAGCGGGCGTGGCGAGCTCCATCTCGCGGTGCTCATCGAGACGATGCGCCGCGAGGGCTACGAGTTCGAGGTGTCGCGCCCGCAGGTGATCACCCGCGAGGAGGACGGGCACCGGCTCGAGCCGGTCGAGGAGTGCGTCATCGACGCTCACCAGGACCACGTCGGCGCGGTGACCGAGACGCTCGGGGCGCGGGGCGCGCAGCTGCAGTCGATGCGCACCGACGCCGGCGGTGGGGTGCGGCTCACCTACCACGCGCCGACGCGCGCGCTCATCGGCCTGCGCAGCACCATCCTCACCCTCACCCGCGGCACCGGGGTGATGGCCACCCGGGTGCTCGGCTGGGAACGCTGGCGTCCGCTGCCGCGCACGGTGCGCAACGGCGTGCTCACCGCCAGCCAGGACGGCACCGCGGTCGCCTACGGCCTGCTCGGCCTGCAGGAGCGCGGCACCCCCTTCATCGAGCCGGGCACGCCGGTCTACGAGGGGATGATCGTCGGGCTGAACCGCCGCCCCGGCGACCTCGCCGTCAACGTCACCAAGCAGAAGCAGAAGACCAACATCCGCAGCTCGACCGAGGACGCCACCGTCAAGCTGGTGCCGCCGCGCCGGATGTCCCTCGAGGAGTCGCTCGACTTCCTCGAGGACGACGAGCTCGTCGAGGTGACGCCGGCGACGCTGCGGCTGCGCAAGCGGGTGCTGAACGCCCACGCGCGCATCTCCCTGCGCAAGCGCGAGCTGACGAGAAGCCAGAGCGGGTGAGCGACGCGCCGGCCCGGCGGCCGGGGCGCCGCTCCGGCCCCACCGTCTCCCGCGGCGACATCCTCGCCGCCGCACGCCGGCTCTTCGCCGAGCGCGGCTACGACGGCGCGACCATCCGGGCGATCGCCCAGGAGGCGGGGGTCGACGCCGCCCTGGTGCACCACTTCTTCGGCACCAAGGAGCAGGTCTTCGTCGCCGCCATGGAGCTGCCCTTCCAGCCCGCGGACCTGCTCCCCCAGCTGGTCGGCGGCCCGCGCGAGCAGGTCGGCGAGCGCTTCGTGAGACTCTTCCTCGCCCTCTGGCGCGACCCCGAGCGGCGCGCGCCGGTGCTCGCCCTGCTGCGCTCCGCGACGACCAACGAGCAGGCGGCGGAGATGATCCGGCAGTTCGTCACCGAGGCGCTGGTCACCCGGGTCGCGGGCGCGCTCGGTGTCCCCCCGCTGCGGGTCACCGCGGCCGCCTCCCAGCTGATCGGGCTGGCGATGGTCCGCCACCTCATCGGCGTGGAGCCGCTGGCGTCGGCGGACGAGGAGGAGATCGTGAGGCTCGTCGCCCCGACGATCCAGCGCTACCTCGACGGCGACTGATAGTCCTCGTCGCTCACGTGGTCGCCCCAGTGCGCATGGGCGCCGTCGTCACCCGCCTCCTGGAGGGCGAGGTGGGTCATGAACGTTCCCGGGCCGGCACCGTGCCAGTGCCACTCCCCGGGCTCGGCGAGCCCGCCGCGGGACTGGACCCGCCCGGACCCCTCGAGGACATGGAGGATCTGCCCGCGGGGGTGCTCGTGCCAGGCGGTGCGCGCCCCGGGGGTGAAGTGCACGCTGAGCGCATGGAGGGTCGACGGGGCGGCGGCGGCCGCGATCTGGTCGATCCAGACGGTGCCGGTGAACCAGGCGGCGGGGCCGGCCACGCTCTCGGGCCGGGTGCGGGTCACGCGCATGGATGCCTCCTCGTGAGCGACGGGACACCGGGCATCTTGACGCCCCGGCGTGGCATGGACGACAATTCAACGTATGATGAGTTTCCCCGCGGCGATCTCGGTGGAGGGACTGCGCGTCGTCCGCGGCGGGCGTGAGGTCATCCCGGACCTCGACGTCGCGGTGGCCCGGGGGACGGTGACCGGGCTGCTCGGCCCGAGCGGCTGCGGGAAGTCGACCCTGCTGCGCTCCATCGTCGGCGTGCAGGAGGTCGCCGGCGGCGCGGTCACCGTGCTCGGGCTCCCGGCGGGGAGCTACTTCGCGAGCGTCCTGGGTGCGCCCGCCCGGGACCCGGAACGGGTGATCGAGGAGGTCTCGCTCGCGCCCGAGCGCGACCAGCTCGTCTCCCGCCTCTCAGGAGGCCAGCTGTCGCGGGCGAACCTCGCCGTCGCCCTGCTCGGGACGCCGGAGCTCCTCGTCCTCGACGAGCCGACCGTCGGCCTCGACCCGGTGCTCCGCGAGGAGCTGTGGGCGACGTTCCACCGCCTTCGCGACGAGCGCGGCACCACCCTGCTCGTGTCCTCGCACGTGATGGACGAGGCGAGCCGCTGCGAGCGGCTCATCCTCATGCGCGAGGGCCGCATCCTCGCCGACGACACCCCCGAGGCACTGCTCCAGCGCACCGGCGCGTCCGATCTCGAGCGCGCCTTCCTGCGGCTGGTGCGGAGCGGGACGACGGTGAGGGCGGTGTCCTGATGAGCGCGTCGCGGACGTTCGCCACCGCCCGGCGCACGCTCGAGCAGCTGCGCCACGACCGCCGCACCGTGGGGATGACGATCCTGCTCCCCTCGCTCCTCGTCGTCCTGCTCCGCTACGTGCTCGACGAGCAGCGCACCTTCGACCGCGTCGCTCCCGCCCTGCTCTGCATCTTCCCGTTCGTCGTCATGTTCCTCATCGCCTCGGTGGGGACGCTGCGCGAGCGCACCACCGGCACCCTCGAGCGGCTGATGACGATGCCGATCGGCAAGCTCGACCTGCTCGCCGGCTACGCGCTCGCCCTCGGCCTCCTCGCGGTCGCCCAGGTCGGCGTCGTCGCGGCGATCGCGCTCACCTGGCTCGGGCTCGGCGTCAGCGGATCCGTCGTCCTGCTGATCGTCATCGCGGTGCTCGACGCGCTCCTCGGGATGGCGCTCGGCCTGCTCGTCAGCGCCTTCGCCCGCACCGAGTTCCAGGCGGTGCAGTTCATGCCACTCTTCGCGCTGCCCCAGGTGCTGCTCTGCGGGCTCTTCGTGCCGCGCGACCAGACGGCGGCGGTGCTCGGCCGGCTGTCCGACGTCATGCCGCTCGCCTACGCCGTCGACGCGATGACCCTCGTGACCACCTCGGCGGCGGCGGGCGCGCAGCTGGGGCGCGACATCGCCATCGTGGCGGGATGCGTGCTGCTGTCGCTGCTGCTCGGCGCGGCGACGCTCCGCCGCCGGACTCCGTGAGCCGCCTGCTAGGAGCCGGTCGGGAGGTTCTTGCGCAGCAGGTCGAGCACCTTGTCCTGGTTGTGGAGGATGCGGAGCTGCTGGGTGCTGAGCTCGTGGAGGGCGATCAGGGTCTGGTGGTCGGCGAGGGCACGCGCGTCGGAGGTGCGCTGGGCGAGGTTCGCGCTCACCTGCAGCGAGATCATGATCGAGAGCTGGGGCAGGTTGAGGATGGTGAGCAGCAGCGGCCACGGCGTCCTGTCGAAGCCCACGACGTTCCCGGCGAAGAGCCACACCACGATGCCCAGGGTCACGAAGACGAAGACCCACATCGAGCCCACGATCTGGTTGACCACCTCGGCGGTGCGGTCGAGGAAGCCGGTGCCGCGGTGATGCGCGGAGACCTCGAGCCTCGGCTTGTGCTCGGCCGGCGCGGCGCGCACGGCCTCGTCCATCGCCTGGTGCCTCGGGGAGGGGTGGGGATGGCCGGTGGCGGTCATGACGGTCCCTCCACGATGCTCACTCGAATGCCTCGACGCAGCGCACCCCGGAGTCGCCGGCGACGGCGGAGTGCTCGACCCCGGCCGGGATGCGGATCCCCTCCCCGGCGGCGAGCCCGAGGCCGTCGAAGCTGATCGCCCCCTCGAGCACGTACAACCGCTTGGGGCGGGGGTGGTGGTGACGCCCGAAGACCGCCCCGGGCCCCGCCGACCACGGGGACGGCTGCAGCCCCGCGGCGCGCAGCGTCCGTTCCGGCGCCGGCGAGGAGTCGAGGCGCTCGATCATGGGGACGATGTATAGCAATCCGGTGCGCCTGTGGACCGCCGGCCACGGCACCCTGAGCGCGGAGGCGTTCGCCGCCCTGCTCCGCGACGCCGGGGTGGACCACCTCGTCGACGTGCGCACCGCGCCGGGGAGCCGCCGGCACCCCCACTTCGCACGGGCGGCGATGGAGGATTGGCTGCCCGCAGCGGGGATCGCCTACCGCTGGGAGCGCGACCTCGGCGGCTTCCGCCGCTCCGATCCCGGGTCGCCGAACACCGCTCTTCGCGACCCCGCGTTCCGCGGCTACGCCGACCACATGCGCAATCCTCGATTCGGCGTGGCCCTCGAAGGGGTACTCACCGAGGCCGCCTCCGCGCCCACCGTGGTGATGTGCTCGGAGAGCCTCTGGTGGCGCTGCCACCGCCGGCTCATCGCCGACGCCGCCGCGCTGCTCGCCGGCGCCGAGGTGGTCCACCTCCTCCACGACGGCCGGCTCGAACCGCACCGTCCCACCGACGGGGTGCGCCGCGAGGGAGCCCTACTCGTCTACGACAGGGGCGCGGCCGAGCTGCCCCTAGATGACGGTGGCGGGCGCCGACCCGAGGGTGGCGCCCGCCTGGAGCTACCGGTGCCGCCGCCGGTCGCCGTGCTCCTGCCACGCGGACATCAGGTGGACGCCTCGCTCCAGGAGGCCGATGCCGACGATCAGGACGGCGCAGCCGAAGAACAGCCAGCCGAAGCTGAGGGCCAGGGCCCCCGAACCGGAGGCCAGGGCGATGATCCAGGCGCATCCGAGGGCCAGGAACTGCGGCCGCCGGAGCTGCCGCCGCTCTCGTGAGGTCCCGGTGTCGGGCGACGATCCCGACCAGCGCTGGACCAGCTCGGTGATGGCGACCGCGACCACGGGGACGGGCCCGCGGCTGGACCGGGTCAGAACCGCTGGATGAGCAGGACCCCGGCGAACGGGAGGAGCACGACCGTCGGCTGGGCTGCGTCAGCCGACCGCGGCGTCGATCTTGGCGGCGAGGATGAAGTCGTTGCGGGTCAGCCCCTTCACCGCGTGGGTGGTGAGCTCGATCTCGAGCCGGCCCCAGCCCACCGCCATGTCGGGGTGGTGGCCCTCGCCCTCGGCGATGAGCGCCACCCGGGTGGCGGTGGCGAAGGCGGCGGCGAAGTCCCCGAAGCGCATCCGGCGGCGGAGCCGCACCCCGTCCACCTCCCACTCCGGGGAGAGCTCGGCGCGCAGCGCGTCGAGCTCCGCGCCGGCCACCGTGGGGGTCGCCCCGGTGCAGGCCTCGCAGCGCTCCTTCGCCAGCGCCATGCCCACCCCTACTCGAAGAGGTCGGGCTGCTCGCGGGTGATCCGGTCCCAGATGGGCTGGAAGGAGAACCACCCCGCGACCTGCGACCCGACCTGCGACGCGGTGAGCTCCGCGGCGGCGTCGTCGATGAGCACCGGCGTGCCCGCGGCCTCGGCGAGCAGCTGGGCCTGGCAGGAGCGCTCCATCGTGAGGAACCACCACGCCGCCTCGTCCACCGACCGGCCCACGGTCAGCAGCCCGTGGTTGCGGAGGATCACCGCCTTGCGCGAGCCGAGCGCGGTGCCGATGCGCCGCCCCTCCTCGAGGTCGAGCACCACCCCGGTGTAGTCGTCGAAGAGGGCATGATCCCCGTAGAAGGCGCAGGCGTCCTGGGTGATGGGGTCGAGCAGCCGGCCCAGCGACGACCACGACTTGCCGTACAGGGAGTGGGCATGGGCGGCGGCGACGACGTCGGGGCGGGCCCTGTGCACCTGGGAGTGGATGGCGAAGGCGGCGGCGTTCACCGGGCGGCCGCCCTCGACCACCTCGCCCCGATCGTTGACCAGGATCAGGTCGGAGACGCGGATCTGCCCGAAGTGCATGCCGAAGGGATTCACCCAGAAGTGGTCGGTGTGCTCCGGGTCGCGGGCGGTGATGTGCCCGGCCACCCCCTCGTCGAAGCCGGCCTTGGAGAACATCCGGAACGCCGCCGCCAGCCGCTGCTTGCGGTGCAGCCGCTCCTCGTCCACCGAGGAGAACGACGGTGGCATGGGAAGGGTCAGCTCTCCGCGGAGCGTCTGTGCCATGTCTCGACCTCCGGACCGCGCATCGACCGGACCAGTGTACGGCCGGGGCCGTGGACGGCGGCCTCCGCGGCGCCGCCGCGGTGAGCCGGCGCCGCTCCTGGTGGGGCTGGGGATGGGAGGACGCCGCCGTCGCCGGCGCCGAGCTCGAGCGCCTCGCCGGGCTGCTCGGCGGGTTCCTCGGCGACCCGGGACGGCCGCGCGAGGCACCCGAGCCGGCCGACCTCGGCCTGCCCACGCCACGGGTCCAGCCCCCCGGGGCGCTCGCCGCCATCGCCGACGCCTCGGACGCGGGCCGCGCGGCGCACAGCCATGGGCTGTCGTTCCCGGACATCGTCGCCGCGCTCGAGGGCGACCTCGACGCCCCCTGCGACCTGGTGCTCCGCCCCCGCGACGAGGCCGGAGTGACCGCGGTGCTGGACTGGTGCTCCACCGACGGCATCGCCGCGGTGCCCTTCGGCGGCGGCACCAGCGTCGTCGGCGGGGTCACACCACGGGTCGGCGACGCCTACGCCGGCGCGGTGAGCCTCGACGTCGGCGGCCTCGACCGGGTGCTCGAGGTCGACATCGCCTCGCGCGCGGCCCGAGTCCAGGCGGGGGTGCTGGGTCCCGCGCTCGAGGACGCGTTGCGGCCGCACGGGCTGACCTTCCGCCACCTGCCGCAGTCGTACGAGTTCTCCTCAGTGGGCGGCTGGCTGGCGACCCGCTCGGCGGGCCACCACTCCACGCTGCACACCCACGTCGACGACCGCGTCGAGGGGATGCGGGCGATCACCCCGCGAGGGACGCTGGAGACACGGCGGCTGCCCGCCTCCGGCGCCGGCCCCAGCCCCGACCGCCTCCTGCTCGGCTCCGAGGGGGCGCTGGGGGTGATCACCGAGGCCTGGCTGAGGGTGGTGGCGCGTCCCGGCTTTCGCGCCTCCGCCGCGGTGCGCTTCGCCGACTTCACCGGCGGCGCCCGGGCGACGCGCGCGCTCGGCCAGAGCGGGCTGCTCCCGGCCACCTGCCGGCTCATCGATGCCACCGAGGCGCTCATCAACAATGCCGGGGACGGCAGTGCCTGCCTGCTGCTGCTCGGCTTCGAATCCGCCGACCACCGCGTGGAGGCCGACCTCCGGCGGGGGCTCGAGCTCTGTGTCGACCACGGCGGGGTGCCGGACCCGCCGCGAGAGGGCCGGGACGACGCCGCCGGCTCCTGGAGGTCCGCCTTCATCCGCCTGCCCTACGTCCGCGACGCCATCCTCCGCCTCGGGCACATCGTCGACACCTTCGAGACGGCGATCACCTGGGACCGCTTCGAGGAGCTGTGGGGGACGGTCATGGAGCGGACCCGCGCCGCCGTCACCGATGTCTGCGGCGCCGGCCTGGTCACCTGCCGTCTCACCCACGTGTACCCGGACGGCTGCGCCCCCTACTTCACGCTGTTCGCCCGCAGCCGGCACGGGGCGCAGCGTGCACAGTGGGCGGAGCTCAAGGCGGCGGCGAGCGAGGCGATCCTCGCCGCGGGCGGGACGATCACCCACCACCATGCGGTGGGCCGCGACCACCGTCCCTGGTATGACCGGCAGCGCCCGCCGCTCGCCGCCGAGGCGCTCGCCGCCGCCAAGCGCGCCCTCGACCCGGCGTGGATCCTCAACCCCGGCGTGCTCCTCGACCGATGATGGCCCTCGCCCTCGCTCAGTCGTCCCCGACGTAGTCGCGCAGCCAGAGCGCGAGGAAGGGGTTCGAGACCTCCCAGCCCTCGGGGGTCTGCTCGACGAGGTCGTCCTCCTCGAGGGCGACGAGCGCACGACGCACCGCGCTGGGGTTGCTCACCCGCAGGCTGCGCACCATCACCCCGGTCTGCACCGACGGCTTCGGCCCGCCACGGGCGAGCTCGCGGAGCAGCCGCCGCTGGCTCGGAGCGAGGGCGCGGAGGATGGCGACGTACTCGAAGCGCCCCTGGCGGACGATGCGGGACAGGGCCTCGTCGACGTCGGCGATGCGGACCCGGTTGCCGGAGGCCTGGTCGAAGGCGTGGCTGGCGAGCTGCTGCACCTCGTTGGGGACACCCGCGGCCAGATCGTGGATGTGCTCGGCGACGCCGGCGGCGAGCATCCTGCCCCCGGTGGCGCAGCGGCGGACCAGGAAGTCGCACATCCGGTCGCGCGGCACCTTGGGGAGCGCGATCCGCGTCCCCACCCGGGCGAGCGGCGCGCCCCGGCCGCTGAGCCTCTCCATGAGGTGGCGGCGGCTGCCGCTCAGCACCAGGCTGACCCCGGGCATCTCGTCGCAGAGCCGCTTGACCACTCCGGGGACGGCGTCGTCGAGCTCATAGGCGCGCTGGAACTCATCGATGACGAGGGCGACCTCGTCGCCGGTGGCGCGGACCGCCTCGAGCACCCGGAGCACGTCGTAGAGCAGCCGCCGCCACGGATCGCGCCCCGACTCGACGTCGAGCCCGACCCGGAGGCTGCCGTCGGGGGCGACCTCGAGCCGGGGGCGCAGGTGCCCCACGAGCTCGCGCACCGCGTCGACGCCGCGCTCGCGCCAGCGCGCCGGGCCCTCGAGGATGCCGTGGAGGAGGCTCTCGCAGACGTCCTGGAGGTCGGTGCAGTCGGCGAGGGTCACCCTCCCGGCGCGCACCCCGCGCTCGACCACCCGGCCGACGGCGATGTTGAGCAGCGAGGTCTTCCCGTAGCGGCGAGGGGCGAGGAGGATGACGTTCCCCCCCGAGGCGAGCGCGCCCTCGAGGACGGCGAGCTCCTCCTCGCGGTCGGCGAAGGCCTCCGCCGCCCCGGCGGCGATCGGCGAGCCGTAGACGTAGGGGTTGGTACGGGCCATGGCCAGTATGATACCCGGCGGTATCATACTGGGTAGGATCGGAGTCGGCCCCCTATCGGGGCTCGGCCTCGCCGTGGCCCTGCCGCTGATGGTTCTCGCGCCGAGCCGGGATGCGGCTCAGAGGACGCTCTGGAGAGCCTCGAGTGCGATGCCCGCGGCCTCGGTGGTGATGAAGCGCTCGCCGCGGTAGAAGTCGAAGGCCGCGGTCTCCCGGTAGGGGTAGCCGGTGACCCGCCCGCGGCGGAGCATGCTCAGCGCGACCCGGGTCATCTCCGACTCCAGCGCCGCATAGCGGCCGCCCTCGAGGGCGTCGGCCCGGTGGAGCGCGGTGAGCAGGGTCAGCTGGCGGACCTCCTTGTATCCGTCGCGGAGCTGCTGGGAGCCGAGATCGAAGGCGAACCAGAAGCCGCCGCCGGTGGTGTCGTGGAGCCGCGCGGGGTTGGCGACCAGCCCGTCGAGCACCTCGGTCGCGAGCGCGGTGAAGAGGGGGATCCCGGTCGCCGCGCCGGTGTCGAGGAGGGCGAGCACCTCGTCGGCCTGCTCGCCCACCTTCGCCTCCCGGTCGGCGGGCGAGCCGCCGCAGACGGTGTGGTTGAAGAGGTGGTAGGTGGTGTCGAACGCCTGGCCGACGACGGTGAGCACCTCGCGCACGAGGCCGCCCTCGAGGTCGTGGTCGACCCGGTAGCCGTCGGCGCAGCCCGGCTCCTTGCCGTCGGGGCTGATCCGCCCGTGGACCACCCCGAGCAGCGGGTCGACGATGCCGGCGAGGTGGCCGGCGAACGCCTGGGCGCGCTCGGTCCAGAAGCGGTCGCCGGTGAGCGCGCCGAGCTGCAGGAACTGCCAGTACACCCAGCCCTTGTCCGACGAGTAGTGGACGACCTTGGCACGAAGGGGCACGGCGAGGCGGGCCAGCGCCGCCGCCTGGGAGCGGTCGCCGGGGTGGCGGTGCTCGTACCAGGTCATGTTGAGCACGTCGCGTAGGTCGGTGAGCTCGTCGCGGCGTGCCGGGCTGCCGTCGGGGAGGTTGGAGCGGGCCGGGTCGTCGACCGACCAGTTGATGAACAGCCCCGCGGTCGCCGGGTTGTAGCCGTGGGCGTCGATCTCGTCGAGGGTGGCGCGGGCGGCGGCGTCGAGCGCCGGCACGTCCGCGGCCGAGACCGACGGCGCGATGACCGCGGCGGCCACGAGCGCGGCCACCATGACCCGCATCCTCACGACACCGTCCTCCCGTGGGACGTTCCCTTCCCGCCCGGCCATGGCCGGTTCGGGGCCATGATGCCGGATCGGCCTATCCGCCGTCGACCTCGACCCCGGCGGCGGTGAGGCCGGCGACGGTGCGGGCGACCCCGGCCTCGTCGAGGCCGGCGCAGAGCCGCTGCAGCACCCGGGTGGCGAAGCCCTGGGCCCGCGCCGAGAGCGCGGTCTCGCGGACGCAGTACTCGGTGGCGATGCCGCAGACGTCGACGCTCTCGACCCCGTGGGAGCGGAGCACCTCGCCGAGGTCGCGCCCGTCCGCCGCCCGGCCCTCGAAGCCGGAGTACGCGGCCGCGTGCGCGCCCTTGAGGACCTCGACGTCGGCGCCGGCGGCAAGCGCCGGGTGGTACTCGGCGCCGGCGCTGCCGGCGACGCAGTGGACCGGCCAGGTGGTCCGGTAGTCGGGGGCGACGCCGGCGGCGGCGAAGTGGCCGGCGGGGTCGACGTGCCAGTCGCGGGTGGTGACCACGAGGGCGTACTCGGCGCGATGGGCGGCGATGTACTCGGTCGTCGCCGCGGCCACCGCGGCGCCGCCGGGCACGGCCAGCGACCCGCCCTCGCAGAAGTCGTTCTGGACATCCACGACCAGAAGTGCGCGGCTCATGCGATCCTCCCCCGCACCGCGTCGCCGCCTCCGTCGCCGAGGCTGGCGCGGAGCGCGAGCAGGCGGGGGCTGCGCCGCACCGGCCACGCCTGGGGGTCGTCGATCCGGCGCACCGCCGCGGGCAGCGCCTCGCGCTCGGCCAGGCAGTGGACGCGGATCACCTCGAGCGGCGGCAGGGTGACGCAGGTGCGCCCTGCCTCCATCACCCGGTGGAGCAGCGGCTCTCCGGGCAGGGTCTCGTCGACGAGGGCGAGCACGTCGCCGCGACCGGGCTCCCGGAAGACCTGGTGGACTCCCGGGTCGGTGCGCTTCGCCGCACTCAGCTTCATCACCGGCCGGTCGACGCCCTCCTCGCACTGGGCCACCAGCTTGTAGACGCCGCCGAGCGCGGGCGCGTCCGCCGAGGTGCCGAGCATGGTGCCCACCCCGAAGCCGTCGACCGGAGCGCCGGCCCGCACCAGGGCGTCGATGCGGTACTCGTCGAGGTCGTTGGAGGCGAGGATCCTGGTCACCCGCAGCCCCGCCGCGTCGAGCATCCGCCGGGCGCTGCGGGCGTGCTCGGCGAGGTCGCCGGAGTCGATGCGGATGCCCGCGAGGGTCACCCCGGCGGCCCGCGACGCGGCGATCGCGTTGGCCACGCCGCGCTCGACGTCGTAGGTGTCGACGAGGAGCACCGCGAGCCCGGGATACTCGCGGAGGAAGGACTCGAACGCGGCCCGCTCGCCGGCGGGCCCGAAGGCGAGAACGTAGTGGTGGGCCATGGTCCCGGTGGTGGGGATACCGAGGCGGCGGCCCGCGACCGCGGTCGCCGTCCCCGCCGCGCCGGCGATGTACGCCGCCCGCGCCACCCCCAGGGCCGCGTCGGGCCCGTGGAGGCGGCGCAGCGAGAAGTCCCACACCGGCCGGCCGGCGGCGGCGTCGACGATCCGCGCCGCCTTGGTCGCGATCAGGGTCTGGTGGTTGACGATCGCGAGCAGCGCGGACTCGACGAGCGTCGCCTCGATCCGCCGCGCGGTGACCCGGAGCAGCGGGACCTCGGCGCCGATCACCGTCCCCTCGGCGATCGCCTCGACCCGCCCGGTGAACCGCAGCCGGGAGAGGTGGTCGATGAAGTCGCCCTGATAGATCCCCTGCCGGGCCAGCCACTCGAGGTCGGCGGGCTCGAGGCGGAGGCCCTCGAGGTAGGCGAGCGCCTGCTCGAG
>VBHE01000338.1:6392-7844 GCA_005889515.1 Chloroflexota bacterium | reverse complement strand
CGCCACCGTGGCCGTCGCCCTGGTGACCGCCGCCTACGCCACCCGCGCGGTGCTCCGCGGTCACCGCCTCTGGGCGGTCTGCGCCACCGGCTGCGTGCTCGTCGTCGTCGGCGTGGTGGGGCAGCGGACCTTCCCCTCGGCGGACGCGGTGTCGAAGCTCGGCAGGGACGAGGCCGCCCGCCAGTTCCCCGGGGCCTGGGACGCGGGGGTGAGCATCCCCGTCGTCGGCCTGCATGTGACCCCGGTCGCCCTGGTCGGCCTGCTGCTCACCGTGGCCGGCACCTCGCTGGTGCTGTTCTTCGAGGCGCCGCCCGCCGAACCCGATGCGACCCGCCCGCGCCTGCCCCGCCTCGAGGAGGACGACGCGGTCTGATTCGGGAGGTGATCGGCCCCGGCGCTCTCTATACTGGCGCGCCGTGCCGTCCCTCTCCGCCGTGGCCATCGCCGTTCTCGTGGGGATCGTCCTGCCACTGGGCCTCCTGGCGGCGGCGCGTGCCCTCGGCGGAAGCGCCGCCGAGGCGCGGGGGGCGGTTCCCGAGCTGCCCCGGCTGGTGCAGCTCACCCTGGGCGCGATCGTGGTGTTCTGCCTCGTTCCGTTCGCAGTGGCCCTCGGGGGACTGCCCGGCGGCTACACCGTCGTCGAGATGCTCCTCTTCGCCGCCCTTCTCGGCGCCGCCGCCCTCTATGTGGCTCGCGCCGGCTCCCGCGGCTGGGGGTGAGTCGGTGAGCGTCAACGGTCCCCTCTTCTACCTGGGTGCGACCGCGGCCGTCGCCGGGGCGGTGCTCGTGGTCACGCTGAAGGACCTGCGCACCGCGGTGATGGCCTTCGCCGGCTTCGGGCTGGCGCTGGGGCTGCTCCTCCTGGTGGTCGGCGCCGACCTCGTCGCCGGGCTCGCCGTGCTCGTCTTCACCGGGGTGGTGCCCGCCGTGGTGCTCGCGGGCATGGTCCTGACCACCGACCCGCCGGGGCCGGGTGAGGACGACGCCCGGGCGCGCCGTCCGGTGCTGAGCGCGGTGCTGCGCCGCTGGCCGCTGGCGCTCGGGGTCGCCGCCGGGGTCTCGGCCCTTCTCATCGGCGTCGCCGCCGCGAGCCGGGGCGACTGGGTCACCGGGCCGTACCCCTCCGAGCTGCTCGACCGGGGCACGACCGCGACCCTCGGACACGTCCTCTTCAACAGCTATGCGCTGCCCTTCGCGGGGGCGGGGGTCCTCCTCCTCGCCGCCGCCGTCGGCGCCACCGTCGTGGCCCGCCGTGACCGGATCGAGCGCGACATGGACCGCGCCGAGCGCGAGCGCGCGGAGCGGGCGGAGCGGGTCCGCCGCCGCCGCGAGGACCGGATCCGGGCGCGCGAGGGCCGGCGTCCCGGCGACTCCGGGATGGCCGCGGCGATCCCCGGCGACGAGGACGGCGGATGAGCATCGGCGTCACCCACCTGCTGGTGGCGAGCGCGC
>VBHE01000338.1:2317-6122 GCA_005889515.1 Chloroflexota bacterium | reverse complement strand
GGCGGTGGTGCTGGTGCCGCTGGGAGCGTGCATCCTCACCTACCTCCCGGAGTCGCCGCGCCGCGCCGCCTTCCTCCCCATCCTGGGCACCGCGGCGGCCCTGGTCCTGTCCCTCCTGGTGCTCGCCTACCGGCTCGAGCACAACAGCTCCGCGCCCTACCAGTCGGTGATCACCTTCATCACCTTCTCGCCGAACCAGGACCTCGGCGGGGGCGTGGTCGGCGACTTCCACCCCCAGGTGGGGGTGCGCGTCGACGGGCTCAGCGCGGTGATGATGCCGGTGGTCGCGCTGGTCAGCCTGCTGGTGCAGATCCACTCGCTGGGCTCGATGCGCGGCGACGGCGGGCTGCGCCGCTACTTCGCGCTGCTCGGGCTCGGCACCTTCGCGATGCTCGCCTTCGTCGCCAGCCCCAACTACTTCCACCTCTACGTCATGTGGGAGCTGGTGGCGGTGGTCTCCTGGCTGCTGGTCGGTCACTGGTGGCACCGCCCGGAGTCGCTGCGGGCGGCGCGACGCGCCTTCGTGATCAGCCGCGTCGGTGACCTCGCGCTGCTGCTCGCGCTGGTGCTCACCTTCGTCAAGTTCAGCGCCAACGTCGCGCTGCTGCCCGCCACCCCCGGCCAGGATGTCAACGATCCGCTGAGCTTCACGGTGCTCGGCCAGGAGTGGCACCGCGGCCACCTCGGCGCCGTCGCCGGGGTCGGCGTCCGCACCCTGGTGGTCACCGCGCTGCTCCTGCTCGTCGCGGCGGCCTTCAGGTCGGCGCAGCTGCCGATCCAGAGCTGGCTCGCCGACACCACCGAGGGCCCCGCGCCGGCGGCGGCGCTCATGCAGTCGGCGACGGTCGCCACCATGGGGGTCTTCCTCATCGCCCGCAGCTATCCGCTCTTCCTCGAGGTGCCCCAGATCCTCGCGCTGGTGGCGGTGCTCGGCGCGGCGACGGCGGTGGCGGGTGCTCTGGCGGCCCTCGCCCTCGTCGACATGCAGCGGATCATCGCCTACCTCACCTCCAGCCACCTCGGGCTCGCCCTCGTGGCCCTGGGGATGGGGACGCTCTCCGCCGGCGTCTTCCACCTCTTCACCCAGGCCTGGACGGTGGCGCTGCTCGCGCTCGCCGCCGCCAACGTGGTGCGCGCCTACGGCACCCGCGACATCCGCCAGCTCGGCGGGGTCTGGGAGCGGATGCCGTGGACGGCGCGGGCGCTGCTCGTGGGCTGCGCCGGCTCCTCGGGCGTTCTGCTGGTCTCCGGCTTCTGGTCGCTCGACGGCGTGGTCGCCGGGGTGCTCCGCAACCGCCTCCCCAACGGCGTCTCCGCGCCGGCGGTGGTGCAGGCGCTCATTCTCATCGGGGTGCTCGCCGCCATGGGGCTGGGGGCGCTCGCGGTCATCCGGCTCTTCGCGGTCGCCTGTCTCGGCGACCCGGCGCGGCGGCGCGGCTTCCAGCCCGAGCGGGTGCGCGAGGCCGGCGACAGCATGCGCGGGCCGCTGCTGCCCCTGGCCGCGCTCACCGTGGTGGTCGGCTTCGCCGGCATCCTCGGCGTTCGCGCCACCTTCGGCAACGTCGTCTTCGCCGGGTCGACGCCGCAGCACGAGCCCTTCTCGGTGGGCGCGGTGCTGCTCACCGCGATCCTCGGCACCGGCGCCGCCGCCCTCGGCTGGCTGGTCTGGGTCCGTCGCGAGCGGGCCGCCGTCGACCTCGCCGCGCGGACGGCCGCGGCCACGCCGCTCGCCGGTGCCGGCGCGTTGCTCGCGCCGGCGAGGGCGCGGGTCGCGTCGGCGTTCCTCACCCGCGTCGCGGCGCTCCCGGGGCTGCTCGAGGCTGCGGTGATCGAGCCCACCACCGAAGCGATGGCCGGTGCCGTCGAGGTGGCTGCAGCCGGCCCCCGCCGGCTGCGCACCGGGCGGCTGAGCAGCTACGCGCTGACCGCCGTCGCCGCGACCGCGCTCCTCGCCCTCGGGGTGACGCTCGCGGCCACCGGCCACTTCCCCGGGGTGGGGGCGTCGCGATGAACCCCCTCCAACTCGTCCTCGCCGCCACCGGTACCGGCATCACCGGGAGCAGCAGCACCAGCAGCTCCACCACCTCGGGCACCTCCGGGGAGTTCCCCACGGTGCTGCTCACCGCCCTGATCTGGTGCACCGCGGCGACGGTGCTGATCGTCCTGGCGCTGCCCGAGCGCGGTGATCCCCCTGGTTCTCGCCACCTTCGGCCTCAACTATCAGGTCGGCCAGGACTTCATCGGCGGCACCACCTCCTTCGAGGAGCAGCACGGGTGGCTGACCTCGCTCCCGGTGCAGAGCAGCTACCACCTCGGCGTCGACGGCATCTCGCTGCCCCTGCTGCTGCTCAGCACCCTCCTCTTCGTGATCGCGATGCTCGCCTCCTGGCGGGTGGGCACGCGGGTGCGCCTCTACCTCTCCCTGCTGCTGGTCATGGAGACCGGGGTCAACGGGGTGCTCTGCTCGCTCGACTACCTGCTCCTGCTTCTCTTCTGGGGGATGCAGATCGTCCCCGTCTTCCTGCTCATCGCCATCTGGGGCGGCCCCGAGCGGATGCGCGCCGCCTGGCGCTACCTCGGCGCCGCGTCGGTGGGAGCCGCGCTGCTCACCGCGACCGCGCTGCTCCTCGCTGCCAAGGTGAACGCGAGTCCCCCGACCTTCGACTTCGTCCGGGACAACACCGTCACCCTGGCGAAGGGCATCGGCGGCCTGGGCTTCTGGTTGAGCTTCACCGCCTTCGCGCTGACCCTGCCGGTCGTGCCGCTGCACACCTGGATGCGCGACGCCATCGACGAGGCGAGCACCCCGGTCGCGGTGCTGCTCCGTGGCGGGGTCATGACCCTCGCCGGGTACGGGCTGATGCGGGTCACCCTCACCGCCTTCCCCGACGCCGCCCACAGGTACGGCCTGGTGATGGTGGTCCTCGGGGTGGTGAGCGCCCTGTGGGGGACGGTCGCCGCGCTCGCCCAGGACGACCTGCGGCGGCTGCTCGTCTACGGCGCGGTGGGGCAGATGGGGATGGTGCTCCCTGCTGCTGCTCCTGGCGGGCGCGGTCCAGGAGCGCACCCGCACCCGCAGCATCGCCCGGCTCGGCGGCCTCGCCTGGCAGATGCCCAAGCTCGCGGCCCTCTGGGTGCTCGGCGGCCTGACCGTGATCGGGGTGCCCTTCCTCGCCGCCTTCGTCGGCGAGCTGATGGTCTTCACCGGCAGCTACCCGGTGCACAGCGCCGCGACCGTTCTGGTCATGGCCGGCACCATCATCACCACCGGCTACACCCTGTGGACGGTGCAGCGGGTCTTCTTCGGACCCAGCCGCGAGGCCTTCGCCCGGCTCAAGGACGCCACCACCCTCGAGCTCACCTACATGCTGCCGCTGGCGATCGCGGTGGCGGTCCTCGGGGTGCTGCCCGGACGGGTCCTCCCGGTCATCAACAACGGGGTGCAGTCGGTGGTGGCGCGCTTCACCGGAGGCGGCTGAGGTGCACGGTTCGTCGCTCCGCCTCGCTGTCGACCTCGTCCCCGAGGGGATCCTCCTCGTCGGCGCGCTCCTGCTCGGGGCGATGGCGCTCAGCCGGTCGGCCCGGCCCCGGTCCGCGCAGGTGCTCACCGCGCTCACCCTGGTCGTCGCCGCGTCGGTGGGAGCCGCGCTGCTCACCGCGACCGCGCTGCTCCTCGCTGCCAAGGTGAACGCGAGTCCCCCGACCTTCGACTTCGTCCGGGACAACACCGTCACCCTGGCGAAGGGCATCGGCGGCCTGGGCTTCTGGTTGAGCTTCACCGCCTTCGCGCTGACCCTGCCGGTCG
>VBHE01000338.1:0-2112 GCA_005889515.1 Chloroflexota bacterium | reverse complement strand
TGCCGCCAGCGCGCTCGGCATGGCCCTGGCGGTCGGCGCGATGCTCATCAAGCTCGGCGCGGTGCCCTTCCACCAGTGGGTTCCGGACACCACCCGCGGCGCACCGCCGGCGGTGACCGTCCTCGCCCTCGGCGTCGGCGGCACCGCGGTCGCGGGCTCGCTCGCGCGGCTGGCGGTGACCACCTTCCCCTTCGAGGTGGGCAACTGGACGGCGCTGGTCGCGCTGGTCGCGGCCCTCACCATGCTCTACGCGAGCGTCGCCGCCCTCTCCGAGGGGAGCCTGCGCCGGCTCCTCGGCCTGCTCGCGATCGGCCAGGTGGGCGTCCTGCTCCTCGGCCTGCTCGGCCACGATCCCGACCAGAAGGGGATCGCCGCGCTGATGTTCGGGCTGGCCACCGGTGGGGTCACCGTCGCCGGCATGTTCGCCGTCCTCGCGCTGCTCGACGGCAGCGTCGGCGACTCCCTCGACGACTGCCGCGGGCTCAGCCGGCGCAGCCCGCTCGCCGCGCTCATGCTCGGCGTCGGCGTCGTCTCGCTGGTCGGCGCCCCGCCGCTCATCGGCTTCTTCGCCAAGCTCTTCCTGCTCCAGTCCGCGGTGCTCGCCGGCTATGCCTGGCTGGTGCTCGTCGCCCTGGTGACCTCGGTGATCGGCGCTGTGCCCGCGGCCCGGCTGCTGCGCCTGATGTTCGTCGAGGACACCGAGGGTGACATCGCCCCGGCGGCCTCGGCGGCCTCCGCGGTGCGAGTCGCGGTCGGCCTGTGCGCCGGGGCCACGGTGCTCCTCGGCGTCCTCGCACAGCCGCTCTTCAACCTCGCCTCCGGTGGCGCCGGGACGGTCCACTGAGCCGGGCGCTTCCCCATCCGCTGCTGCGCGGCGGCCTGCGGCTCACCACCTCGCTCACCCGGGCGCTGGGGCCGGCGCGCTACACGCTCGCCGACGCCGCCGCCCTCTGCGTCTGGGCGGTGGCCCCGGGGCGCCGCCGCCGGGTGGAGGCGAACCATCGCCGCTTCGACCCCGGCATCGACGAGCGCGAGGCACGGCGGCGGGGGCGGACGTCGTACCGCGAGTACGGCCGCACCATCGCCGACTTCCTCTGGGCCATCGATATCGATGGCGCCGCCGTGTCGCGCCGGTGCCGCCTGGTGGGCATGGCCCATGTGCGGGCGTTGCAGGCGGAGGGAAGGGGCGGGATCGTGGTTCTCAGCCACTTCGGCAACTGGGACATGGCGGCGAACGTGGCCCTGACCCTCGGGATCCCGCTCACCACGGTGATGGCGCCGGTGGGGCCGCAGCTGATCACCGACCTCGTGATCTGGGCCCGGCAGAGCAACGAGATCGAGGTGTTCACCCCCGAGAACGCCGCCCGCGGCCTCATCCGGGCGGTGCGCCGCGGCCGCTTCGTCTGCCTTCTCTGCGACATCCCCGGTGCCGGGCCGACGGTGACCGTCGACTACTGCGGCGGGCCGGTGGTGTTCACCGCCGCGCCGGCGTGGCTCGCCCGCGTGACCGGCGCGCCGCTGCTGCCCGTCGACTGCCGCCGCGAGGGGCGTGGGTACGCCGTCGAGATCCACGCGCCGATGACCGCGGGTCGCCACGAGGACGACACCGTGGTGATGCAGCGGGTCGCCTCGGCGCTCGAGCTCGCGGTGCGGCGCCACCCGGGGCAGTGGTACCCGTTCGGCGAGGTCTACACCGACCACGGCTGACCGGGGTGAAGGGCCCCCCGGGCGCGACGCTGGAGTACCCTAGCTGGGGGATGACCGCCGCCCTCGCAGCCCCGTCGCACGCCGCGTCGCCTCCGGTGCGAGCCGGGTGACCGCGGCGCTGCCGCGAGTGGCGTGGTTCGGCCACGCCGAAGGCCGCCGGGCGGACGGCCTGTCGACGTACAGCCGCGAGGTGGTGGGGGCGCTGGCGGGCCGCGGCCTCGAGGTCCGCTTCTTCTCCCACGACGCCGACGGCGACGTCGTCCCCGCCTCGGCGGTCCAGCTGCGCGCCCTGCGGGTCAAGACGCTCACGGTCTCGCTCCCGGGCTCGAGGGAGCGCATCGAGGAGGTGCTCTCCGACCTCCGCCCCGACATCGTCCACTGCTCCTGGAGCTTCTCGACCCTCGA
>VBHE01000027.1:3380-14367 GCA_005889515.1 Chloroflexota bacterium | reverse complement strand
GTCGTGGTGCTCGGATCGCGGCCGGAGCAGCAGGCGCCGGTGCTCACGCTGCGGCTGTACAAGGCGCAGCGCAAGCGCGGCACCACCGTGCACCGCCTGCCGGTCGACGTCGGCGACGCCACCGTGCGCGGCATCGCCGGCGAGCGCCTGGTCGGGGTGATCGCCGACGAGGTCGACCGCGCCGAGGCCGCCCACGTCGCCCAGGTCCTCACCCGCGGCAACACCGGGGTGCGGCGGCTCACCGTCACCCGCGGCGTGAACGGCCGCGGCTGCAAGGATCTGGGGCTGCTCCCCAACCTGCTCCCCGGCTACCGCCCCGCCCCGGGCGCGGGCCGCTGCGGCACCGAGATCCTCGAGGCGACGAGCGCCGGGCAGATCCGTGCACTGGTGATCATGGGCTCGCATCCCTGGGCGGCGACCGCCGGGGTGGCGCTCACCGGCGCGCTCAACGCCGCCGACCTGGTGGTGGCGATCGAGACCCAGCCGGGGCCGGTCGCCCAGGGCGCGACGGTGCTCATCCCCGGCCACACCCACGTCGAGAAGGCCGGCTCGGTGACCAACCTCGAGGGGCGCGTCCAGCGCATCCGCGCGGCGCTCCCGCCGGCGACCACCGTGCCCGCCGAGCTCCGGGTGCTCGCCATGCTCGCCGCCGAGCTCGGCTGCGAGCGCTGGCCGGCGGAGATGGTCGCGGTCGACCGCGAGATCGGCGTCACCCTCCCCGCCTACGCCGAGGCGGGCAACGGCGGGCGCGTCCGCTGGTCGGTACCGGTCGGATGACGATCGTCCCCCCCGCCGACGTCCTCGGCTACCGGATCGGCCCCGACTACTGGTGGGTGATCCTCGTCAAGGCGGTGATCATCGTCCTCTTCCTCGCCACCGCCGCCGCGTACAGCACCTACGCCGAGCGCAAGGTCGCCGCCCACATCCAGCTGCGCATCGGCCCCAACCGGGTCGGCCCGATCGGGCTGCTTCAGCCCGCCGCCGACGCGGTCAAGCTGCTCTTCAAGGAGAACGTCGCCCCCGCCGGGCGCGACCGGCTCCTCTACCTCATCGCCCCTGGGTTCGCCGCCGCGGCGGCGATCTTCGCCTTCGCCGTCATCCCGGTGAATGGGACGCAGACGGTCGACGGCTACCAGCTCCACTGGGACATCGCCCACCTCAACGTCGGGCTGCTCTACATCCTCGCGGTCACCTCGCTCGGGGTGTACGCGATCTTCCTCGGCGGCTGGTCGGCGAACAGCAAGTACTCGCTGCTCGGCGCGCTGCGCTCCTCCGCCCAGCTCATCTCCTACGAGATGGCGGTCGCCTTCGCGCTCATGGGGGCGATCATCCTCAGCCAGAGCCTCGATCTCGAGCAGATCGTGAACGCCCAGCACCACGTCTGGTTCGTGCTGCTCCAGCCGCTCGGCTTCCTCCTCTACTACCTGGGCGCGCTCGCCGAGACCAACCGATTGCCCTTCGACCTGCCCGAGGCCGAGACCGAGCTGGTGGCCGGCTACCACACCGAGTACTCGGGGATGCGCTTCGGCTTCTACTTCCTCGGCGAGTACATCAACATGGTCACGGTCTCGGCGATCGCGACCACGCTCTTCCTCGGGGGCTGGCTGCCGCTGCCGATCATCGACCGGCTCTGGTTCATCCCCGGCTGGATCTGGTTCCTCGGCAAGGTCACCCTGCTGATCTTCGTCATGATGTGGGTCCGCTGGACGCTCCCCCGCCTCCGCTACGACCGGCTGATGAACCTGGGATGGAAGGTGATGCTCCCGCTGGGCCTGCTCAACATCGCCATCACCGGCGCGGTGGTGGCGGTGAAGGCGTCGACGTGAGAGGGCCGCGGAGATGGTGATCGAGATCGTCAAGGGGATGGCGTTCACCCTCCGGCAGCTCTTCCGCAAGCCGATCACCCTGCAGTGGCCCGAGGAGCAGAAGCCGGCGCCGGCGCGGCATCGCGGACGCCATATCCTCCACCGCTACGACAACGGGCTCGAGCGCTGCATCGGCTGCGAGCTCTGCTCCGGCGCCTGCCCGGTGGGCTGCATCTACGTCGAGCCCGCGGAGAACGACCCCGCGAACCCGGTCTCGCCCGGCGAGCGCTACGCCCGCCGCTACGAGATCAACCTCATGCGCTGCATCTTCTGCGGCTACTGCGCCGAGGCCTGCCCCACCGAGGCGATCACCCTGGGGCCGCGCTTCGAGCTCGCCGACTACCGGCGGGAGCGCACCGTGGCGACCAAGGAGGACCTGCTCGAGGCCTGGCCGAACTTCGCGGCCGCCAGGGGCCCGAACCCGCGTGGCGCCGGCGCCGACCAGCGCGGCCAGGCGGCGCGTGCCCCCGGCGTGAGCCCGCGGCTCGCCTGGGACGAGGACGAGTTGATCCGCCGCGAGGGCGGCGAGCGGACCGTCCCCGGCAACGCCGGCCTCGCCCCCCACGTGCCCTCGGTGGCCGAGCCGCGTCACCACAAGAGGGACCGATGACGACGGCGACCCTCCTCGCCTACGTGGTCGCCGGCGTCGCGCTGGTGAGCGCGGCGGGGGTGGTGCTCTCGGCGAGGACGATCTACTCGGCGCTCTGCCTGGTCGGCAACATGGTGTCGCTGGCAGTGCTCTTCCTGCTCCTCAACGCCCAGTTCGTCGCCGCCGTCCAGGTGATCATCTACGCGGGCGCGGTGATGGTCCTCTTCGTCTTCATCATCGCCCTGCTCGACCCCGGCCACGACCCCGACTACGAGGGGCCACGCCGCGATCCCCGTCTCTGGGTGGGGATCGTCGCCGTCGGCTACATCACCGCCCAGGTCTTCGCGCTCGCGGTGAACGGCACCACCTACTCGAAGACCGACCACGTCCTCCAGGGGCAGCGGCTCGCCCAGGCAGCCCAGCCCTCCGACCTGCACAGCTTCGCCTTCGACCCCGCCTCGGTGAACGCGGCGGGCAACGTCCAGGTGCTGGGCCGCGAGCTCTTCACCACCTTCCTGCTGCCCTTCGAGATCACCTCCCTGCTGCTCTTCGTCGCCGCCATCGGGGCGGTGTACCTGACCCGCCGGCTGCCCCACGCTCCGGGGCCGCCGGTGGAGCGGACGGCGCCGGTGGCCGCGCTCCCCGAGGAGAGCGCGCCGGACGCCGGGCGCGAGACGGTGGCGGTCGGCTGATGATCGACATCCAGGTCTTCCCGCTGCTCCTCGGCCTCAGCGCCGCGATGTTCACCATCGGCTCGGTGGGGGTGCTGGTGCGCCGCAACCCGCTGGTGGTGCTGATGTCGATCGAGCTGATGCTCAACGCGGTGAACCTCGCCTTCGTCGACTACGGCCGCTTCCTCAACAGTGAGGACGGCCAGGTCTTCGCCCTGGTGGTGATCGTCGTCGCCGCCGCCGAGGCGGTGGTCGGGCTCGCCCTGGTCAGCCAGGTCTACCGCGCCGGCCGCGAGCTCGACATCGACGACCTCAGCGAGATGCGGGAGTGATCCCGGCGCCCGCCGCAGGAATGAGCACGACCCTGGCCGGGACCCTTGCGGTCCTGCTCTTCGCCTTCCCCCTCGCCGGTGCCCTCGGCAACGCCCTGCTCGGCCCCCGCCTGGGACGGCGCTTCTGCAACATCGTCGGCCCCGGGGTGGTGCTCGCCGGCTTCGTCTGCGCGGTCGTCGCCCTGGTCGCGCTCCTCGGCGCCCACGAGGACGCGCGGTCGACGACGGTCACCCTCTGGTCGTGGCTCGACCTCGGCCTCCACGGGCTGAAGGTCAACGTCGACATCACCATCGACCCGCTCAGCGTGCTCATGTGCCTGGTGATCACCGGGGTCGGCTTCCTCATCCACTGGTACAGCGTCGGATACATGGGGCACGACGAGAGCCCGTGGCGGTTCTTCAGCTACATGAACCTGTTCATCTTCTCGATGCTGCTGCTGGTGCTCGCCGCCGACCTGGTGATCCTCATCGTGGGCTGGGCGATGGTGGCGCTGAGCAGCTACCTGCTCATCGGCTACTACTACGACCGGCCGAGCGCGGTGCAGGCGGCGCGCAAGGCGTTCATCACCCAGGTGGTCGGCGACGTCGCCCTCTACCTGGCCGCCTTCATGATCGTCACCAACCTCAGGGTGCCCTCGCTCCAGCTGCCGACGATCTTCGCCTACGCCCGCGACTCCTTCCCCCAGGGCGGGGCGCTGATCACCGGGATCTGCGTCCTCCTCGCGATCGGCGCCTTCGCCAAGAGCGCCCAGTTCCCGCTCCACACCTGGCTCCCCGACGCCATGGAGGGCCCCACCCCGGTGAGCGCGCTCATCCACGCCGCCACCATGGTGACCGCGGGCGTCTACCTGATCGCGCGCTTCCACACCCTCTTCGACCTCGCCCCGATCGCCCAGGGCGTGGTCGCCTGCGTCGGCATGGGCACCGCGGTGATGGCGGGCGTCATCGCCCTGAGCCAGATCGACATCAAGCGGGTGATCGCCTACTCCACGATGTCCCAGATCGGGCTGATGATCTTCGCCGTGGGCATCGGCGCCTACTCCGCGGGGATGTTCCACTTCGCCACCCACGCCGTCTTCAAGGCGCTGCTCTTCATGGCCGCGGGCAACGTCATCCACGCCCTCCACGACGAGCAGGACATCCGGCTCATGGGCGGCCTCGGGTTGACGATGCGGGCCACCGAGCGCTGCTTCCTCAGCGGCTCGCTCGCGCTCGCGGGCATCCCCATCTTCGCCGGCTTCTTCAGCAAGGAGGAGCTGCTCGGCCTCGGCTGGCTCCACGGCCCCTGGGCGCCGACCCTCTACGCGGTCGGCGTCGGCGTCAACATCCTCACCGGCCTCTACACCTTCCGGCTCTTCTTCACCGTCTTCCGCGGCGAGCCGGTGACCGCCCGCACCTACGCCGCCCACGAGGCGCCGCCGAGCATGCTCATGCCGGTGGTCATCCTCGCCATCGGCAGCCTGGTGGCCGGCATCGCCCTGCTCCTCGGCATCCCCGGGGTGGTCGGGCGCTTCTTCCTCGCCGACTTCCTCGATCCGGTCTTCACCGCCGACGGCGGCCGGCTGCTCAGCGAGCCGGCGACGTCGACGGCCTTCCTCACCGTGCTCGTCGGCACCGCCGGCAGCCTCATCGGCTCGGGACTGGCCCTGCAGTGGTGGTACCAGCGCAAACCCGACGCCCAGGTCATCGCCGCGAAGGTGCCGCGGGTGCTCACCCAGCTCTCGCTCCACAAGTTCTACTTCGACGAGATCTACGACGCGCTGCTGGTGCGGCCGCCGCGACGGCTCGCCCGCGCGCTGCGCACCGTGGTCGAGCCCGAGTACGCCGACGGCTGGGTCGAGGGCGTGGGCCGGGCCGCGGCATCGCTCTCCGAGACCTTCCGGATGCTCCAGACCGGCCGGCTGCGCGACTACGCGACCGGCATGCTCGTCGCGGCGGGCGCCTTCGTCGTCGTCCTCGCGGTGTTCGTGCGATGAGCCACAACATCCCCTGGCTCACGGTGGTGCTCGTCATCCCCCTGGGGACGGCGATCCTCCTCCAGCTGGTGCCGCGCGACCAGCGGGCGGCGATCAAGGGGCTGACCGTGCTCGGCACCCTCGCCACCGCGAGCATCGTCGCCGGGCTGCTCGTCGCCTTCAACCAGCATCCGAGCATCCCGGCGGTCGGGCCGCGGCCCCAGGACCAGGCGATCGCCTTCCAGTTCGAGGAGATCCACTCCTGGATCGCGGCCATCGGCGCCACCTACCACCTCGGGCTCGACGGGCTCTCCGCCTGGCTGCTCGCCCTCGACGCCTTCGTCTTCCTGCTCGGCGCGGTGGCGGTCGCCGCCAGCACCGAGCGGCTGAAGTTCTACTGCGGCCTGCTCCTCGTCACCCAGGCGGCGACGATCGGGGTGCTCCTCAGCGTCGACATGCTCCTCTTCTACTTCTTCTGGGAGGGGATGCTCGTCCCGCTCTACTTCCTGCTCGCCAACTACGGGGGTCGCGACCGGGGCCGGGCGACGCTGAAGTTCATCGGCTACACCGTGGCCGGCAGCCTGCTCATGCTGCTCGCGATCATCTACCTCTACGTCCACTCCCAGGCGTCGGTGGTCGGGCATCCGAGCTTCGACCTCCAGGTGCTGATGCTCGCCCCCGGGCCGGCGCAGGCGCCGGTGACCTTCCTCGGCCTCCAGCTCCTCACCCCCATCCAGTTCGCCTTCGTCGCCTTCGCTCTCGCCTTCGCGATCAAGGTGCCGCTGGTGCCATTCCACTCCTGGCTGCCGGACTCCTACGCGAACTGCCCGCCGGCGACGCTGACCTTCTTCGCGGGGATCGTGAGCAAGCTCGGCGCCTTCGGCTTCATCCGCTACGGCCTCACCCTCTTCCCCGGCCCGATCCACGACTTCCAGTGGATCCTCGAGGGCCTGGCGATCCTCAGCATCCTCTACGCGGCGATGCTCGCCCTGGCGCAGAGCGACATCAAGCGCATCGTCGCCTACTCGAGCATCAGCCACCTCGGCTTCATCGCGCTCGGGATCTTCGCCCTCAACGTCAACGGGATCAACGGCGCGATCATCCAGATGGTCAACCACGGCATCATCATCGCCGCCCTCTTCCTCGTCGTCGGCTACGTCGAGGCGCGGGTCGGCACCCGCGACCGCCGCGAGATCGCCGGGCTGGAGCGGCGGATGCCCTGGCTCTACGCGCTGTTCCTCGTGATCACCCTCGCCGGCCTCGGCATGCCGGGGATGAACAGCTTCGTCGGAGAGTTCACCATCCTGCTCGGCGCCTTCCAGGCGAACCCGCTGCTCGCGATCCTCGGCTTTCTGGGGGTGCTGCTCGCCGCCTGGTACATGCTCCGGCTCCACCAGGGGCTGATGCACGAGCCCCTCTCCAAGGCCGCCGACGGGGTTCGCGACATCGGCGCCGCCGAGCGGTTGGTGCTCCTGCCGCTGGCCGCGCTCATGATCCTGATCGGGGTCTACCCCAAGCCGATCGGTGACATCACCCGAAGCGGCGCGCAGCAGTACGTCACCCGGGCGTCGGTGCCGCCGCCGTCGCTCTCATCCCTGAGCAACCCATGACCCACGCGCTTCTCGCCTCGATCAGGATGCCCGGCCTGCCGCCGACCGACGACCTGCTCCGGATGCTGCCGGTGCTCATCCTCAGCGGCGGCTTCGTGGTCCTCCTGCTGCTCGACCTCGTCACCCCGCCGTCGGCGCGCACCGCGCTCGCGGCGCTGAGCGGGCTGTTCCTCGCGGTGACCCTCGGGGCGGTGATCTGGGGCTGGTTCGACACCGCCCACCAGGGGCTCGCGTACTACGGCAGCTACGCCTACGACCGCTTCAGCCTCTTCGTCGACGGGATCATCCTCGCCAGCGCGCTCGTGGTGGTGCTCATCAGCCCCGGCTACCTCAACCGCCGTGGCCTCCACTACGGCGAGTACTACGCGCTCATCCTCGGCGCCACCGTCGGGATGATGCTCCTCGCCGCCGCATCGAGCCTGCTGGTGATCTTCCTCGGCATCGAGCTGCTCTCGGTCTCGCTCTACATCCTCTGCGGCTTCGCCCACACCGAGGAGCGCTCCCAGGAGTCCGCGCTCAAGTACCTGATGCTGGGCGGGTTCGCCTCCTGTTTCCTCCTCTACGGCATGGCCCTCGTCTAAGGCGAGACCGGCCACCCCAGCCTGACCGGCATCCGGGCGTCGCTCGACGCCGTCCATGGGACCGACTCGCTCTTCCTCATCGGCGTCGGCCTGATGTTCGTCGGCTTCGCCTTCAAGGTCAGCGCCGCGCCCTTCCACACCTGGACCCCGGACGTGTACCAGGGGGCTCCCACCTCGGTGACCACCTTCATGAGCGTGACCACCAAGGTGGCCGCGTTCGCCGCCCTCATCCGGGTGTTCAGCGCGACCTTCGAGGGCTCCTACGCGAAGTGGAACGGCATCGTCGCCTTCGTCGCCATCGTCTCCATGGTGATCGGCAACCTCGCCGCCCTCGGCCAGACGAGCGTCAAGCGCATGCTCGCGTACTCCGGCGTCGCCCAGGCCGGGTACATCCTCATCGGGGTCGCGGTGCAGTCGCCGCTCGGCACGGTGGGTGCGCTCTACTACCTCGCCGCCTACGCGGCGATGAACATCGGCGCCTTCGCCGTGATCACCATGATGGCGGGGAGGGGGGAGGACCTCGACAGCTACGACTCCATCCGCGGGCTCGCGTTCCGGCGTCCCTATGTGGCCGCGGCGATGGGGCTGTTCCTCTTCTCCCTCGGCGGCTTCCCGCCGACCGCGGGCTTCTTCGGCAAGTTCTTCGTGTTCAGCGCCGCCATCCAGCACGGCCAGATCGCGCTCGCGCTCTGGGGCATCGCCACCAGCGCCATCTCGGTCTTCTACTACCTGCGCATCGGCCTGCTGATGTACTCGCGGCCGCGCGAGGGCGAGGCGAGCTATGAGTGGGCGCGCACCACGGTGTCGGGCGCGGTCGCGCTGGTCGCCACCACCGCGGGGACGCTGGTGCTCGGCATCTTCACCTACCTGATCTACAGCGCCGCCACCATGGCGCAGGTCGGGACGTTCCCCGTCCCACCCAACAGCTGAGCCGACCCACCGGTCGAACAGGGGGAGACCATGGCTTCCACCGCTGCGCCGCTCGCCGGCAAGACGATCATCATGTCCGGCGGCAGCCGCGGCATCGGCCTGGCGATCGCGCTGCGCGCCGCCCGCGACGGGGCCAACCTGGCGATCATCGCCAAGACCACCGAGCCTCATCCCAAGCTCGAGGGGACGATCCACACCGCGGCGAAGGAGATCGAGGATGCCGGCGGCACCGCGCTCCCGATCGTCGGCGACGTCCGCGACGACGAGAGCGTGGCGAGCGCCGTGGCCCAGACCGTCGAGCGCTTCGGCGGTATCGACATCGTCGTGAACAACGCCAGCGCCATCGACCTCTCCGGCACCGAGTCGCTGTCGATGAAGAAGTACGACCTGATGCAGGACATCAACTGTCGCGGCACCTTCCTGCTCGGCAAGACCAGCATCCCCCACCTGAGGAAGGCGGAGAACCCGCATATCCTCACCCTCTCGCCGCCGCTCACCCTCGACCCCAAGTGGTACTCGGGGCACCTCGGCTACACCCTGGCGAAGTTCGGCATGAGCATGACCACCCTCGCCTGGGCGCGGGAGTTCGCCGGCGACGGCATCGCCGCCAACTCGCTCTGGCCGCGCACCCTGATCGCCACCGCGGCGGTGCGCAACCTGCTCGGCGGCGAGGCCGCGCTCCAGCGCTCGCGCAAGCCGGAGATCTACGCCGACGCCGCCCACGCCATCCTCAAGCGCCCCAGCCGCAGCTGCACCGGCAACTTCTACCTCGTCGAGGACGTCCTCGCCGAGGAGGGGGTCACCGACTTCAGCGGCTACGGCTACGGCGGCGACGACACCCAGCTGCAGGTGGACATCTACGTCGAGGAGCTGGCGGCGCAGGGGAAGGCGGTCACCGCGTAGCCATGGCCCCGGCCGCCCGGTGCTTCGAGAGCACCCGGACGATCCGGCTCGGCGACGTGAACCCCACGGGACGGCTGCGTCTCGACGCGCTCGCCCGGCACCTCCAGGACGTCGCCACCGACGACACCCGGGACGCCGGCATCGACGACCCCCGCACCACCTGGGTGGTGCGGCGCGCCGCGGTGCGCGCGGATCGCTGGCCCCGATACCTCGAGCGGGTGACGCTGTCGACCTTCTGCAGCGGCACCGGGCCGCGCTGGGCGGAGCGCACCACCGTGGTCCGCGGCGCGGAGGGGGCGCACCTCGAGGCGGTGGCGCTCTGGGCGTGTGTCGACACTGCGACCGGGCGCGCGACCGGCCTCCCCGAGGGCTTCGGCGCGGTCTGGGGGACCGGTGGCCGCAGCGTGTCCGCGCGCCGGGCCGCCGCTGGCAGGTGCGCGCCGTCGACCTCGACGTCCTCGGCCACGTGAACAACGCGGTGCACTGGGCGGCGGTGGAGGACGAGCTGGCGCGGCTGCTGCCGCACGCGGTGTCGGTCGAGGCGGAGTGCGAGTACCGGGTCGCGATGGAGCCCGACGACGATGTGCAGCTGCGGTCGATCGTGGAGGGGTCCGTGCTGCGCACCTGGATCACCGGTGACCGCGGGCCGTGCGCGTCGTCGGTGGTGCGGGCTCAGGCCTCGAGCAGGTAGGCGCGGGCGACGTCGAGGGAGACGTAGCCGCAGCCGAGCAGACGGTCGTGGAACTGGCGCAGGCTGAACCCCGGGCGGCGGGCGAGCTGCTCGCGCCAGCGCAGGATCTCGAGCTTGCCGTAGGTGTAGACGAGGTACATCGGGTCGTGGGTCGCCCGCATCGCCTCGCGCTCGGCGGCGAGCCGGGGGATGTGCGAGCTGGGTCGCCTCTTCGAGCGCCATCCCCTCGCAGTGCAGCCCCACCGCGGCGCGGAAGCGGCAGGCGCGCAGCAGAGCGTCCTGGAGCTGGGCGAGGTGGAGCAGCGGCCGTCCCTCGGCCAGGCCCTGCTCGACGGCCAGCTGCTCGGTGTAGTGCGCCCAGCCCTCGCCGACGGCGGGGAACCAGAAGGCGCGGCGGATCAGCCCGCTGCCGCCGCGCATCCCGCAGACCGCGTGGACGAAGTGGCCGGGGTAGACCTCGTGGACCGAGATGTTCTCGAGGCAGGCGAGGTTGAGGTGGCGCAGCCACTGGTCGGCCTGCTCGTCGCTCCATCCGGGCTGCACCGGGGTGACGAAGTAGTGGTGGGGGAGGCCGGGCGGGTCGAGCGGTCCGGGGCTGTCGTACGCGGCCGTCACCCAGGACATGAACGCCGGCGTCGCCCGCACCCGGCAGTGGACCTCGGGATCGATGGTCACCACCGCGCTGGCGATCCAGAAGTCGCGCAGTCGGTCGAGCATCCCCGCGGTGGTGTCGAGCAGTGCGGCGGCGGTCGGGTGCTCGGCCTCGAGGGCGGCGAAGGCCGCGTCGACCCCGCCGGCGCCGACCTGGCCCGTCACCTCGACGGTCGCGGCGGTGAGCCGCGCGAGCTCGGCGTCGGCCT
>VBHE01000027.1:644-3338 GCA_005889515.1 Chloroflexota bacterium | reverse complement strand
AGGACGTCGTCGTCCCGGCCGCGGCGCGCCTCGACCGCGCGGGCGAAGGCCGCGCAGGCGCCGGCGCCGAGCTCGAGGGCGGCGTCGAGACGGCGGGCGAGCGCGGCGTCACCGAGGTCGCCGAGCTCGGTGCGCACCTCGTCGCGGTAGAAGGACGCGTAGCCGGTCGCGGCCTCGATCGCCTGGGCGCGCGGCCCGGCGGGGAGCTCGGCGTCGAGCATGCCCGCCGCCGCCTCCAGCCAGCCGGGGAGCTGCTCGAGCTGACGGCAGAGCGCCGCGGTCCGCTCGGCGACCGGGGCGTAGTCGCGGGTGACGTAGCCGAAGACGTCGGCACCCCGCCAGAGCGGCCACTGCGGGTCGTGCCAGGGATCGCGGAGCTCGGTGAGGTGGAACCGCTCGTCCGCCACCAGCCGCCGGGCCATCCCCAGGTCGGCGCGCGCGCCGGTGTCGAGCGCGTTCGTCTCGATCGTCTGCAGGTCGGTCCCGAGCGCGTCGAGCTCGGCGAGGCGCCGGGCCATCGCCGCCTCGCCGGCGTCGGCGAGGACCCCGTCGAAGCGGTGGTCGCCGCTCCCCCGGGCCGCCGCGGGATTGGCCGCGAAGATCCCGGCGATGGTGCGCTCGAGGAGCGTGGCGAGGCGATCGTTCATCTCGGAGGACACGGGCGAGGGAGTGTACCGGGGTCCGCAAGCGGGCAACGGCTACACTGGCCGGTCGTGGACGCACAGCTGCGCGCCCGGCTCGCCGCGATCGTCGGCCCCCGGAGCGTCAACGCCCGGCTCGACGCGGTCAGCCCGCGGAGCACCGCCGAGGTGGCCGCGGTCTGCCGGGCCTGCGCGGAGCTGGGCACGCCGATCAGCGTGGTCAGCGGGGCGGTCACCGACCCCGCCCCCGGGGGACGGGCGATCAGCGTCTCGCTCGGCCGCCTCGACCAGGTCCGCGTGGACCCCGGGGCGATGGTGGTCCGCGCCGGCGCCGGGGCGACCCTGGTCTCGCTGCGGGTGGCCGTCGACGGCGCCCGGATGGCGCTGATCGGCCTCCCCGGCGCTGGACCGGCGGCGGTCCATGCCGGCAGCCTGGTCGCCCGCGGCCAGTCCGGCGGCGGCGTGCTCAAGGACGTCACCGGCTACGACCTCGCCGGTGCGCTCCTCGGGAGCATGGGACGGCTGGCGCTCGTCACCGAGGTGATCTTCCGCCTCGAGCCCCAGGAGGCCCGGACCGCCGCCGCGGGCGCGCCCGGCGGCGCCGTCGGCGCGACGAGCGACCTGCTCCGCCGCGCCTTCGATCCCGACGGCCTGATGGTGGCCGCCCGATAGCCGGGTCGATGCGGCTTCGCGAGCGCGCCTCCGCCTTCTGGCGCGAGTACACGCGGATGCGCACCGCCATCCTCTTCCTCATCGGCATCGCCCTGATCGTGCTCGTGGGGTCGTTCGTCCCCCAGCAGGACACCTCGCAGCAGGCGAAGGTCGACGAGTTCCTGGGGGCGCACCGGCACCTCGACACCCTCGCCACCCATCTCGGGCTGCCGCTCACCCAGGTGTTCGTCTCGCCGCTCTTCTACGTGCTCCTCGGCAGCCTCTACATCGCCCTCGCATCCTGCGTGCTGCGCCGCGGCACCGCGCTCGTGCGGCGCACGCTGCGGCGCCATCCCCGCACTCCGCAGTACTGGGGGGAGTGGGGCTCGTGGCTCTTCCACACCTCCTTCTTCCTGCTGCTCATCGCTGTGGTCTGGGGCAAGGCGACCGGGTTCGAGGGCATCGCCACCGTCACCGAGGGACAGCGCGTCACCGAGGCGCGCACCGGGTTCGACACCCTGCGCGAGGGCTTCCTCTTCGACGGCCACCACGCCGGCTATCAGGTGGGCCTCAACCACTTCCACGCGGGCTACGCCGCGAGCGGGGCGCCCACCGACTTCGTGAGCAACGTCACCGTCTACGACCAGGGGCGCGCGGTCGAGACCCGCGACGTCCGGGTCAACGACTTCCTCGGGTACCGCGACGTCGACTTCTACCAGCAGGACTACGGCTGGGCGCCCCGGCTGGTGGTCACCAACCCGTCGGGGCGGACCGTGTACGACGGCACCGTCCAGCTCTTCGGGAACGAGAAGAACGCCCAGACCGGGGTGCTCAAGGTGCCCGACTTCGGCTACCGGCTGCCGGGCGCGGCGAAGGGCGTCCAGCTCGGAGCCAAGCTCGTCGCCTTCCCCGACGCCCGCGCCCGCCAGCAGCTCGGCAGCGGCACCCAGTACGGTCCCGGCGGCCAGGAGGCGCGCAACCCGGTGCTCCTCGTGCAGCTCTTCGTCGGCGACCTGGGCCTCGACTCCGGGCGACCCCAGGACGTCACCCAGCTCGACACCCGGGCGATGGCGCCGTACTTCCGGGACGGGCGGAGCCTGCCGGTCCCGCTCACCGGGTCGCTGCGCCTTCCCCTGGTCGGGACCGACTGCGCCGCACCCGGGGCCGCCTGCCTCAGCCTCTCGTTCCCCGAGCTCCGCCAGTACTCCCTCTTCCACGTGAAGAAGGACCAGGGGGTGCCGCTCGTCTACGCGTCGTTCGTGATGGTGATGGCCGGTCTGCTCACCAAGCTCTACCTGCGCCCGGTGCTCGAGGCGCGCCGCCGCCGGCGGGCACCTCGAGCGGCGACGCCGGAGCTGGAGCCCCCGCCGGCCTCCGACTACGCGTGGCTGGCGTCGGCGGC
>VBHE01000027.1:0-611 GCA_005889515.1 Chloroflexota bacterium | reverse complement strand
GTCTCCTCCGGCGGCAGATAGCGCTTCCCGAGAAGCCGCTCGCCGTCGTAGTCGAGCTCGAGCATCCCTCCCTTGGCGCACTGGAGGCGGTGGAGCGCCCAGGGCCCGCGGCCCTCGCTCTCGACCCAGAGCGCCTGGATGGGGTCGCCGTGGCTGACGCAGATCCCGCCCTGCCCGGGGTGGTCGCGCACCAGCCGGAGCAGCGGCGCGCGCACCCGCCGGGCCATCTCCGCGACGGACTCGTCGTTGGGGAGAATGCCGGGCCAGAGCATGTGCACGTCCCAGAGCGGCCGCCGCCAGATGATGTTGATGTTGGCCCGAACCCCCTGCAGGTAGCGTCCGAAGCGGGCCTCGGTGAGCTCCGGGGTGATCGTGACCGGGACGTTGTCGAGATGGGAGGCGATGATCCGGGCGGTCTGCTGGGCGCGCTCCAGGGGGCTGGTGTAGATCTGCCGGGCCGGGGTCGACGCGAGCCGCTCGCCGAGGGCGTGGGCCTGGCGCACCCCCTTCTCACTGAGGCGGAACCCCTCGAGGTGCCCGTAGAGGATCCTCGCGGGGTTCTCCACGTCGCAGTGCCGGACCAGATGGACGCGGGTGGCGGTCATGCCCCG
>VBHE01000331.1:2188-5191 GCA_005889515.1 Chloroflexota bacterium | reverse complement strand
CTCAGGGCCGTTCTGCCACCCGATCGCCGATCGGACCTACACACGGGGATCACCATCACTCATCTGCTCGACGCGCTCTTCGACCTGAGGACGATCGTGATGCGAAGGCTCACCCAGGATCAGGAGATTCCTGCGGACACCGATCTCCCGGAGTGACGCCGCCAAGGTCGACCAACTCACGGTCGCGACCTTGCCACAGGGTCACTCGCCGGGCCTGAGTTAAAGGGCTTACCGCTCGGTCTGTGAACCGCCCCGGGTTCCCTGGAGGCTCCATTCCTTGAGAGGATGGAGCGATGGCACGATCCCCCAAGTATCCGGCTGAGCTGCGCGAGCGGGCGGTCCGGATGGTCCAAGAACACGCCCAGGAGTATCCCTCCGAATGGGCGGCCATCATCTCGGTCGCCGAGAAGATCGGGGTGAACAAGGAGACCCTGCGGGTGTGGCTGCGTCGCACTGAGATCGACCGCGGCCAGCGGCCAGGGCTCACCACCGATGAGCGGGAGCGGATGCGGCAGCTCGAGCGCGAGAACCGCGAGCTTCGGCGCGCCAACGAGATCCTCAAGGCGGCGGCGACTTTCTTCGGGGCCGAGCTCGACGGCCGACACACGAGATGACCGCCTTCATCGACGCCTACCGACAGGGCTTCGGGGTCGAGCCGATCTGTCGCACGCTGCAGGTCGCCCCGTCCACGTACTACGCGAGCCGGTGTCGACCGCCGTCGGCTCGGGCGCGCCGCGATGAGGAGCTCAAGGTCGAGGTGCGGCGGGTCTGGACGGAGAACCGCCGGGTCTACGGCGCCGACAAGGTGTGGACGCAGCTGCGGCGCGAGGGCGTTGACGTGGCCCGCTGCACGGTTGAGCGGCTGATGCGCCGTCTCCACATCCGCGGCATCGTGCGTGGCAAGAAGGTGTACACCACCTGGCCCGACACGACAAGCGAGCGTCCGGCTGATCTCGTCGACCGTCAGTTTCGAGCAGTCGCTCCGAACCATCTCTGGGTCGCCGATCTCACCTACGTGAAGACCCACTCCGGGTGGGTGTACGTCGCCTTCGTGATCGACGTCTTCAGCCGGCGCATCGTCGGCTGGCAGGCCTCCCGCTCGCTTCGCACCGATCTCGCCCTCGACGCCCTGGAGATGGCGCTGTGGACGCGCAGGCATGAGCCGCTCGACAATCTCATTCATCATTCAGACCGCGGCGTGCAATATCTCGCTATCCGGTACACGGAGCGGCTCGCCGAGGCCGGCGCGGTCACGTCGGTCGGCTCGCGGGGCGACAGCTACGACAACGCGCTCGCCGAATCCTTCAACGGGCTGTACAAGGCGGAACTCATCCATCTCGACGGCCCGTGGCATGGACTCGAGGACGTCGAACACGCCACCATGCTCTACATCGACTGGTTCAATCATCATCGCCTCCACGGCGAGATCGGGATGGTCCCACCAGAGGAGTACGAGGCAACCTTCGGTCATCAGCAAGCACCGGCGCTCGCCGGCGTGAGTCAAGAACTCGAGCCTCTATGAAAGCCGGGGCGGTTGACTCACGGATAGTGCACAGAGCTGATCGCGAAGGGTGCGCGGGCCTGCGAAGTGGGTGTCCCATCGAGGAAGGCCAGCGTCGGGCAGGCCACGGGACACCGATGTCCCTCGACGGCTCACCCCCGCGGTCTCAAGAGCTCGACTCCCGGAAGGGCCAATGAACCCCACCCTGTTGTGGCTGGCGACCCCCCTCTGAGTGTGGGGCCGGCGGGGCGGTCACCCTACGGCATCTGGCCGCCGCAGGACCCGCCGCAGAGATTGATATCGAGACCCTCTACACCCAGGAGAATCAGGATCACGCTCAGCTCAATGAGGCCGAAGAAGAGCGAGAGCACGATGATCGGCACGCCGTGCCTCCAGGCGCGGTGTCGCGTCACCAGCACGAGCCCCAGCACGAGCCCCACCGGTGGCATAAGGGTCGCGGTGAGCCAGCCAGTGATGAGTAGGCGCGCGGTGGGCTTGGGAAGCAGCTCGTCGCGCTCCCAGCGCTGGATCACCTCGAGCGGGACGCCCAGCTTCATGGCGAGCTGCTGCTGAGTGAGGCCACTGCGCTCACGGAGTTCCTCGACGGCGTTCATCTCGGTGCGAGCCTTCACGATGCGATCCCCGAGCGAAGCCACCGACGAGAATGCGCCGCGGAGGATCGGTCCGACGCCGCGAGGCAGGCGCCAGTAGTCGAGAACGATCGAGCAACGCCAAGCGGACGATGGTCCGCAACGGACGGCCGGTTCATCCGCTATCCCCTCGGGGGCTGAGCACGGCCCACACTCTGAGGCGCCGGCGGCGTGCCGTCCACCTCGCGGCCGTGAAGGTCCATCAAGAACGATGAACCAGCATCATGGCCCAAGAGATCGACTCCGACGCGTCCGTCCGCCACAGGGCCCGGATCCCACACCGAGGCCTTACTTTGCCGAGGAGGGGGGCGACGATGGGCGCGGTCGCTCGATCCACCTCGACGTGCCGTCCACTCCCAGATGCCGCCCCGGACCTCGTACGAGCTGACCGCGGGCGGCGAGGCGCTGCAGCGGGTGATCGACGCCATCGCGGCCTGGTCGCTCGAGCACCTGCGCCCGCCCGCCGCGGCCTGGGGCGAGGCCGCCTCCTCGTAGCCCCGTCGCTCAGAGCATGCCGAGCACGGCCGCCTCGAGCTGGCGGAGACTGCGGACCTCGTGGACGGTGTCGCAGTGGCGTGCGTACGCCGAGATCGCCGAGTCCGTCGTATCCCAGTCGGCACGCGGCTCCGGATCCAGCCAGTGCAGGTGGCGCGCCCGCCGGGAGATCTCGGCCAGCACCTCAACGCCGGTGGGCCGGTAGTTGGTGCGGGCGTCGCCACAGACGATGACCGAGGTCCGTGCCGTAACCGCGTCGCGGTGGCGGGCGGCGAAGCGCTCGAGCACGCGGCCGTAGTCACTGTGACCGTCACGCCACACGACCTCCGCGCGGGCGAGGAGGTGGCGCGGCTCCAG
>VBHE01000331.1:0-2175 GCA_005889515.1 Chloroflexota bacterium | reverse complement strand
AACTCGGCGCTCAGTGCGTGGAGGAGCGCGAGCGCGAAGCCCGCGAACTCCGCCATCGACCCGCTGACGTCGCACAGCACGACCAGCTCGGGACGGGTGACATGCCGGCGCCGGAAGGCGGGTCGGACCGGGACTCCGCCGGTGGACAGCGATGCGCGCACGGTGCGGCGGACGTCGAGGCGGCCGCGGCCGACGCGGCGCCGTCGCTGCGCCAGGCGCACCGCGAGGCGCCGCACCAGCGGCCGCAGGATGCGTCGCATCGCCTCGAGCTCCGCGGGGGAGGCGCCGAGGATTGCGACGTCCTCGAGCGCGGGACCGAGCAGCTCGGGAACTGCCCCGTGTTCTGTGCTCGTGGCATCGAGGCGGCGCCGGATCTCCTCGGAGAGCAGCCGGCGGAAGTCCTCGGAGCGGCGCATCGTCTCGCCGAGCGCGAGCGTGCGTTCCAGCCCCGCGTCCTCGTCGAGCGAGGTGCGCAGGGCGCGCTGCAGCAGCCCGCCGAGGTCGAGGCGGCGGAGGATGCGGTAGAGGTACGCGCGCTCCGACGCCTCACGCTGCTCGTCGACGCCGCCGTGCACATCGACGGAGAGCCGGGCGAGCGCCTCGAGCGCCGCGGCGTCGTCGTGCCTCAGCGCCTCGAGGAGGTCCTCGAGAAGCGTCGTCGAGGTCGCCCCCGAGGCGGGTGGACCGGCGACGTCCGGCAGGGCCGGGGCTGCCTCCCGCGCCGGCGCGAAGTGAGCGTCGAGGACGCGGTCGAAGAGCTCCAGGTCGTCACGCCGCTTCACCAGCGTGGCGCGCAGTGCCGCCCTGGCCCGCTCGCGGTCGGCGAGACCAGCGGCCTCGAGGGCGCGAGCGGCGTCGACGGCCTCGCCGGTCGACACCGGCACGCCGACCGCGCGTAGCCGTGCCACCAGGCCGAGGACGATTCCGCCGGCGACGTCGCTCGTCACGGCCGGCCGCCCGTCGGGTCGCGTGTAGTACGCTTCGCGGACATTCATCCGTAATGAGAACACGGTTGCCGATGTCAGGCAATGCCTCCCCGCCCCGGCGGCAGGTGCGGCTCGGACTCGTCGCCGACGCAGGTGTCCTGGGTGGCGGGCATGTCCCCCTCCTCCCTCTGCAGCGCGCGGGGTGGGGGATCGCCTGGATGGACGAGGTCGCCGCGGAGACCGCGGGCCTGCCCGTCGGGCTGGTGGTCCCTCCGGGCGCGGGTCTCCCCGTCTCGGGGGCCGCCGAGGTGTGGCTGCGCGGCGACCACACCGCGGCCGGCGTCGCCGACGCCGTGGCCCGTCTTCGCGTCCTCGACGTGCCGCCCCGCATCTCCGCCGACGTCCTCGACGGCCCCGGCCTGGAGGCTGCGTACGGCCTGGGCGTGACGCCGGTTCTCGGACCCTCACTGCTCGGCGAGCTGCTGGCCCTTGCCGCGATGGCGGCGCCGGCGCGCGCCTCGGCGGGCGGGCTCGCCGTGCTCCTCCCTATCTCCGTCGGGCGGACCGACGCGGAGGCCCGGGCGCGTCTGCACCGCGACCCCTGGCTCGCGGCCGTCGACGGCAGCGGAGCCGTGCTCGTCGGGACCCTCGAGGCGTGCCAGGACGCGGTGATCAGCCTCATCCACGCCGGCGTCTCCGACCTCCGCCTGCGCCCCGCCGCCGCCCCGGACCTCCCCGACGTCCTCGCGCAGCTCTCCGCCCTGGGGCGCAGTCCGCTCGACCGGCTGCGTCCTGGAGCCCCGCGCTCGCCGGCACCCCCGGCGCCCGCCGACTGGGGTGGCCGGCCGGGCTGAGCTGGTCAGCGCGCCCCGAGCGCCGCGGAGACCCTCTCGGCGGCGTCGAGGAGCCGGGGAACGAACTCGGCGACGAGCCGCTCCAGCGTCACGCGGCCGGCGTGCGCCGAGCAGTTGAGCGCGGCGACGGGGCGGGCGCTCCCGTCGCGGACCGGCGCGGCGATGGAGCGAACGCCGTCCTCGAGCTCCTGGTCGACCAGCGCCCACCCGCGCCGCCGGGTCTCGTCGAGGATCTGCCGCAACCGGCACGGATCGGTCACCGTCCGCCTCGTGATCGGAGTCAGCGTCGCCGTGTCGAGGAAGGCGTCGAGCTCGGCGGGCCCGAGGGCGGCGAGGAGCACGCGGCCCATCGACGTCGCGTGGGCAGGCAGCCGCGAGCCGACCGCCAGACCGAC
>VBHE01000330.1:5280-7445 GCA_005889515.1 Chloroflexota bacterium | reverse complement strand
GGCATCGGCGGCGCGGCCGTGGTGACCATGTATCGTCTCGCAACCGGGTGACGGGGTCCCGGGCCGTCGACCGGGGGACGAGGATCACCTGAGCATCTCGACCTTCCCGTCGGCGAGGTGCAGGACTCCACCGACGATGGTGAGCTTGCCGGACCCGACGGCCTGCGCGATCCCGGTGCTCATTCGAGGCAGAGCCGCCATCACCATGCGGACGTTGGCTGCGGTCGCGGCGGCGAGCAACGCATACCCGGTGGCTCCGGCGCCGCGGGCGGCCGCGATGGCCGGCTGAAGGGCGTCGGTCAGGGGGGCGAACTCACCGGCCGCCTTGCCGTTGGCCACGTCGATCGCCGCCTTGAGCGCACCGCAGTCGTCGTGGCCCAGAACCAGGAGCACCTCGCTGCCCAGTACGGCCTGTGAGTAGAGCAGCGACGCCGTCTCAGCGGGAGAGGCGATGTTGCCGGCGACGCGACATACGAAGACGTCGCCGACACCGGCGTCGAAGACGAGCTCTGGAGAGGTCCGGGAATCGGCGCAGCCCAGGATCGAGGCGTATGGCGTCTGGCTGCCGGCCAGGTTCTGGCGCAGCTCGAGGGTCTGGTTGGGGTGGATGGGCTTGCCCGCCACGAAGCGCTGGTTGCCCTCCTCCAATTGCCCCAGAGCCTCAGCCGGTGTGGCCGGACGGGGCAGAACTGGACCTGTGGTCGCAGTGGCGGCGGGACTCGAGCCGCTGGCGGATTGCCCGCCACACGCGGCCATCATGACGAGCGGCGGCAGCCCGGCGGCTCCGATCACGGCCGTCGACCTGGTGAGAAAACCGCGGCGATCAACCCGCCCGCATGTCGCGTCCATGACCCCTCGCCTCCTGATGCGAACGGGAAACCGAGCCAGTGTAGCTCCCTTTCCCCATGCAATCACGGCTTGCCGAGGAGCGCTCCCATGGTTCTATGACCATTCACGGATGGTGCAAAGCAGGTCACGAATGGTGCATATGCACCAGCCCTTCCGGGTGCTCAGTCGGCCTGCTCGGTGGGTCGCACGAGGAGCTCGTTGACGGCGACCCGTCGGGGCCGGGTGACGGTGAAGGCGATGATGTCCGCGATATCCTCGGGATGCATCACCTCGATGGAGCCGAACCGCTCGCGCATCCGCGCCAGCACCTCGGGGTCGGTGTTGTGCGAGGCCAGCTCGGTCGCCACCGCCCCCGGTTCGACGAGGCCGACCCGCACGTGCCGCCCCGTCACCTCCTGTCGCAGCGCCTCGCTGAAGGCGTTCACCGCCCATTTGCTGGCGTTGTAGACACCGCTGCCGGCGCGGGCGACGCGTCCCGCGACCGAGCTGATGTTCACCACATCGGCCACTCGCCGGGGCTCCTTCTCGGCAGCCGCGAGGAGGTGGGGGAGGGCGGCATGGGACATGATCATCAGGCCGTTCACGTTGATGTCGAGCATGCGCTTCCAGCTCTCGACGTCCGCCTTCTCGATGCGGCCGAGGAGCATCACCCCGGCGGCGTTGACGAGGATGTCGAGGCGTCCCAGCTCGTCGACGGTGCGCCGCACGGTCGTGCGCGCAGCCTCCTCGACGGTGACGTCGGCCTCGATGGCGAGCGCCCTGCCGCCGGCCTCGTCGATCCGCTGCGCCAGGGCGTCGAGCCTGTCGCGCCGCCGGGCGACGAGAGCGACGCTCGCCCCTGCGCCGGCGAGGGCGAGTGCCGTCGCCTCCCCGATGCCGCTCGATGCGCCGGTGACCAGGGCGACGGTTCCGTGGAGTCTGTCTGCCATGGGGTCCTCCGTGGACGTCTGGAGGCGTCAGCGGCCCTTCCACACCGGCGGCCGCCCCTCCCGGAAGGCCCGTGGGCCCTCCTGCGCGTCCTCGCTCAGGTAGGCCCTCTCGAAGTGGCGATCACCCTCGCTCAGGGCGGCGGTCCAGCCGACCTCTGCGGCGGCGTAGACCATCGCCTTCGCGGCCCGCACCGACAACGGGGCGTTGCCGGCGATCCGCTCCGCCAGGGCCTGTGCCGCCGGGAGGAGCTCGGCCGCCGGGACCACCCGGTTGACGAGGCCGACCTCGTAGGCGCGGGACGCGGAGATCGGCTCCGCGGTGAGCAGGATCTCCATCGCCACCCGGGGCGGGATGAGCCAGGGCAGCGGCGCCGCCCACGGCGCCCC
>VBHE01000330.1:4648-5247 GCA_005889515.1 Chloroflexota bacterium | reverse complement strand
GTCGCACATCTGGGCCAGCAGGAAGCCGCCTCCGTAGGCGACGCCGTTGACCGCCGCGATCACCGGCTTGTCGAGGGCGAAGGTGCGGTTGAGATAGGGAAGGAAGTCGGGCGGGGGCACCTGGAGCCCGGTCTCCGCCATCTCCTTCAGATCGCCGCCCGCGGAGAACGCGACGTCGCCGGCGCCGGTGAGGACCAGCACGGCCGCCGAGGGATCGTCGCGGAACCGGGTGAACCCCTCGAGGAGCCCCTGGCGGACGGCGTGTGACAGAGCGTTGCGGGCCTCGGGCCGGTTGATGGTGAGCCAGGCGACACCCCCCTCCAGCTCGTAGATGACGGGATCGATCACAGCCGCCTCCTCGACCTCCACCCGGTGCACACGGCGTCGACGACCGGAGCCTACTTCCCCGCGAAGGGCGTGCGCCTTTCCCCACATGCACGGCAGGTGCGTGGCGGGCGAGCCACCGCCATGTCACGTGCGGTGACGACCACCCCACAAGGGACTCGACAGCGGGGTCGCGGCGACGGATGCAGGCCTAGGTTGAGCGCGTCCCCCGACAGATCCGCGCCGGCACCCGATGACGGCCTCCGCGTCACCGG
>VBHE01000330.1:3730-4301 GCA_005889515.1 Chloroflexota bacterium | reverse complement strand
CCCGGCTCCCGGCGTGTCGTCGAGCCGGCCCTGAGGAGCGAGGACCCCACCTGGGCGTTCGAGTTCAAGAACGCCTCCACCGGAGCGGTCATCGCCTGCACGGGCGGCAACGGCAGCGGTGGGACGGACTGCCCGGGGACGCCGAACATCACCGCCGTGCCCGGTGATGCCACCGTCGAGTTCCGCTACGACGGTCCGGTCACGCAGCTGCGCTTCCGCATCGCCAACGAGTACGACGATCCGATCTGGGAGTACGCCTCGCTCGATATCGTGGCCTGCGCGACATGTGAGCCGGGGGCGCACTGACCACTGCCGGGTCAGCGGCCCGCCCGTGTGCGCTCGGTGACGCTCGGCTCCGGCGCGGGGCCGGTCGGCCATGGCCGCTCCCACCAGCGCGGGGGCTCATCGCCACGCAGTCCCAGGCCCACGAGAAGACCTCCGACGAACGCCGCGAGCCATAGCGCGAGAAGGATCGTCGTGTCGTCCAGCGGCATCCCTGGCTCCTCTCAACGACCAGGCGCGGGGCCAGCCCGCACCCCAGTCTCGGGGCGGCGCCCGGCGCGCGTCCACC
>VBHE01000330.1:0-3674 GCA_005889515.1 Chloroflexota bacterium | reverse complement strand
CCCCGAGCGGCACGACGTGGGCCCCGCCGGCGACCACCATGTCGCCCTGGTTGCCGCCGTCCATCTCGATCCCGTCGACCACGTCGTGGTCGATGAGCCAGCGCACCGCGTCGGGCTGTGAGATCCCGCCGGGCACCCCGCTCCGCGTCGCCGTCGCCAGCGCGATGAGCACGCTTCCGTCGGCGAGCACCCCGACCAGCGCCCGTGGCTCCGCGACCGGCGGCCGCGTGCTCCACCAGAACCGCTCGTGGTGGCCCGCGTCCGACAGTCCCTCGACGTCGGAACGGCGCGCCGTCACCACCCTCTGTCCCGACACCACCGCCCGGCAGCGGGCCGGGTCGGCGGTCTTCACCACGGTGACGAGTCGCTGCCCGGGATCGGTGGCGTCGGCGACGCAGAGGCTCGTCGTGTGCGCGTCGACCGGCCCCCAGACGCGGTGGTCGACGACCGCCGCCCCGAGGACGTGCACCCAGTCCGTGTAGTTCGCGGTCAGACCGAGGAGCGCGTGGTGGCGGGCGACCATGTCGGCGATCGGCTCCATGCACCCGCCTCCGCGGCGATCGCCCGCGAAGCATCCGGGCGCACCGTCCGCGACGACGGCGGCGTCGACCGGGAACACCGCGGGGTCGACGACGGCGAAGGTGACCTCGCCGCCGGGCACCGCCTCGCGCTGCAGCACCAGGCGCGGGCAGACGGCCCGGCTGTGGGTGTGGCCGATGACGACGTCGAGGCCTGCAGCGGCACCCAGCGCGGGTCCACCCCGGAGGTGGATCGCGTTGACGGTCAGGCCGCCACCTCCCGGGTCGGGGATCTGCTCGTCGAACACCGCGGACGCCAGGACCGCGGCGCCGGTCGCCCCGGTCGGGATCACGACCGTGCGATTCGGCGTGAGCGGGACCGTCGGCGGCGTTCCCTCGACGACGGGAATCCCCGCCACCCGCAGCGTGCCGACGCCGGCGTCGCCGGCCAGACGGTTGCACCCCTGCGCCGTCGAGCGGCTGACGACGCTGTCGGCCACCAGCTCGACGGCGCCGAGGCCCAGATCGAGATGGGCGATGGTGTCGCACGCGGCCGCGGCCGGCGGGGCCAGCGCGCGATCGATCGCCCCGGCCGCGCCCCCGCTCTGGGCCGGACACGCGTGGCGGCCACCCTCGAGGGTGGCGATGACCGCGTCGTCGGCGACCCGGAGCGAGCGCAGCTCCGGGGCGGGGCACGCCGCGGTGCCGGTGCGATCGCAGCCCCCCGTCTGGGTCCGCCTCGTGACCGTCGCGGTGGGCGGCACGCTGGCCTCGGCGGGCGCCATGGGGCCCACCACGCCCGGTCCGGCCGGCGTCAGCGTCCCCCCGACCCCGCGCGCGAGGAGCGCGTAGGCCTCGCCGCCCGCCTCGCCACGGTCGATGCCCGCCGTCGCCGAGGTCCCCGCCGGAAGGCCCAGCACGACCTGGGCAGCGCCCAGCAGCGCGAGCGCCGCCCGCATCTTCCGCCCTTCCTCCTGCGACGGTCCACCCCAGCGGGATTCACGATAGACAAGCCCCGGCCGGAGGGCGCGGACTCGAATACCGGAACCCTCCGTCTGCAACCTGAAACACGGGCCGCGGTATGGTGGCCGCGGGTGGCCGCGCACCGGCGGGTCCCTCCCGCAGCGACGCCATCCACCCGGGAGCCGACCTGACACGCACGCGCCGCCCGACCGCCGCCCTCGGAGCCGCGGTCGCCTGCCTGGCCGCGCTCACCTCCTGCGGGACGGCGCCGGCGGCCGGCGTCGCCACGCCCGTCCCCTCGGACGGCGCCCCGTCGCCGGCGACCGTGGCGGGCACCCCGCACCTCGCCTATGCCGCCCTCGGCGCGTCCGAGACGTACGGGGCGGGAGCGGCGTCGATCACCGACGGCTACGCCTACCGGCTGCGCGACGACCTCCATCTCGCGAGCGCCGACTTCGCCGACGTCGCCATCCCCGGGGTCACCCTGGGCGACGCGTACCAGACAGAGCTGACCAATGCCCTGGCGGTCCGGCCGACCCTCTGCACCGTGTTCTTCGGCGTCAACGACATCCGCGCGCGTGTTCCGCTCGCGCAGTTCACCTCCGACCTCACCGACCTGGTCGGCACGCTCACCCGTGCGCGCGCGCACGTGCTGGTGATCGGGGTGCCCGACCTGAACGACCTGCCATTGGTCCGGTCGTCCGGCCTCACCGCCCTCGCCGAGGTCACGCTGCAGTGGAACGCGGCGATGCGCGGGGTCGCCACCGCGGCGGGCGCCGGCTTCCTCGACCTCGGCCCGCTGTCCGCCGAACTCGCCGCCCACCCCGAGGAGATCTCCCCGGACGGGCTCCACCCGAGCACCGTGGGGCACGCGCGTCTGGCCGCGCTGATCCTCGCCGAGCTGCAGTCCAGGGGGTACACCACTCCATGAGCATCCGCGTGACCGCACCCGCGGTGGAGGACGACACGGCGGTCCCGAGCCTGGTCCTCGACGACGTGTGGAAGACGCTCCGTGCGGGCGGCGAGGAGGTGCGCATCCTGCGCGGGGTGAGCTTCCGCCTCGAGCGCGGGGAGATGGTGGCCCTGGTGGGCCCGAGCGGGAGCGGGAAGAGCACCATCCTGGGGATCGCCGCCGGCCTCGACGCGCCGACCTCGGGGCGGGTGGTGATCGACGGCACCGACGTCACCACGATGTCCGAGCGGCCGCTGTCGCGGCTGCGCTCGCAGCGGGTCGGCATGGTCTTCCAGGCGTACAACCTGCTCCCGACGCTGACCGCGCTCGAGAACGTCGAGCTGCCGCTGCTGGTGCCGGGCCAGCCCCGCCGCGAGCCCGGTCGCGCCCGTGAGCTGCTCGACGGCCTGGGGCTCGGCCACCGCCTCCACCACCGCCCCGCGCAGCTCTCCGGGGGCGAGCAGCAGCGTGTCGCCGTCGCGCGCGCGCTGATCACCGATCCCGCCCTGCTCGTCGCCGATGAGCCGACCGGGAACCTCGACACCGCCACCGGCGAGGCGCTCGTCGAGATCCTCCTCGAGGTGCGCCGCGAGCACGGCACCACCGTGCTCGTCGCCACCCACAACGACGCGCTCGCCCGGCGCGCCGACCGGCTGCTGCGGGTGCGGGACGGGGTGCTCGAACCGTGAACGGCGCGCTGCGTCTCGCCCTCGTCTCGGTGCCGCGCTCGCTGCGCCGGGGCGGGCGCCGTGCCGTCGTCACCCTGCTCTGCGTCGCCGTCGGCGTGGCCGCGGTGGTGGCGCTGCAGGTGGCGGCGCTGTCGGTGGGTGATGCGCTCACCACCAACGTCCGCGCATCGAACGGTGGGGACATCGCCCTGGCGAGCAACTCCGCACCACTCTCCTCCGCCGACCTCGTCACCTTCGAGCAGCTGGCAGCCGGGAGGGTGATCACCCGCTGGACCGCGGTGAGCCGCGTCCACGCGACCGCACCGATCGCCGACGGCCATCTCATCCCCTTCGACGCCGCGGTCGTCGACACGCGACGTGCAACGGCTGCTCGCCGGCCCCGGGGACGTGCTCGTCTCCGCCGTGCTCGCCGACGAGCTCGGGATGCGGGTCGGTTCGACCGTCGCCGTCACCGGGGTCGGCGGCTCGGGGCTCCGCGCCCGCGTGCGCGGCGTGCTCGCCCAGTCGTCGCTGGAGCACGCCGCGGTGATGTACGTGCGCCGAGCCGACCAG
>VBHE01000026.1 GCA_005889515.1 Chloroflexota bacterium | reverse complement strand
CCGCCGCTCACGAGCGGGGGACGCTATCAGGCCTGGGGGGTGGCTCGACGACGAGGGGGACGCGGGGGCCGCCGAGCTCGCCCAGCAGCTCCGCCTGGCGGCGGTGCTGGCGGGCGCGCACCCGGTGGCGGGCGATGAGGGCGACGACGATCACCGCGGCGGGACCGAGGGTGCGCAGGTCGCGGGTGCCGACGAGCAGCCCGAGAGGGACGCAGAGGACGACGAGCTGCTCGAAGGCGCGCCCGCGCAGACCGAGGAGCACCACCGCGGGGAGGGCGATGATCACCCCCGCCCACCACGCTGAGGGGAGCGCGGCGACCACCCCGGCGACGAGCGGGGCGACCCCGCGCCGTCCCCTGCGGATGCCCGCCGGGAAGGCGTCGCCGACGACGCAGCCGGCGATCGCGGTGGCGGCGAACCAGGCGTCGCCGTCGTAGACGCGGGCGCCGAGACCGACGACCGCTCCCTTGATCAGCTCGAGGACGACGGTGAGAAGTGCGGCGCGGATGCCCCCGACGACGAGGGCATCGACGGCGCCGGCCTGGCCGCTCCCGGTGCGGCGGAGGTCGAGGCCGCGCCGGTGGCGGACCACCAGCCAGGCCACGGGAAGGCTCCCCACGGCGTAGCCACCGACGAGCGCTCCGGCGGTGAGCACCAGCCAGTGGGGGGGAGTCACGCCCCGAGAGTACTACCCTCCGCGGCCATGAGACGGCTGCGTCCATCCGCGATCCCGCCGCTCCCCGTCGCCTTCGACGCCGCCGTCGAGCTCGACTGGGGCGACCCGGTGATGAACCGCCGGCTGCTCCGCGAGCACCTCGACCAGGGCCACGACGGAGCCAGCCGCCGCCTCCCCACCATCGAGCGCCACGTCGCCCGGCTGGCGCGGCTCCTCCCCGCCCCGCCGGGGCGACTCCTCGACGCCGCCTGCGGCCCCGGGCTCTACGCGATCCGCCTCGCCCGCCTCGGCTGGGACGTCGTCGGGGTCGACACCGGCGCGGCGGTCCTCCGCCACGCCCGCATCCTCGCCCGCGACGCCGGGCTCGCGCTCGACCTGCGCCGCGCCGACCTGGGCTCGCTCGAGCTCGACGCCGAGTTCGACGCCGTGATCCTCGTCTACTACATCCTCGAGGCCTTCCCCCGGCGCCGCCAGGTCGACGTGCTCCGCCGCCTCGCCGCGGCGCTCCGGCCCGGGGGCCGGCTGATCGCCGAGCTGCGGGTCCGCCCCGAGCAGCCGCCGGGCCGGATCACCGGCTGGGACGTGGTGCCCCGCTCGCTGCTCTCCGACCGCCCCCACCTGCTCCTCACCGACACCGTCTACGACGAGCGACGCCACACCTTCGTGCTGCGCGAGATCGCCGTCCTCGACGACGGCGGCGTCGAGATCCAGCAGACCACCGGCCGGCTGGTGACCCTCGCCGAGGTGCCGGGGCTCTTCGCCCGCGCCGGGCTCGCGGTGCGCGCCGTCCACGACGGGTGGAGCCGGTACCGTGCCACCGGCCTGTCCGACACCCTGCTGGTGGTCGCCGAGCGTCAGCGACAGGCGGAGGGGGGCCGGCCGAGGCGCACCTGAAGCGTGGTCGGGGGCTGGTCGCCGAGGATGAGGGTGGCGTCGTAGACGCCGGCGGGCAGGGTGGGGTCGACCTGCCAGCTCAGCTCGTACTCCGCCGAGCGGCCCGGGGGCAGGCTGACCGCGCCGCAGGGCACCCCCCGCACCGCGGGCGGCGCCGCCTGGAAGACGTGGATGTCCGCGGAGTCGCTGACCACCACCTGGAGCGGCCCCGAGCAGTCGGCGCGGTACCTCGCCGGCCCGTGGACGGTGGCGGTGAAGGCGATCGCCCCGCGGCCGACCAGCCAGCCGCGATCGGCGCCGAAGCCGGCCACCCCGGCGGCGGCGCTCGGCGTCGGCGGATCGCTCGGCGGCGGCGCGGTGCAGCGGGCCGCGGGGACGGCCGCCGACCCGCAGGCGGCGAGCGCGGCCACGGCAGCGGCCACCGGCGCCCGGAGCGGGGTGACAGGGAGGCGCGGCATGGAGCGCGGGCAACGATAGACGGGCGCCCCGGGGTCAGGGCGGGGGGACTCCCCCCGGACCGCCCGCAGGCAGAGCCTGCTTGTCGGCGGTCCTCCCCCCTGGCCCGGCAGGCGCCGATGACATTGACACTTCTTCACGTTGCGCGTAGCCTCGCCGAAACGGCCCGGCGGAGAGGGGCAGGAGTGGGAATGGGACTGCGCGTCACCCTCACCGGTGCCCTGGCGCTGGAGCGCGACGGCGAGAGGGTGGACGGCTCGCACCTGGGGGGGCGCGGGCCCCGGCGCGCCTTCGCCCTGCTCGTCGTCGACCGCCACCGGTCCATCCCCGGCGACGAGCTCGCCCGGGAGGTGTGGCCGGAGCGGCTCCCCGACCACTGGCAGCCGGAGATCGTCGAGGTGATCGGCCGGGTGCGCGGCTTCCTCCGCGGCGCCCCGGCGGCGGAGCTGCACAGCGACTCCGCGGGTCATCACCTCCACCTGCCGCCGGACACCGCGATCGACCTCGAGGTCTGCGAATCCGAGGCGGCGGTGGCGGAGTCGGCGCTCGCCGCCGGCGATGTCACCGCCGCCGCCGACCACGCCGGGATCGCCCGCGACCTCGCGCTGCGCCCCTTCCTCCCCGGCGAGGACGGGGGCTGGATCGACCGCGTCCGCAGCCGCCGCCGGGCGACCGTCGGCCGCTGCCTCGACGTCCTCGGCGAGGCCCGGCTGCGTCGCGGCCACCTCCTCCTCGCCGCCTCCGCGGCGGAGGCGCGGATCGCGCTCGACCCCCTCCGCGAGGAGAGCCACCGGCAGCTGATGCGCATCTTCGCCGCCGCCGGCGATCGCGAGGCGGCGCTGCGCGCCTACGAGCGGATGCGCGGCGTGCTCGCCACCGACCCTCAGCTCCGCCGCACCCGCCGGTAGGAGAGCGCCGCCTCGACGGCGAGCACGGCGAGCGCGGCGGCGTCCGGCCCGGAGAGCCGGGACGGCTCGGGCCGCGGTGGGAGCCCCGGGAGCTCGCGCCCGCCGCGGAGGACCTCGAGGTGCACGGCGCTCAGCTCGGGAGCGGGGTCGACGCCGAGCTCGTCGGAGAGCAGCCGGCGCAGCCGCTCGTAGACCCGCAGCGCCTCGCCGCGGTTGCCGGCCGAGGTGTGCGCCCGCATCAGCAGGGCGTAGCCCGCCTCGCGCAGCGGCTCCAGGCCCACCGCCGTCTCCGCCGCCTCGACGGCGAGGCGGCCGTCGCCGAGCCACAGCGCGGCGGCGCCGAGGGCGTCGAGGGCGCGGAGGTGCCAGCCACTCCGCTCCTCGCGGATCCGCTCGAGCCACGCGGCCTCCTCGCCGGGGAGCAGGGGGCGCGCGGCGAGCTCGCAGGCGCAGGCCGCCTCGCCGGCGGCGACGTCGGGCCGGCCGGCGGCGAGCGCATCCTCGGCCGCGCCGACGGCGCGGGGGAGGAGGTCGAGGTCGACGACGGCGCCGGCGGGGAGGTGGAGCTGGTAGCAGCCGAAGGCCGAGCGCAGCGTCTCGGCCGGGGAGAGGCCGGCCTCGGCGAGGAGCGCGCGGAGCCGGCTGAGCAGCGAGCGCAGCGCCGAGGCCCACGCGTCGGGCGGACGCTCGCCCCAGAGCCGCTCGGCGATCTCCTCGCGATGGAGCGGACGCTCGCGCTCGACGACGAGCAGGGCGAGGAGCAGCCGGGCCTGGCGGCCCCCGAGCCGGGGAGGGTCGAGCACCGCCCCCGCGGCGTGGACGGCGACCATCCCGGTCAGGGTCACCCGTAGCGCGGCGAACGCCGCCGGGGCCGGCGCGCGGCTCTCCACCCCTCTCTCCCTGGTCGGGGACGTCGGTATGCAAGTGTAAACGACCGTCAATGCAAACACGATTCCGCCGGCCCGCTCGCCGGGAGCTTGCGCGCTGCTTGCGGGGGACGGACGACCCTGAGGAGATGTCCGGGACGAGGATGGGTGGCCCGGCCGCCGAGGGCGGCGACGCCGAGTGGATGATCGGCTGCGAGTGCGGCTACGTCGCCCGCGGCGGCGACGCCGCGGCGCTGGTGGCGGACGCCCGCCGCCACGCCCTCGAGGAGCACCGGCTCGAGCTCTCCGCGGACCAGATCCTGCGTGGCGCCCGGCCGCCGGACGAGCCCGGCGGCGGGCGCGTGCAGGGCTGATGGGTGGGCTCGGGTCAGTGGCAGCCGGTGATCTCGGGATCGCCCTCGTCGTGGCCTCCTCGCCGGTGTGCCTCCGAACCGTGGGACGACCCGCCGCCCTGGGACACCGACTGGCTGGCGTTGCTCGAGCCCTGCCGGGAGTCCCCGTTGCCGCTGTTGGTCCCGCCGTTGGTGTCGCTGTGGCTCTCCGAGCCGCAGACCACGGTGATGAGCCCGCCGCAGTTCGGGTCGGCGGGGGTCGCGGCGGCGGCGTGGACGATCGGCTGGGGCGCGGCGGTGACGAAGGCCGCGGTCAGGCCGGCACCGGCCGCCCCCGCGACCACGGCCACCACGGCGGACACACCCAGCCGTGCGCGATGGGAGCGCAGGCCCCCGAGCAGCCTCGAAACCCTCATCTCGCGTCCCCCCTGGCGCGCCCCCGACCGAGGCGCCGGACGTCCCAGGGTGGGTCGCCGCCGCAAGCCGGGCGCAAGCGGGACGCAAGCCTGACGCTCTGGGTGGTCTGAACGAGGGACACTGGCTACCATGTGCGCTTTCGTCCGACGGAAGCACCGTGAAGAGGAGTCGAGCCGATGTCGTCGCCCACGCCCGAGCGCATCCGTTCCGTCGCCGTGCTGGGGCACAGCCACGACGGCAAGACCACGCTCTGCGAGGCGCTGATGCACGTGGCCGGCGCCACCGCCCGGCTGGGCTCGACCGACCAGGGCACCTCGATCCTCGACTTCGAGCCCGAGGAGCAACGCCGCTCCATCAGCATCACCACCTCGATCGCCCACTGCGACTGGAACGGGGTGCGCATCAACCTGCTCGACACCCCCGGCTTCCCCGACTTCGCCGGGGAGGTGGTGCAGGCGCTCGCCGCCGCCGACGCCGCCCTGCTGGTGGTCGGCGCCAGCGGCAGCGTCCCGGTCGGCGCCGAGTTCGCCTGGGAGCGGATCAGCGCGGCGCAGCTGCCCGCGCTGGTGGTGGTCACCAAGATGGACAAGGAGAACGCGACCTACGAGGCCACCGTCGACGCCCTCCGCGAGCAGCTCGGCCGGAGGGCGATCGCCGTCGCCGTCCCGCTCGGCTCGGCGGAGGGTTTCCGCGGCTTCGTCGACCTCATCGACGACCGCGCCTACGAGTTCGACGCGCGGGGCGGGTCGGAGGAGGTCCCACTCCCCGAGGAGATGCGCGCCGAGGTCGAGCGCGCTCATTCGGCGCTCGTCGACGCCGCCGCGGAGACCGACGACGCCCTGCTCGAGAAGTATCTCGAGGGCACCGAGCTCACCGTCGACGAGGTGCGTGGCGCCCTCCACACCGCGGCGCTGCGGGGCACCCTCGTCCCCATCCTCCCCGCCGCATCCCCGCTGCTCAAGGGCGTGAGCACCATCCTGGACGCGATCAACCGCTACCTGCCCTCGCCGAAGGAGCGGGTGCACAGCGGCGTCGACGCCAAGGGCAAGCCGGTGGAGATCGAGTGCGACCCCAACGGGCCGCTCGTCGCCCACGTCTTCAAGACCACCGCCGACCCGTTCGGCCGGGTGAGCTACTTCCGGGTGCTGAGGGGCACGATGCGCGCGGACTCCCATCCCTTCAACGTCCAGAAGGGGCAGGAGGAGCGGCTCAGCGGCCTGGGCCGGCCGATGGGCAAGCAGGTGGTCGGCGCGAGCGACATCCCCGCCGGCGACATCGGCGCGGTCACCAAGCTCGGGGTCACCTCCACCGGCGACAGCCTCTGCGCCAAGGACACTCCGGTCACCCTGCCGCCGCTCGCCATCCCCGCTGCGGCGTACACGATGGCGATCTCGGCGCGGAGCAAGGGCGACGAGGACAAGATCCACAGCGCCCTCGCCCGCCAGTCCGACGAGGACCTCACCTTCCGCATCGACCGCGACCCCGACACCGGCGAGGAGGTGGTGCACGGGCTCGGCGACACCCACCTCGACGTCACCCTCGAGCGGATCAAGCGCCGCTACGGCGTCGACGCCTCGCTCTCGACGCCGCGGATCGCCTACCGGGAGACGATCACCGGCACCGCGAAGGTGCAGCACAAGCACAAGAAGCAGACCGGCGGCGCCGGTCAGTACGGCGACTGCACCATCGAGATCGAGCCCCTCCCGCGCGGCGGCGGCTACGAGTGGCAGGACAAGATCTTCGGCGGCTCCATCCCCCAGCAGTTCCGGCCCTCGGTGGAGAAGGGGGTCAAGCAGACCCTCGCCCAGGGCGCCGTCGCCGGGTTCCCGATCGTCGACGTGCGCGTCCGCCTCGTCGACGGCAGCACCCACCCGGTCGACGGCAAGGACATCGCCTTCCAGACCGCGGGCGCCATCGCCATGCGCAAGGCGGTGCAGGAGGCCAGGCCGGTGCTCCTCGAGCCGGTCGTCAACGTGCGCGTGGTCGTGCCGGAGCGGCTGATGGGCGACGTCATCGGGATCCTCAACAGCCGCCGCGGCCGGGTGGCGGGGATGAACCCCACCGGCGACGGCCGCTCCGAGGTGACCGGCCAGGTGCCCCAGGCGGAGATGTACACCTTCCCCATCGACCTGCGCGCCGTCACCCAGGGCCGTGGTCGCTACTCGATGGAGTTCTCCCACTTCGAGGAGGTGCCGCCGCAGGTGGCCCAGCAGCTCATCGACGAGTACCGCAAGGAGCACGCCGCCCAGGCGTCATAGGCGATCCGCGCCGCTCCTGTGGGCGCCCGCTCAAGGCCTGGCCGCGACCGCGACCGCCGGGGTCGCGCAGCTCCACGGGTACGGCTGGCAGGCGGAGGCCTCGCCGGCCTCGGGGTAGCCGCAGTGGCCGCGCATGTTCCCGGTCAGATGGTCGTCGGCGTCGGAGTCGCCGTCGCATTGAGGCGCGAACCCGGGCGGCGCCATGCCGAAGTCGTGGAGGACCACCGGGTCGGTCTCGCTGCCGGCGAAGGAGGTCGTCGCCGAGGGGAAGGTCTCGCTGACCCCGTCGGGGTAGACGTCGACGACCTGCGCCGAGACCGCGCCGGCCGCCGAGACGGTGACGGTCGCGGTCTCGGAGCGGCAGGCGCTCCCGCCCTGGCAGGGGGCGAAGCCCTCGGGGTCGGACCTGTCCGCCGGCGGGGTCTTCGCGGTCACCAGCGTGTAGGTGCCCGCCGCCAGGCCGGGAAAGCTCGCGCAGCCGACCGCGACCGCCTTGCAGTTCCCCCGGGTCAGCGGGCAGGAGGCGGTGGGCACGACCGACCTCTTCCTCCCCGCGGGCGCCGTCGCGGTGCGGGTGGCGCCGCCGCCGGCTGGACCCAGGCGGTGAAGGGCGTGGCCGTCCCCTTCGCCTTCCGCGACTTCGCCGCCACGTCGCCGCCGTTCATCGCGGCGGTGCCGGCCACCGCGAGCACCAGCCCGATCATCGCCATCAGCCGCAGTCGCACCGGCGTCTCCCCTTCCCGCGTCGAGGGCTCCATCGTAGGACAGCGCCCGGCACCTGGACAAACGCGCGCGGGCGGATGATGGCTGCACTATCCTGCCCCCGGTCACGCGGTCATCGAGGAGGACGCCGGTGGGCGAGCGGATCACCTTCCCCAGCAACGGGCACACCGCCTCGGGCTACCTGGCGACGCCGCAGGGCGGCCGGGGCCCCGGCGTGGTCGTCATCCAGGAGTGGTGGGGCCTGGTGCCGCACATCGAGGACGTCTGCGACCGCTTCGCCGCCGCGGGGTTCACCGCGCTCGCCGCCGACCTCTACCACGGCGAGACCACGACCGAGCCGGACGACGCCGCAAAGAAGATGATGGCGCTGAACATCGGCGTCGCCGCCCGCGACCTCGGCGGCGCGGTGAGCTGGCTGCTCGGCGGCGAGCACACCACCGGCGATGGCGTCGGCACCGTCGGCTTCTGCATGGGCGGCGGCCTCGCCCTCTACCTCGCCTCGCTGCGACCGGAGGTCAGGGCCTGCGTCATGTACTACGGCGTCGCCCCCTGGCCGGAGGCGCAGCCCGACCTGGGAGCCGTCCGCGGCGCCGTCCTCGGCCACTTCGGCACCAGGGACGGCTTCGCCGGCCACGCCGCCGTCGACCCGCTGGAGCGGCAGCTGCGCGATGCCGGCGTCGACGTCGAGATCCACTGGTACGACGCCGACCACGCCTTCTTCAACGACACCCGTCCCGAGGTCCACGCCCCCGAGGCCGCGGCCACCTCCTGGGAGCGGACGGTGCGATTCCTCCGCGACCGGCTGGCATGATCGTGAGCGCGAGAGCGTGGCTCGTCGCCGGCGCCCTGGCCGGGGGGCTCGCCGGCTGCGGCGGTGGCGGCGGCTCGACCTCGACGCCGACGGCGGCGCCGGCGACACCGCAGGGGCTCGTGGTGGGGCCGGCGCACGACTTCGGCAACGCCTGCCGGCTGCTCACCCCCGCCGAGGTGCAGTCGACGACCTCGGTGGGCCCGGTCATCGCCGGCCCCCGCAGCGACCCCCAGCTGGGCTCGTTCTGCACGTACACGCCGGCCTCGGGCGGTTCCAGCGTCCCGGTGCTCCAGCTCCAGGCTGTGGTCGAGCAGAGCGCCGCCGCCGCCCGCGCCATGGTCGAGCAGTCCGGCGGGCCGTCGGTGAACGGGGTGGGCGACGTCGCCCGGCTCGCCAGGCCGGGCGGCCTGGGGAGCGCGGTGTACCTGTCGAAGGGGGCGAACTACGTGGTGCTGAGCAGCATCCACAAGGACGTGACCGAGCAGGAGCTGGTCAAGCTCGCCCAGACCCTCGTCGGGCGCGTCTAGCCCGGCGTC
>VBHE01000025.1:16203-16751 GCA_005889515.1 Chloroflexota bacterium | reverse complement strand
CGTTCAACAACGCCGTCGCCGTGACCTTCACCGTCGTGCTCAGCTCCCTGACCGCCTACCTGGTGCTCACCACGGTCACCGGGCTCTAGGAGGCGGCGCCGTCGGCCATGGCCGGCGGGGCGAGGAGGCCCTCGGGCCCGAAGCGGGAGATCGCCTGGGCGGCGCGGCGCAGGCCGGCGTCGAGGGCCTCGACGAGGTGCTCGTGGGGGTCCTCCTCGGCGCGGGCGCAGGCGCCGAGGAAGCCGCCGGCGAGGGCGTCACCGGCGCCGGTGGGATCGATCACCGCGCCGACCGGATGGGCGGCGCGCTCGACCACCTCGTCCGCGGTGACGCAGGCGGCGCCGAGCGGGCCCGCCTTGACCACGACCACCCGCAGCCGGCCACGGCCGCAGAGCCCACGCGCCGCCTCGCGCCACTCGTCCGCGGGCCGGCCGGTGAGGGCGGCGAGCTCGGCGCGGTTGAGGAAGAGCACGTCGGCGGCCTCGACCACGCTCACCACCCGCTCGCGCTGGGAGCCGATGTACACGGTCATGCTGTCGGCGCCCACG
>VBHE01000025.1:0-16174 GCA_005889515.1 Chloroflexota bacterium | reverse complement strand
TGTGAGGCGGGGGGCATGCTCCCGAGGAAGAGCACCTCGGCGTCCGCCGCAGCGCCGCGCAGGCGCGGCCGCCAGGACCGGTAGGCGCCCTCGTCGGCCTCCTCGCAGGCGGTGACCCAGCGCTCGAAGTCGTGCGTCGCCCGCCAGCGGAAGGTCGGCCGGCCGCTGACCTCGAGCCCGTCGAGCTCGACCCCGGCCAGGGCCGCTGTGCGCCGCAGCCGCTCCTCGCCGTCGCGGCCGACGATCCCGACGAGGTGCACGAGGGCGAAGGGCGCGGCGGCGAGCGAGAAGTACACCGCAGATCCGCCCTGCTGCTCGGTGCTCCGGCCGTGCGGGGTGGTGACGTCGTCGATGGTCACCGTCCCGGTCGCCGTGATCGGCCAGGCCACGCCTCCCGGTTCCGGCCTACCCGGCGTCGGCGGGGCTGCCCGCGACCGACAGGGCGGCGGGCACGGCGGCGGCGGCGAAGAGCGGGATGATCCGCGCGGCCCCCGGCCGCCGCTCGTCGACCCGGCGGCGGCAGATCTCGGCCTGGGCGGCGAAGATCGCCTCGCTCGCCTGGTCGGGACGCCGGCTCGACCCCATGTCGTCGCGGAGCGCGGGGTCGACCTCGCCGACGAAGCGCACCACCGACGCCCAGAGCTGCCCGGGGAGCAGCGGGTAGCCGCGCACCCGGCACTCCTCGACGAGGTCGAGGATCAGGTCGGACTCGCGCAGCCGCCGGTGCCAGCGCATCTCGCGCTCCCGGCGAAAGGCGGCGAGCCTGCGGAGGTTCTCGAGCTCGACCGCGGTCCGCGCCAGGGGCCCGGACAGACGGGTCGCGGCGCTCTGGAGCATCGCCGCATTGTAGTACCGGACCCCGCGGACTCCCGCCGCTGCGAACGCGTCAAGTCGTCGCCGCGGCGCTCGGATAGCAGATCGAACGCCAGCCGCCACCGGCGGCGACGAGGTGGACGGTCCGTGACACCGTCGCCATCGTCGAGGAGGAGAGGCGCACCCGGTAGTCGATGTCGAGCTCGACCACGTCACGGTGGACGCAGCCGCCCTCGGCGTCGACCCAGTCGGCGAGGCGGCGCGCCTGGCGGACGGAGAGCCCGAGCAGGTTGCGGGCGGTGGCGCCCTGGCCGGCGGCGAAGGCGTGCGGCGATCCCCAGCGCTCCTGGCAGGGGGCGGCGAGGAGGCCGAAGGCGGCCTCGAAGCGCCCGTCGCGGAGGAGCTCGACGAAGCGTTCCTCGGAGCGGCCGGGGTCGGCCTCGGGCGGCTCCCGGGGCTCGCGGACCGGCGGCGGCGGTGGCGCGTCGCGGGCGGCGAGGAGCGCCGCGACCCGGCGGCCGACGGTCTCCACCTCGACGCCGCCGGCCCCCGCGTCGGCGGTCTCGACCAGGGTCGTCGAGGTCCCGGTCGAGCGCGACCAGAAGGTCCGGGTGCGCGCGTCGACGAGGACGGTGTCGGGGTCGCGATCGAGCGCGGCGGATGCGGCGGTCGCGGGCAGGGACGCCGGAAACCCCTCCCGCCAGCGGCGCAGCAGATCGGTCAGCACGGCAGCCGCTCTACGCCCATGCGGGGCTGAGGATACCCCGGACCGGGCGTCCCCGTCAGCGGCTTCCGAGCTCGAGCACCCGCTCCAGGCTCTCGGCGTCGACGCTGCCCGCCGCGAGCAGCGTCTCGAGCCCCTCGCGGAGCTCGATCAGGCGGTCGACGGGCAGCTCGGCGAGCGTCGCCTCGAGCTCCTCGAGGCGGCGCATCGCGCCCTGGTCGGCGCGGGGCAACGGTGCCGGCCGGCGAGGGCGGCGGGGTCGGGGCGCGAGCGGGCGGACCTCGACGGCGCTCCCGGTCGCCGCGGCGGCCGGCGGTGGCACGGGCGGACCGCCGAAGAGCGCGTCCGCGCTCGGCACCTCAATCCGTCGGGGCACGTCGCAGCACCTCCTCCGCCAGCTGCCGGTAGGCCTGGGCACCGGGGGAGCGACCATCGTACTCGAGGATCGAGACACCCCCGGCGCTGGCCTCCGGAAAGCGCACCGAGGTGCGCACCACGGTGTCGAAGAACGAGCCCGCCGAAGCGTTCGCGCACCCGGCTCAGCACCTCCTCGCTGTGGACCGCACGGCCGCGCTGCATGGTGCCGAGGATGCCGCCGACCCGCAGCCCGGGGTTGAGGGTGGCGCGCACCGACTCGACGGTGCCGAGCAGCGCCTTCATCCCTCCCAGGGCGAGGAAGTCGAGCTGGAGGGGCACCAGCACCTCGCCGGCGGACGCGAGCGCGTTCACGGTGAGCATGCCGAGGTTGGGCGGGCAGTCGATCACCACCGCGTCGAAGCGGTGGCGCAGCGGCTGGAGGGCGGAGCGCAGCCGCGTCCCCCCGGCCGAGGCGGTCACCAGGGTGGGCTCGACCTCCCCGAGCCGGGCCGAGCCGGTGAGCAGCCACACCCGCGGGCGCGGGCGGCGGAGCACCTCCTCGGCCGCCGCCTCGCCGTCGAGGCACTCGCCGAGACCGGGACCGTCGCCGTCGGGGGCGGCGCCGCACATCACCGTGAGCGCCGCCTGGGGGTCGAGATCGACGAGGAGCACCCGCAGGCCGGTCTCGGCGAGGGCGAAACCGAGGTTCTGGGTGGTGGTGCTCTTGCCCACGCCCCCCTTCTGGTTGGCGACGGCGATCACCCGGGCCACGGTGGTCAGCCCACCACCGGCGGCGGGGCGGGCGGCGCCGTGGGCGGCTCGGTGCCGGGCAGGGGCACCGAGGAGCGCGGCACCGGGGGCTCGACCCCCTCCCGGGCGAGGCGCTCGCGGACGAAGCCGCGCATCGCGGGCAGCGGCACCCCGGTCGGGCAGACCGCGGCGGCGGCGCGCCAGTCGACGGCGTCGAGGGGGAGGTCGCGGGTGACCCAGAGGTCGGGGAGGCTGCGGGTGAGCTGGGAGGGCAGGCGCTCGGGGCGGACGTATCCGGCCCGCGGCGCCGCGAAGCCGCAGAGGCCGCAGGCGACGCAGCGGCCGTGGGCGCCGAGCTGCTCGCGCTCGCCCGCGCTCAGCGCGGTGATCCGGGCGGGGCCGTAGAGCTCGTCGAAGCGCCGGAGGCCCGCCTCGGTGTCCGCGCCGTGGCGGGTCAGCCGGAGCGCGCCCCGGCGGGCGAGGTGGCGGCCGTAGAGGGCGCCGAGGCGGCTCAGCGCGGCGGCGCGGCGCAGCCGGGGCCGCTCAGACATCGCCCATCGCGCACATCGCCCCCCGGTAGAGCTCCTCCTGGGCGGCGGCGGCGCCCTGGAGCACCGCGGGCCGGTCCCGCCATCTGCTGTCGAGGAAGTCGCGGACCTCCTCCTCGGTGCGGCGCTGGCTCCAACCCCGCTCCTGGGCCAGCACCCGAGCCGCCGGCCAGGCGCAGCGCATCCCCAGGCAGGCGCCGCCGGTGCAGCGGGTGCGGCGGTAGAGATCCTCGAGCCGCTCCACCTGCTCGTGGCGGACGCTGTGGCGCACCTCGGCCAGGGTCACCGGCTCGCACTCGCAGACCACCGCCTGCCGCTCCGGCGCCGCGGCCCCCTCGAGAAGGGTCTCGGCGCCGTCGCCGTGGCGCAGCGCCAGCCGCGCGGCGACCGCGAGGGGGACGCCGAAGCGGGAGGCGAGCTCGGGCACGTCCACCGGCGAGCCGCCACCGGGGAGGGGCACGAGGTGGGTGCGGCAGGCGACCGGGGGCCGTCCCAGCACCCGCAGGAGCACGTCGACGGTGTCCTCGGCCATCTTCCGGAACATCGACATCTTGCCGCCGATGATGCTCACCAGGCCGGCGGCGCCGTCGTCGCGGTGGTCGACGACCCGGTAGTCGCGGGTGAGGTCGTCCTCGTAGCGCCGCCACTCGTGGAGGGTGGGCCGCACCGCGGCGTTGGCGTGGGCGATGCGATGAGTGCGGATCGAGGGGAGGACGCGCTCGGTGGCCTGGAGGATGTACTCGACCTCGTCCTCGGTCACCTCGAGCTGCTCGGGGTCGCCGTAGTAGTCGTCGTCGGTGGTGCCGAGGATGGTGGCGTTGGCGTGCGGCACCAGGAGCAGGCCGCGACCGTCGACCGCCTCGAGGGCGAGGGCCACGTTGGTGATGCGGCGGTCGTAGATGAGGTGGACCCCCTTGGCGGGACGCAGCCGCATCCGCACCCCGGCCATCGCGCAGAGCTCCGACGCCCACGGACCGGTGGCGTTGCACACCGCCCGGGCCGCCACCGTCTCCTCGCCGCCTCCGAGGCGGGAGCGCAGCCGCACGCTGCGCACCGCACCGCCCTCGCGGCCGAGGCCCACGACCTCGGTCCAGGTGCGCAGCTCGGCCCCCGCCTCGCGGGCGGAGAGCGCGTTGAGGGTGACGAGCCGGGCGGCGTCGACCCCCCACTCGTCCATGCTCAGGGCGCCCACGAGAGCGGGGTTGAGCCCGGGCTCGAGCCGCAGCGCCGCGGCGCGGTCGAGGCGGACGTGGGGGCGCCCCGCCTTGAAGGGCTGGTAGCGGTCGTACGCCTCGAGCCCCACCTCGGTGGTCTCCATCCCCCGCTTCGCCCCGGGGAGGATGGGGATGAGGAAGACGACGGGGAAGAGCAGGTTCGGGGCGATCCGCTGGATGTGGCCGCCGTCGAGGCAGGAGATCCGGGTCGTCTCCCAGTCGCGCTCGAGGTAGCGGATGCCCCCGTGGATCATCCCGCTGCTCCCCCAGGTGGTCCCGGAGGCGAGGTCCCGCTGCTCGACGAGGAGCACCCGCAGCCCGCGAAGGGCGGCGTCCCGGGCCACCCCGGCGCCGGTGATGCCGCCCCCGACGACGACCACGTCGTAGGGCTGAGTGCCGGGCATGGGCGCATTGTGCCCGCCGCCACCGCTCCGACGGCTTCTCCGGACGGGTGTCGTCTACGATGCGCCGGGTGGAGAGCGTGCGAGGCGTCATCGTGGTCGCCGAGGACGAGAACCGCGTCGCCCAGGTGGTGACGAGCCGGCTCGGCTCCGACGGGCACGAGGTGCACTGGGTGCGCACCGCCCGCGACGTCCGCGCCGAGCTCCGCGAGCGGCCGTGCGACCTGCTCCTCCTCGACGTCAGCCTCGAGACCGACGGCCTCGAGCTCCTCCAGGCGCTCCGCTTCTCCCCCCAGGCCCCCCGTGGCGGCATCGTCATGCTCGCCGACCGCGAGGACGTGAGCAGCCAGGAGCGCGCCCAGCAGCTCGGCGCGGCTGCGGTTCTCAGCAAACCCCTGGACCTGGCCGGGTTGTCGGCCTGTGTCCGCGATCTGCTGGAGTGCATGTAGCGGGTTCGTTGACCGGCACCAAAAGCGTCGCGCTCTCAGAAGCTCCTCAGCAACACGAAGGCCGCGCTCGTCGCTGCCCAGAAGGCGATGAGGCCGCCGAGGTACAGCGGCACCGGGCCGGGCTCGGTGAACCAGGCCCTCACCCGGGGGCCGGTCATCGCGAAGAGGGCGGAGAGGTCGATGAGGGAGAAGATCGCCGCGCCGAAGAGCGGGGTGGTGTCGATGCCGCCGCGGGCGGCGACCTCGTAGACGAGCACCGAGCCCCAGATCATCGCGATGTCCATGACCATCACCACGACCTGGGCGCGGCGCACCCAGGCGGCGTGCCGGGGGAGGAGGGTGCCGACGACGAAGAGCGCCGCCGCGAGCGACGCCGCCGCGAGCGCGGTGAGCACCTGGGCGACGGTCGACACGTGGACGATGCGGTTGCCGATGCTCACGTCGCCGAAGGCGGCGACCGCGCCGAAGAGCGCGAGGATGGCGCGGAGCAGGTCCCAGGTGTAGACGAGCAGCAGCGCGGTCGGTCGCCGCTCGGCGTCGCCGGCGCTGCTCCGGGGGATCACCCCGCTAGGCTACCCGCGTGGCGACCATCGCCGTCCTCGAGGGCGACCAGACCGGGCAGGAGCTGCTCGAGGAGGCGCTGCGTGTCCTCGACCCGGCGGTGATCGGGGTCGACCTCGAGCTGCGCCGCTTCGACCTCTCCCTGGGGAATCGCCGCGCCACCGAGAACCGCGTCGTCCTCGAGGCCGCCGACGCGATGGTCGCCTGCGGGTTCGGGATCAAGGCGGCGACGGTCACCCCGGAGCGCCCCGGCGACGTCGGCAGCCCCAACGCCATCCTTCGCGAGCGGGTCGGCGGCCGGGTGATCGTCCGCACCGGGCGGAGGATCCCCGGGGTGGCCCCGCTCGGCGGGGTGAGCGCGCCGATCAGCGTGGTGCGGATGGCGGTCGACGACGCCTACGGCGCCCGCGAGTGGCGCGAGGGCAGCGGGGACGAGGAGGTCGCCTACCGGACCGAGCACGTGAGCCGGGGCACCTGCCGCACCGTCGCCGAGTTCGCCTTCGACCAGGCCGGGCGCACCCACGCGCGGGTCTTCGGCGGCCCCAAGTACACGGTCTCGCCCATCTACGAGGGGATGCTCAAGGAGGAGATGGACGCGGCCGCCGCCCGCCATCCCGACGTCGGCTACGAGCCCCAGCTCATCGACGCCACCTACGCGCTGCTCCTCGCCCAGGACGGCGACTCCCTGGTGATCCCCGCGCTCAATCGCGACGGCGACTGCCTCAGCGATTTCGTCCTCCAGCTCTTCGGCAGCATCGCCGGGGCCGAGTCGATCCTGCTCGGCTTCGAGGCCGGCGACACCACCCCGCGGGTGGTGATGACCGAGGCGCCCCACGGCACCGCGCCCTCGCTGCAGGGGAGGAACGTCGCCAACCCGATGGCGATGATCCTCGCCGCCGCGTCGCTGCTCGGCTTCATCCCCGACCGCGACTGCCGCACCGCCTCGCGAGCCGTGTACGAGGCGGTCTTCGAGGCGGTCCGCTCCGGGGTGCGCACCGCCGACCTCGGCGGCCACGCGCTCACCGACGAGTTCACCGCCGCGGTCGTCGAGCGGGTGCGGGCGAAGCTCGAGGTCTGGGGGACGCTCGGGGTCGAGTGAACCCGATCCCGGAGCCGGATCTCGCACCGCCCTATACTCGGCCGAGCAGCCGTATCGAGAGCAGGGAACGCCGGTGGACATCCTCGCCGTCATCCGCGACCGCGCCGGGGAGTACGACTGCCCGGTGTGCCAGAGGACGCTGGACGGCTGCCGCCTCACCCTGCTGAAGGACGAGGACCCGCTCTACACCGTGCAGGTCGGGTGCGCGCGCTGCGGGGTCACCTTCGTGGTCGTGCTCAAGGTGCGCCGCGACGGGCCGCGGCCGGCGCGGCAACGGCGGGGTCCGCTGCGCGCGCCGCGCCCGCCGATCGGCGTCGACGAGGTCCTCGACGTCCACGAGTTGCTGCGCAGCCACACCGGGCCGCTGACGGAGCTCCTCCTCCGCCGCTGACCGGCGTCGTGGCGGCGCTCCTACACTGGACGCATCATGAGCGCGCCGGTCTACCTCGACCACGCGGCGACGACCCCGGTCGCCCCCGAGGTCCGCGCGGCGATGCTTCCCTTCCTCGGCGAGGTCTTCGGCAACCCCTCGTCGGCGCATGCCACCGGCCGGGCGGCGCGGGTCGCCGTCGACGAGGGGCGCGAGCGGGTCGCCGCGGCACTCGGCTGCGCCGCCTCCGAGGTCGTGTTCACCTCCGGGGGGAGCGAGGCGGACAACCTCGCGATCCGCGGCGCCCTCGACCGCCACGCGGATCGGGGCCGCCACCTCGTCGTCACCGCCATCGAGCACGACGCCGTTGCGAGGTGAGCGTGGTCCCCTGCGACGGGCACGGCGTCGTCGACCCCGAGGCGGTCGGCGCCGCGGTCCGCGACGACACCGTGCTGGTGTCGATGATGCTCGCCAACAACGAGGTGGGCACCGTCCAGGACGTCGCCGCCGCCGCCGAGGCGGCGCGGAGGCGCAACCCCGGGGTGCTGGTGCACACCGACGCGGTCCAGGCGCTGGGCCGGCTCCCCGTCGACGTGCGCGCGCTCGGCGTCGACATGGCGTCGATCACCGCCCACAAGGTCTACGGACCCAAGGGCGCCGGCGCTCTCTACCTGCGCCGCGGCGCCATCATCGCCGCCCAGGTGAGCGGCGGCGGCCAGGAGCGGGCCCGCCGCAGCGGCACCGAGAACGTCGCCGCCATCGCCGGGCTCGCGGCGGCGGTGAGCCTGGTCGAGGACGAGCGCGGGCGGGAGATGCCGCGCCTCGGCCGGCTCGCGGAACGGCTCGTCGAGTCCGTGCTCGAGGGCGTCCCCGACGCGGTTCTCACCGGCCGCGGGGCCCCCCGGCTGCCGAGCTTCGCGACCTTCGCCTTCGCCGGGATCGAGACCGAGATGCTCCTCACCCTCCTCGACCGGCACGGGGTCGAGGCCTCCGGGGGATCGGCGTGCTCGAGCGGGGCGCACATGCCCTCCCACGTGCTCCTCGCCATGGGGCTGCCGCCCCGGCTCGCGAGCGGGGCGCTTCGCTGCACCCTGGGCCGGGGCACGACCGAGGAGGAGGTCGACCGCGCCGCCGCGGCGATCGTCGCCGCGGTGGCGCAGCTGCGCTCGTCGCTCCCGGCCCCGGCCTAGGGCTAGGTCGCCGCCGTGGCCGGGATCAGGCCGAGCTGCTCGAGGACGGCCACGCGGTCCCAGGCGTTGTGGTCGGTGGCGACGAGGCCGCCCTCGACCGTCGAGACGTTGATGTAGGGGACCTCGATCCGCTTCCCGGTCGGGGGGATGTCGCCCTGGGGGGAGTGGAGGACGCCGGTGTGGGTGCCGGTGGCGACCGCCTCCTCGACGGTGGTGTTCCCGGTGCAGAGCCGCCGGGTCGGGGTGAGGGTGATGTCGGGGAAGGCCTCCAGCCACACCGCCCAGTAGGCGCGGATGGCGGCCTGGCCGCGCAGCTCACCGTCGGGGGTGATCAGCTGGGCATCCTGGGTGTAGCTGGCCATGATCGCGTCCACGTCGTGGTCGTTGAACCCCTGGACGAGCCGCTCGTAGGCTTCCTCTGGCGTCGCCACGATGTCATCCTCCGCTGTGCCGGGCCCTCTCGACGTGCCCGGGATCATATTCGCGGCCGAGCATGCGGTCCACCGTCGGCGCTATAATCCTGACCATGGCGGTCGGAAATGCGCGCAGCGCCTCCTTTTCGATGCGGGTCTCGTCCAAGGCCCACTATGGGCTGCGGATGATGACCGAGTTCTCGAAGGCGTACGGCCGGGGGCCCCTGAGCCTCACCGAGGTGGCCCGGGTCGAGCACCTTCCGCTCGCCTATCTCGAGCAGCTCGCCGGCCCGCTGCGGCGCGGAGGCCTCATCGAGGCGACCCGCGGCGCCCACGGCGGCTACGTGCTCACCCGCCCGCCGGAGGAGATCACCGTCCTCGACGTCATCACCCTGGTCGAGGGCGAGGTGGCCCCGGTGGAGTGCGTCTCCCACGAGTACGCGGCGGGCTGCTGCGTCCGCGAGACCGACTGCGCCTCGCGCACCCTCTGGCAGCGCCTCAAGCAGAGCGTCGACGCGGTGCTCAGCGGCACCACCCTGGCCGAGCTGGTCTGCGAGCGGCCGCCCGTCTCCGTGTTCATCCCGCTCGAGGACGTGCGCGGCACGTCGCCGAGCCCCCACCCTTACGAGGCCGCCCATGTCTGATTCCGCCCGGCTCGTCGTCGAGGGCCTGCGCGCCCGCGTCGAGGGGAAGGAGATCCTCAACGGGGTCGACCTGGTCGTCCCCACGGGAGAGGTGCATGCGCTGATGGGGCCGAACGGCTCCGGCAAGAGCACCCTCGCCTACACCCTCCTCGGCCATCCCAACTACGAGGTCACGGGCGGCAGCGCCAGCTTCGACGGCACCGACCTGCTCCCCCTCGCCGCCGACGAGCGGGCGCGGCTGGGCATGTTCCTCTGCTTCCAGTACCCCACCTCGATCCCCGGGGTCTCGGTCGTGAACTTCCTCCGAGCCGCCCTCAAGGCCCAGGGGAAGGAGATGCCGGCTCGCGAGTTCCTCCGCACCCTCTCCGCGGTGATGGGCGAGCTGAAGATCGACGAGAGCTTCCGCAGCCGCTACATCAACGACGGCTTCAGCGGCGGCGAGAAGAAGCGCATGGAGATCCTCCAGCTGGCGCTGCTCCGGCCCCGCCTCGCCGTCCTCGACGAGACCGACTCCGGGCTCGACGTCGATGCCCTGCGCACCGTCGCCGAGGGGGTGGACCGGGTGAGGGGCACCGACATGGGGGTGCTGGTGATCACCCACTACCCCCGCATCCTCGAGTACCTCAGGCCCGACGCGGTGCACGTGCTCCACCGCGGCCGGGTGGTCGTCTCCGGCGGCCACGACCTGGCCCGTCGCATCGAGGCCGACGGCTACGACCCCATCCTCGGTGCCGGCGCCGGTACAGCAGCTCGCGAAGGGAACCCATGACCATGGCAGTCACAGTCGAAGCGCACGAGCTGACGAAGGACTACAAGTTCGGCTTCCACGACATCGACGTCTCGGTCTTCCGGACCGAGAAGGGGCTGTCGCCCGAGGTGGTGGCCGCGATCAGCGCCCACAAGAACGAGCCGGAGTGGATGCTGAAGTTCCGCCTCAAGGCGCTCAGCCACTTCCGCAAGCGGGTGATGCCCAGCTGGGGCGCCGACCTCAGCGGGATCGACTTCGACAACATCTACTACTACGTCAAGCCGACCGAGGAGCAGAGCCGGAGCTGGGACGACGTCCCCGACTCCATCCGGCAGACCTTCGACCGCCTCGGCATCCCCGAGGCGGAGCGCAAGTTCCTCGCCGGGGTGAGCGCCCAGTACGACTCCGAGGTCGTCTACCACAGCATCCGTGAGGACCTCGACAAGCTCGGCGTGCTCTTCGGCGACTGCGACACCGGGCTGCGCGACCACCCGGAGATCTTCCGCAAGTACTTCGGCACGGTGATCCCCGCCAACGACAACAAGTTCGCGGCGCTGAACAGCGCGGTGTGGTCGGGCGGCTCGTTCGTCTACGTGCCCAAGGGGGTGCGGGTCGACATCCCCCTCCAGGCGTACTTCCGGATCAACTCCGACAACATGGGCCAGTTCGAGCGGACGCTGATCATCGCCGAGGAGGGCTCCTACGTCCACTACATCGAGGGATGCACGGCGCCGACCTACTCGAGCGACTCGCTGCACTCCGCGGTGGTGGAGATCATCGCCCACAAGGACGCCCACGTCCGCTACACGACCATCCAGAACTGGTCGAACAACGTCTACAACCTGGTCACCAAGCGCGCGGTCGCCTACGAGGGCGCCCGGGTCGAGTGGATCGACGGCAACCTCGGGTCGAAGCTGACGATGAAGTACCCGTCGATCTACCTGATGGGCGAGCACGCCCACGGCGAGGTCCTCTCCGCCGCTTTCGCCGGCGAGGGGCAGCACCAGGACGCCGGCTCGAAGTGCATCCACGTGGCCTCCAACACCACGAGCAACGTGGTGTCGCGCTCGATCTCCAAGGGCGGCGGGCGCACCTCCTACCGCGGCCACATCAAGGTCCACGAGAAGGCCACGGGGGTGCGGAGCAGCGTGCGCTGCGACGCCCTGCTGCTCGACGAGGAGTCGCAGAGCGACACCTACCCGTACATGGACATCGACAGCCCCGACGTCAGCATCGGCCACGAGGCGACGGTGAGCAAGATCGGCGACGAGCAGATCTTCTACCTGATGTCCCGCGGCCTCAGCGAGTCCGACGCCACCGCGCTCATCGTCAACGGCTTCTTCGAGCCCTTCGTCAAGGAGCTGCCGATGGAGTACGCCGTCGAGTTGAACCGCCTGCTCGCGGTGCAGATGGAAGGGTCGGTCGGATGAGGCCCGCGGCCTGCTGATGGCGACACAGCTGCAGACCCCCGGGGCGATCGGCCCGGAGGCGGTCACGACGCGCGCTGCGAACGCGCCCGCCTGGCTGGCGGAGCGGCGCCGCGCCGCCTGGGAGGCGTACACCGCGCTCCCCATGCCCGACCGCACCCGCGACGAGGACTGGCGGCGCACCGACATCCGGGGGCTCGAGCCCGACGAGTACGTCGTCGACCCCGGCCCGACCGGGCACGGCGCCGGCCTCGTCGAGGCGATGCGGGAGATGCGCGACCGCATCGCCCCCGACGCCGCGTTCGTGGCGAGCACCCGCAACGGGGTGCGCGCACTCGAGGGCGCCGAGGCGCTGCGCGCCCAGGGGGTGACCGTGTGCTCGCTCGAGGACGCCGCCGTCCACGACGAGGCGGCGGTGCGCCGGGCCCTCGCCCACGTCCCCGTCGACGGCTCGAAGTTCACCGCGCTGTGGAACGCGCTCTGGCGCGGCGGCTGCTTCGTCCACGTGCCCACCGGGGTCGAGGCGGCGGTGCCGATCGTCGCCGCCCACAGCGCCGCCGGCGACCACGCGGCGATCCTGCCCGCGACCGTGGTCGTGCTCGAGGCGGGGGCCTCGCTCACCCTCGTCGAGCTCGAGGCCTCGCCCGCGGCGCAGGGGACGATGCTCAGCGACGCGGTGAGCATCCTCCACCTCGGTGAGGGCTCCCGTCTCGACCACTGCCTGCTCCAGCGCTGGAGCGCCTCGACCTGGCATCTCGCCACCCATCGCGGCGTGCTCGAGCGCGATTCCCGGCTGCGCTTCTTCGCCGCCACCTTCGGGTCGCGGCTGCAGAAGGTGTACTGGGACGCGCTGCTCGAGGGCCAAGGGGCCGATGCCACCCTCACCGGGGTCTGCTTCGGCGGCGGCGACCAGCACCTCGACCACCAGTCCCTGCAGGCGCACCGGGCTCCCGCGACGCGCAGCGACCTGCTCCTCAAGGTGGCGGTCCGCGACCGCGCCCAGAGCGTCTACGGCGGGCTGATCACCGTCGACCGCGCCGCCCAGCGCACCGACGGCTACGTGCAGAACCGCAACCTCATGCTCTCCCGCGGCGCCAGGGCCTCGGGGATCCCGATGCTCGAGATCAAGGCGAACGACGTGCGCTGCAGCCATGGCGTCACCGCCGGGCATATCGACACCGAGCAGCGCTTCTACCTCCAGTCGCGCGGCGTCGACCCCGAGGCCGCCGACCGGCTCATCGTCCGCGGGTTCATGCAGGACGCACTCGACCGCTCTCCCCACGCGGGGTTCGCGGAGTTCGTCGGTGGGGTGCTCGACGAGGTCGTCGCCGGCCACTCCGCGGCCGGTGTCGAGGCGGAGGGGCTGTCGTGAGCGAGTGGGTCACGGTGGGAGCCGCCGCGGACATCCCCCCGGGGCACGCCGCCCTGGTCGACGTCGACGGCACCCAGGTGGCGGTGTTCAACGTGAACGGCGAGTTCTTCGCCGTCGACGACACCTGCTCCCACGCCGAGGCGTCGCTGAGCGAGGGAGAGCTCGACCCCGAGGGCTGCACCATCGAGTGCCCGATGCACGGCTCCTGCTTCGACCTGCGCACCGGCGAGGCGATCTCGCTGCCCGCCTACGACCCGGTCCGGGTGCACAGGATCGAGATCGTCGACGGCGTCCTGCGCGTCGCCATCGACGAGACGGCGGTGCCGTGAGCATCACCGTGCCACCGGCCGCCCGCGGCCGGCTCTCGCTCGAGGCCGACTTCGACGTCGAGGCGGTGCGCGCCGACTTCCCGATCCTGTGCCGGCAGATCGGCGACCGGCCGCTCGTGTACCTCGACTCCGCGGCGACGTCGCAGAAGCCGGTGCAGGTGCTCGACGCCGTCGAGCGCTACTACCGGGAGAGCAACTCCAACGTCCACCGCGGCGCGCACACCCTCGGCAATGAGGCGACCGAGCTCTTCGAGAACGCCCGCCGCCGGGTCGCCGCCTTCATCGACGCCGATCCTCGGGGCCTGGTGTTCACCCGCAACGCCACCGAGTCGCTGAACCTGGTGGCGTCCTCGTACGCGCGCGAGCTGCTCCGGCCCGGCGACCGGATCGTGCTCACCCTCATGGAGCACCACAGCAATCTCGTCCCCTGGCAGCTCGCCGCCGACCGCGCCGGCCTCGACCTCGCCTTCGTCGGGTTGACCGCCGAGGGCCGCCTCGACATGGAGATCGCGGCGCGGCTGCTCACCGAGCCGACGAAGCTGCTCGCCGTCGTGCACCAGAGCAACGTGCTCGGCACCGTGAACCCGATCCGCGAGCTCGCCGACCTCGCCCACGCGTGCGGGGCGCTGATCGCCGTCGACGCCTGCCAGAGCGTCCCCCACATGCCGGTCTCGGTGCGCGAGCTCGACGTCGACTTCCTCGCCTTCAGCGGGCACAAGGCGTGCGGCCCGATGGGCGGAGGGGTGCTCTGGGCGCGACCCGAGCTCCTCGAGCGGATGCCCCCGTTCCTCGGCGGCGGGAGCATGATCCAGCGCGTCGAGCTCGAGCGCTCGACCTGGGCCGAGGTGCCGAACAAGTTCGAGGCGGGAACCCCCGACGTCGCCAGCGCCCACGGCCTCGCCGCCGCCTGCGACTACCTCGACGGCATCGGCCGCGAGCGCATCCACGCCCACGAGCAGGCGCTCGTCCGCCATCTCCTCGAGGTGCTCGACGAGGCGCAGGTCGACGTCCAGGGCCCCCGCGAGGCGGTGGAGCGCGGCGGGGCGGTCTCCTTCACCATGGGGGAGATCCATCCCCACGACATCGCCACCATCCTCGACCGCGACGCCAGCCGCTGATGCGCCGGCTCGGCGTGACGGCGACCGCCCGCGCCTCGGTCTACCTCTACACGACCCACGCCGAGGTCGACGCGCTGGGCGCCGGCCTCCAGGAGGTCCGGCGCATCCTCGATCCCTCGGGAACCCCGCGGTAGGATCGGAGCATGGCTGCAGGCCCGTCGCCCGTCGAGGACGAGCTCTACCGCGAGATCATCCTCGACCACTGGCGCAATCCGCGCAGGAAGGGGCACCTCGAGCCCGCCGACGTCACCGTCGAGGGCTACAACCCGCTCTGCGGCGACGAGGTGCTGCTCACCATGCGCGTCCGCGAGGGCAGCGTGGAGGCGATCGCCTTCGACGGCCACGGCTGCTCGATCAGCCGCGCCTCGGCGAGCATGATGTGCGAGGGCGTCGACGGCCTCAGCGTCGCCGATGCCGCGGACCTCGTCCGCCGCTTCAAGGCGATGATGCTCGAGGGTGCCGGCGCCGAGGACCTGGGGGATCTCGAGGCGCTGCAGGGCGTCGCCCGCATCCCGCTGCGCATCAAGTGCGCCGTGCTCCCGTGGAATGCGCTGCTCGAGGGCCTCGAGCGCGGCGAGGGCACGGTGACCACCGAGGAGGGACCCCTGTCATGAGCGAGACCGAGCCGGCGGCGACGGCCGAAGACGCCGGGCGCGCCACCAGCGAGCAGATCGTCGACGCCCTGAGCGCCGTCTACGACCCCGAGATCGGGATCGACATCATCAACCTCGGCCTGGTCTACGACCACATCCTCGACGACGCCGGGCTGCTGACCATCGACATGACCCTCACCTCGCCGTACTGCCCCTTCGGGAGCATCATCCAGACCCAGGCCGACGCCGTCTGCCGGGTGCTCCCCGGGGTCAGCGACGTGCGCGTGAACCTGGTCTGGTCCCCGCCCTGGGACCCGCGGACGATGGCGAGCGAGGAGGCCAAGCTCGACCTGGGGATCTTCTGAGCTTGCTCCCGCACACCGACCCGGGGTTCCCGGACGCGTACGGGAGCGCGTGGAGCGGCACCGACGACGCACCGCTCCTGGCCCACTTCGCGGAGGACGGCGAGTACACGGACACCGGGTCGTCGATCACCGTCCGCGGCCACACCGGGATCGCGCGCTTCCGCCGGGCGATGTTCGCGTTCTCCCGGGACTCGAGGATCGTCTTCACCAGCCTGCTGGCGGATGAGGGCGGCTTCGCCGCGGAGTGGACCTGGTCGGGCACCGCGACCGGCGACCTGGTCCTCGACGGCCGGCGGTACCCGGCGAGCGACCGGCCCTACTCCGTCATCGGCGTCGCGCTCTGCCGCGTCGACGCGACCGGCGCCATCACCGCGCATCGCGACTACTACGACATGCGCGCCCTGCTCACCCAGATCGACGCCCTCTGACGGGCGGGCCGTCAGGGCCCGGTCACGAAGCTCGCCGGGACGGGGTCCTGGCCCGACGCGCTGCGCCAGACGGTCGCGTGGCGGGCGTCGACGCCGAACATGCTCGCGACCTGGACTCGCAGCGACTGGTCGCCGAGGGCGGCGAGGGCCGCGTACTGGGCTCCGAGCAGCCGGCCCTCGACGGCGAGCAGGGCGGCCACCGCCGCGTCCTCGCCGGACGCGGAGGGAACCGCGTCGGGGTGGGCCTTTCCGGTCGGTGGC
>VBHE01000024.1:23997-38193 GCA_005889515.1 Chloroflexota bacterium | reverse complement strand
TACGTCTGGAGCACCGACTCGATCCCCTTCTGCGGGTACTTCTCGTCGACGAGCGAGCGGATCCTGCCCAGGAACTCGTGGGGGAAGATGCGCGGCCCCTCGTCGACGTACATGCGGACGAGCTCGGCCGCGGTGCGCGCGGGATGCCCGGCGGAGTCGGGAAGGGTCAACCCGCAGGCGAGGATCCCGCCGGTGGAGGTTCCCGCGATCACGTCGAAGAGTTCGGCGACGTGACGGCCGGTGCGACGCTCGATCTCCGACAGCACGGTGGCGGGGATGATGCCGCGGATGCCGCCGCCGTCGATGGAGAGGATCCGTGTCATCGTCACATCACGTTCTCCGTGAGCTCACGGGACGTGAGCGGGCTACGAGGAGGAGACGTTCCCGCAGGTGATCGGCGTGAACTGGGGGCCGTCGAGGCCGGGGCCGCGGTGGACGTTGACGTACCAGGTGCCGATGCCCGGTGCGTTCTGCACGGTCGTGGTCGCCTCCGCGTGGCCGCTCGAGTCCGCCTGGAGCGCGTCGAGCGGCACGATCACCGGGCCCTGGGCCTCGCAGCTGCCGAGGTGGATGTGGGCGGGATGCGCCGTGCCCGGCTCGAGCCCGTCGACGACGACCTTCACCGTCATCCGACCCGTGGCCGGGTCGCGGGTGATGCTGGCGGTGCCGGTGGCATTGTCTCCGGGGGCACCGTTCGGACCCAGCCGGATCGTGCCCGGCTGGCCGTTGAGGTCGCCGCAGACGATCGACTTCTTCTCGCCCGCCGTCGCCGTGGTGGGCCCGGTGTGGAAGTGGACGTCTGCGCCGCTCGGCACGGCGGGGACGTTCGGGACCATGGTGGTCACGTTCACCACCCCGCCGGCGTCCGCCTTCCCGGCGGTGAGCGGGTAGAGGACGTCGCCGGGCGCGCCCGCGCAGCTGCCCTTGTGGATGTGCGAGGGCAGCGCGACCTTGGGCGTCGCGCCGGTCACGTGCATCGTCACCGTGAGCACCTGGGTGGCGGCGTCGTAGGAGATGTCGGCGGTGCCGGTGGGGACGTGGGAGAGCTGGGCCGACGCGGTCTCCGTCGCCGGGGCCCCGCCGCCGTTGCCGCCGCATCCGGCCAGCGCCGCGAGGACGAGCCCCGCCACCGCCGGCGCACTCGCGCTGGTCGTCCTGCCCACGGAAGCGCCTCCCACTCGGCTGGTCGCGAGCGGCGATTCTACGGGCCGAGCTGGCGCAGCCGGGAGGCGAGGAAGTCGCGCTCGATCCCGTTCTCGGTGAGCTCGAGCGCCCCGCGGTAGGCGGCACGGGCCTCCTCGACCCGGCCGAGACGGCGGAGGAAGTCGGCGCGGGCGGCGGCGAGGTATGCGTAGCCGGCGAGCTGCGGCTCACCGGCGAGCGCGTCGACGGCCCGCAGGCCTGCCTCGGGTCCGCGGGCGAGGCCGAGGGCGACGGCGCGGTTGAGCGCCACCACCGGGGACGGCCAGATCCCGACGAGCAGGTCGTAGAGCGCGAGCACCTCACCCCAGTCGGTCTCGCTCCAGCTCGGCGCCTCGGCGTGCACCGCGGCGATCGCCGCCATCAGCGCGTAGCGGCCGGGCGGGCGGCGGTGGAGAGCCTCGCGGACCAGGGCGACGCCCTCGGAGATCGCCTGCCGGTCCCAGCGGCTGCGGTCCTGGTCCTCGAGGAGCAGCAGCCGGCCGTCCTCGGCCACCCGGGTGGCGCGCCGGGCGTCGGTGAGGAGGATGAGCGCGAGCAGGCCGGCGACGTCGGCGTCGGTGGCGAGCAGCGTCCGCAGCATCCGGGCNNNNGAGCGCTCGACGAGGTCGCGCCGGACCAGGTCGTCGCCCGCCGGGGCGGTGTGCCCGGTGGTGAAGAGCAGGTGCACGACGGTGAGCACCGCCTCGATGCGGGCGGGGAGCTCCTCGGCGGGCGGCACCCGGTAGGGGATGCGGGCGGCGGCGATCTTCTTCTTCGCCCGGGTGATCCGCGCCGCCATCGTCGGCTCCGTCACGAGGAAGGCCCGCGCCACCTCGGCGGTGGTCAGCCCGCAGAGCAGCCGCAGGGTGAGCGCCACCTGCGCCTCGACGGCGATCGCGGGGTGGCAGCAGGTGAAGATCAGCCGCAGCCGGTCGTCGGGGACGTCCTCCTCCTCGGCGTCGTCGGGGCCGGGCACGACCCGGTCGTCGAGGAGGAGCGGCAGGGTGCGGCGCAGCCGCTCCTCGCGCCGCTGGAGGTCGACGGCCCGCCGCCGCGCAACCGTGGTGAGCCAGGCCCCGGGGTTCGCCGGGACGCCCCGTGGACCCCAGGTGCTCAGCGCCTGGGCGTAGGCGTCCTGGACGCACTCCTCGGCGAGGTCGAGATCGCCGGCGACGCGCGCCGTCGCGGCGAGCACGTAGGCCCACTCGCGACGGTGCGCGTCGGCTACCGCGGACCGGGCCGCGGCGGCAGCGGCGGCCTCAGGTGGTTCGGGAACGCTGCCGCCCCCTGTTGGTGCGGCTGGGTCCGCGGTCATCTCGCTAGAAAACCATGACCGGCCGTAGTAGCCGCCGAGCGCCTCCTTGGTCTCGGCGAAGGGCCCGTCGGTGACCGCGATGTTCCCCGAGGCGTCACGGCGGATCGAGGTCGCGGTGCTCGTCGGCTGGAGCGCGTTGCCACCTCGCAGCGAGGCGCCGTTCTTCTCCCCGAACTCGTTGTGGGCCTTCATCACCTGCTCGTAGACGGCGGCGTCGGCGTTCGCATAGGACGCCTCGTCCTCGTAGATCAGGACCAGGTACTGCGCCATGGCGTGGTCTCCAGTGTCGGCCCGGCACTCGGGGCCTCATGCTACCTCGACGATCGGGAATCGCCGGGATCGACAGCCGGCCTCAGCGGACCGTGTACCGGGCGAGCATCCCGGCGGAGATGTGGTCGGCGACGTGGCAGTGGTAGAGCCAGGTCCCGGGGTCGTCGGGGGTCATGTCGGCGACCGCCATGGTGGCGGGGAGGAGGGAGAGCACGTCGGTGCGCATCCCCGCCGCGAGCACGGTGTTGCCGTGCCAGTGCGGGGTGTGGAGGTCGACCTCGGTGCCCATCCCCATCACGTACCAGCGCACCCGCTCGCCGCGGCGCACGTCGAGGCCGGGGAGGTTGCCGAAGACGTAGCCGTTGATCGCGTGCATCTTGTTGCTCTCGACGAAGTCGGGGTCGTCCCTGCGCACGGTCTGCGGCGACGACGGGTAGGTCCGGATGTTGTCGTCGAGCCAGGGGCTGCGGTTCTCGTCGGACACCATGAACATGGTGACGAGCTCGCGGTCGACGTCCCGGGGGCTGCCGTCCGGCCGCGCCATCCCGCGCCGGGTGACGATGATCGGGCCCATGAGGCCGGCGTAGGTGTCGGCGACCTCGTCGACGTGGGAGTGGTACATCCACAGCACCGAGCTCGGGTCCGTCGGCCCCGGACCGGCTCGCTCCGGCACCCTCCAGACGTAGGTGTGGGTGCCGCCCGGCGGCACCGAGTCGCCGGCCCGGTCGGTGCCGGTGGTGCCGTCGTCGTACGGCGCCCCCTCCGACGCCTTGTCGTAGAGGACGCCGTGGGGATGCATGCTCGCGGGCAGGCGGGTGTGGTTGGCGAGCACGACCCGGATGGTGTCGCCGACCTCGGCGTGGATCACCGGGCCCAGCAGCCCGAGATGCGCCCACGCCGCCGGGCGGGGCACCGGCGTCGTGAAGGTCCCGTCGGTGTACTCGCGGAAGAGCGACTTCCGGTAGACCCGGCCGATGCGGTCCGGGCCGCGGGCGACGTAGGTGTTCTCCGCGTCTCCGAAGGGCCGGCCGGTGACGAGGTTCCACCCCGACGGGGCGTAGTCCCACGCCACCTCGTCGGCGGCGATGTAGTGGACCCGGACCCGCCCGGCGGATTCCGCCCCGGCCTGACCCGCTCCGTCGCCACCGCAGCCGGTCAGGAGAACGACGAGGGCGAGAAGCGCGAGCAGCCGTGGGCGTGGTCGTGCAGCCCGCATTCGGCTCCCCTCTAACCGCTGGATTAGAACAGACTAATCCGGAGTTTAGCCGGGGGTGGGAGGGGCCGTCCAGCAGTCCGCGCAGACGCCCTCGACGGTGAGGACGGTGGCGCCGACGTGGTAGCCGTGACGCTCGCGCACCCGCTCGGCGAGAGGGGCGACGTCCTCGGCAGAGATCTCCACCACCCGGCGGCAGCGGACGCAGACCAGGTGGTGGTGGGGGTCGCTCCCCTCGAGCTCGAACTGGGCGGTGTCGCCGCCGAGGCGGGTCTGCCGGACCAGGCCGATTCCGGTCAGGGTCTCGAGCACCCGGTAGACGGTGGAGCGGTTGAGGGTCGCGTACTGCTCGCTCACCGCCCGCCACACCTCCTCGGCGGTCATGTGGCGGCCGCCCGCCTCGCGCAGCGTCTGGAGGATGAGCTGGCGCTGCGGCGTCCAGCGCAGGCCCGCGGCGCGGACCGCAGAGGCGTCGTCCGGGGCGCCCGGGGACGGCGCCCGCTGCGCAGCTGCCATGCGGACATGATGCACCCCGGCGGCCCGCTTCCGTGAGGCCATGGGAGCACCGGGATGATCCGGCCGAACGCGGGACCCGTAGCCTCTTCAGAACACCCAACCGGGGAGGCGCATGACGTGACCTTTGACGAACCCACGATGTCGGACCTGATGGAGGAGTCCCAGGACCTCCACGGCACCGCCATGCGGCTCACGCGTGAGGCGACCGATCGCATCGTCGAGATCGGCCGCGAGCGGCGCGCGCGGTGCGACATCGAGATCGCGGACCCGGATCGTCGCACCTTCCTGCGGCGCTCCCTGCTCGCCGCCGGCGTCGTCGGCGGCGGCGCGCTCGGCGCCTCGATGTTCTCGCGGATCACCACCACCGTGTACGCGGCGACCTCGGCGGACGTGATGATGTTGCAGACCGCGGCGGCGATCGAGAACCTCGCCGTGGCCGTGTACACCAAGGCCGCCGGCCTTCCGCCGACGGTGAGCGGCGCCGCGATCCCGACGGTCAAGGCGTTCGTCACCATGACGATCACCCAGCACACCGACCACGGGAAGGCGTTCAACGCGGCGGCGATGCAGCTGGGTGGCAAGGCGCAGACCGGCATCGACCAGACCGTCATGGACGCGGTCGTGACTCCGGCGCTCGCCAAGGTGAAGGGCCCGGCGGACGTGGTCGCGCTCGCGCAGGCGCTCGAGGACGCGGCGGCGCAGACCTACGTCAAGTTCGGCGGCGACGTCGACGACAGGGGAGCGCTCAACGCCTTCGCGACCATCGCCCCGGTCGAGGCGCAGCACAGCGCCGTGCTGCTCGCGGTCGCCGCGCTCATCGCTGGTGGCGCGCCCCAGCTGATCACCATCTCGCCTCCGGTCGACGCCACCAAGCTGCCCTCCGCGGCGGGCTCGGTGGGCTTCCCGAAGAGCTTCTATCCGACGGCGGCGGCGCGTCCCGCGGCCGAGGGGGCGGTGCAGTGAGCCGCGCACGGGAGAACGATCCGATGGAGCTGTCGGAGCGCGAGCTGCGCGCCATGACCGGCGACCTCGACGAGATGCATGGGGACCTCTTCCCGCGATTCCGGGTCGTGCTCGCGGAGATGACCGAGAGGTGGCGGGAGAGCGCCGGGCACGAGCGCTCCGTCGTCCGGCTCCGCGCGACCCGGCGCACCTTCCTGCGCGGCGGCCTCGCCACCGCGGGCCTGGTCGGCGGCGGCACGGTGCTCGCCGCCTGCGGGAGCTCCGACTCGGGCAGCGCGGTGAACGCGACCACGTCCTCGTCGACCTCGACCGCGAGCCCCGATCTCACCGTTGCCCGGCTCGCTGCGAGCCTCGAGGTGCTCGCGGTGAACACCTACCAGACGGTGCTCGACGCCGCGGGCAAGGGCTCGCTGGGGACGGTGCCGCCCGCCATCGCCACCTTCGTGACCACCGCGAAGGCGCAGCACGCGGACCACGCCAACGCCTGGAACAGCGCGCTGACCGGCGCGGGGCTGCAGGCGCAGACGGCGCCGGACCCGCACTACAACAAGATCGTCCAGCAGGCGCTGCCGACGGTGAAGACGGTCGTCGACGCGGCCAAGCTGGCGCTCACCCTGGAGACGGTCGCGGTGGAGACGTACACCGCCGGGTCGGCGCTCGTCACCGACAAGAAGAACCGGCTGGTGGCGCTGACGATCGCGCCGGTGGAGGCGCAGCACGTCGCCATCCTCCACTACGTGCTCGGGCAGTACCCGGTGCCCGACTCCTTCGTCAAGACCGACATGGCCGCCTCGCCCAACGACCTCACCGAGGCCGGCTGATCCTCGACCACATCCCCCAAGAGGACCGCCGCCCTCGGGCGGCGGTCCTCCCGGGTGTGGCGTGCGGCTACTGCTCGACGTCGTAGACCGCGGTGACCGTGACCGTGAGGTCCTGGGTGCCGGGGAGGATCGGCGTCGGAGCGGACGCCGCGGCGCCCGGTGCGGGAAGGCCGCCGTAGTTGTAGCGCGGCGAGACCGAGCTGCCCTCGCTGATCGAGCGGACCTTGCCGAGCTTCACGCCCGCGGCCTTCGCCATCTGGTCGGCCTGGTCGTGGGCCTGGCGCACCGCGTCGGCGCGGGCCTGCGCGAGCAGGGCGCTGTCGTCGTCTATGGAGAAGGCGATCTGCTGGATGCGGACCGCGTCCCCCGCCGCCCCGGCGGCGGCGTCGATGAGCGCGCCCGCTCCCGGCAGGTCGTGGTCCTTCGCGGTCACCAGGTTGCTCACCTGATAGCCGGTGATGCGCTGGCCGTTGGAGTCGTAGGTGGGGGAGATGGAGAGCTGGCTGGTGGTCAGGTCCTTCGCCGCGATGCCGTGGCGCTTGAGCGTGTCGATGAGGCCGTTGGCCCGGTTGGCGTTGTCCCGCAGCGCCGCCTCCGAGCTCGCCGCCCGGGTCTCGACGCCGATGACCAGGGTGAGCAGGTCGGGCGGGGCGGTGACCTTGCCGGTGCCCTGGGAGGAGACGACCGGCTGATCCGTGGAGGGAATGGCCTGGGCCGCCTGGACCGCCGGGATGCCCGGGGTGGCTCCCTGGCCCGGACGGGTGGCGAGGACCAACGCCGCCAGGGCGAGGAACGGCAGGAGCTGAAGAAGCCGGCGCGACATCGAGCACCCTCCTTGGTGGGGAGACCGGGGAATCACCTCACTAGGACGGCGAGACCCGCGCCCGGGTTCCCCGTGTCAGAAGCCGAGGCGCTGGCGGACGAGGACCACGGTCATGCGCCCCCTCGCCAGCACCTTGCTCACGATGAGGATGCTGTTGACCCCGCTGGCCACGCCGTACGCGTGGAGCGCGCGCTCGTTCTCCAGGCGGAACGAGTACTCGTGGAGACGCCGCAGCCCGGTCGCGAGGTCGGGCACGATCTTCTGGCCTCCGACGACGAGGATCACCCGCCCGGCGCCGGAGACGATCGGCCCCAGCTGGCTGCCGCTCGCCGAGGCGATGAGCAGGGAGCCGTCCTCGGTGACCGCATGGGCGCTGCCGACGACGAAATCGGGGGCGGCGGCGAGGCGGCGCATCTCCTGCTTCTGCATCTCCCGGTCCATCTGGTACAGCTGCAGGCGGACGGGTCGGTAGCGGCCGGAGCGCTCGATGTCGGCGGCGACGCCGGTGGTCTCGAGCGTCGCCGAGGTGTTGTTGAACACCTCCGCGCCGTCGGGGAGACGGTCGCGGACGGCCGCGCGGGCCTCCTCGCCGGTGGCCACGACGAGGGCCTCGATCCCGTGGCCGGCGAGCGCGGCCGCGGTGGCATCGATGCGCTCGTCGGAGGCGAGGACGGCGAACTCCGGGTTCGGCGGGAGCTGCGCCACCGGCGCCTGCGTCTCCACCCGGCTCACTCCCCCCCGGTCTCGGCGAGGTGGCGGTGGACGAGCGCCACCGACATCGCGCCCTCCCCGGTCGCGGCGGCGCAGCGCTTCACCGACCCGCTGCGGACGTCGCCGGCGGCGAAGAACCCGGGCAGGTTGGTCTCGAGCGGGAATGGCTGGCGTGCGCGCGGCCATCCCGGGGGTGACGTGCCATCGGGGGCGAGGTCGGTGCCGGTGACGAGGTAGCCGGCGCCATCGAGGACGAGCCCGAGCCTGTCCGACCCCCCCGTCTTCGGGATGCCGCCGATGCAGATGAAGAGCGCGGTCGCCGGCAGGGTCTCCACCGCGTCGCTGCCCGCGGTCGCGATCCGCATGGTGCGCAGCCCGTCGTCGCCGTCGACTCCGATGACCCGGGACCGCAGCCGGACCTCGATGTTCGGGGTCGCTGCGATCTGGTCGATCAGGTACTGGGACATCGAGTCGGTGAGCGCGGCACCGCGGACGAGCAGGGTGACGCGGGCCGCGTAGCGGGAGAAGCGCATGCACGCCTGGCCCGCCGAGTTGCCCCCGCCGACGATGACGACCTGGCAGCCCCGGCACCCCAGGGCCTCGCTCGGCCCCGCCCCGTAGTAGACGCCGGCGCCGAGCAGCCGCTCCACCCCGGGGGCGTCGAGCCGGCGCCATTCGACCCCGGAGGCGGCGAGCAGGGCGCGGGAGGAGACCGCCGTCCCGTCGCGGAGCCGGCAGACATAGCGGTCGCCGTCGGGGACGATCTCGTCGACCGGGCGGGCGAGCAGGATCTCGGCGCCGAAGCGCTCCGCCTGCACCGCGGCGCGGGAGGCGAGCTGGCTCCCGCTCACGCCCTCGGGGAAGCCGAGGTAGTTCTCGATGAGCGACGTGGTGCCGGCCTGGCCGCCGGGTGCGACCGCCTCGATGACGGCGGTGCGCAGGCCCTCCGAGGCCGCGTACACGGCCGCGGCGAGGCCGGCGGGTCCGGCGCCGACGATGGCGAGGTCGTACTCGCCCAGGCGCGGGGCCGCCATCATCCCCAGCCCGGCGGCGACCTGCGCGACGGTGGCGCCCTCCAGCCGGGTCCCGTCCGGCAGGACGCAGAGGGGGAGCCGGGTGCCCGGGGTGTGGGCCGGGTGATCGGCCCCGTCGCCGTCGACGTCCACCCAGTCGTAGACCTTGCCGTTGCGGGTGAGGAAGTCGCGGATCGCGTAGGCGTCGGTGGAGGAGCGCGACCCCACCAGGACGACCCCGGGCGTGACCGGACGGGAGTCGTAGTCGAACATCAGGGGCTCCTGGGATCGCGGGCCGGGGCCGGCCGGTCAGGGATGGGAGGGGGCCGGTGGCGCACCGTCGAGCTCGAAGGCGAGGTCGTCGACGTAGCACCAGTACCAGTCCTCGCCCGGCTCGTAGGAGCGGATGATCGGGTGCGACGCCGTCCCGAAGTGGGCGGTGGCGTGCCGCCCGGGCGAGTTGTCGCAGCAGCCGACGTGGCCGCACTCCTGGCAGACACGCAGGTGGACCCAGTCGTGCCGGCCCATCTTCAGGCAGTCCTCGCAGCCGGTGGAGGAGGGGGTGACGTCCAGGATCAGGTCGAGGTGGGTGCAGGTCTGCGCCATGGTTCCGCGAAGTGTAGTCAGCGCCGCCCGGTCGGGGGCGCTACAGTGCCTGTGCAGCCATCAGTGCGGCACATCAGTTTGGCGGGGTGCATCTGCCATGCGCGTTTCGACCCGACCGGCCCTGCTGGTCTCCCTCCTGATCGCCGCCGCCCTGGGATGGGGCGCGGCCTCCGCCGCGGCCGCGGCGACCTGGGCGCCGGTGAAGTCGGCGACCATCCACCCGGGGGTGCAGCTCTTCACCAAGGACGCGCAGTGCACCGCCAACTTCATCTACACCGACGGCAGCACCGTGTACATCGGCCAGGCTGCGCACTGCTCGGGGACCGGGGGCAACAACGAGTCCGACGGGTGTGTCGCGCCGTCGCTGCCGCTGGGCACCCAGGTGACGGTCACCGGGGCCAAGCACCCGGGCACGCTGGTCTACAACTCCTGGCTGACGATGCAGCAGCTCAAGGAGAAGAACCCGGACGTCTGCAAGTACAACGACCTCGCCCTGGTGCGGCTCGACCCCGCCGACGTCGCCTCGGTGAACCCGACGGTGCCGATCTGGGGTGGTCCGATGGGCATCGACACCACCGGGACCAAGCCGGGTGAGGCGGTCTACTCCTACGGCAACTCGCAGCTCGGCCTCGGCACCGGGGCCATCAGCCAGAAGCAGGGGACGAGCGACGGCGACGAGGGGAACGGCTGGAGCCACGTCGTGACCACCAGCCCGCCCGGCGTCCCCGGCCTGGGGATCCTCAGCACCCTCGAGGTCGCTCCCCGGACCGCGTCCAACGGCGTCGGCGACCTCTCCCGGGAGCTCGACTACATGCGCCAGCACTCGGCGTTCGCCTTGGTCCAGCTCGTGAACGGGACCGAGCCCTTCAGCTCCTCGGGGCGCTGAGCAGCCGGCACAGGGTGCCGGTGTCGGTGAAGAGAGCGTCGCCGGTGAAGCGCAGTCCGGCGAGCGAGCGCTCCGCCGCCTCGCGATTCCCGGTGCCGCACGCGTCGCCGACCACCACGGGGATGTAGCCGAGGTCGGCGGCGTGGCGCACGGTCGGCTCGATGCCGACCTCGATCGCCGCCCCGACCACGGCGACGGCGTTGATCCCGAGGTCGCGCAGCGCGATGTCGAGCCAGGTGCCCTCGAACGCCGACATCGTGATCTTGTCGAACACCGCCTCCCGGTCGAGCGGGGCGACCTCGGGGCTGATCTCCATCCCCGCGCTGCCGCGGAGGAACCAGGGATGGACGTCCTCGACCGAGCGCACCCGTTGCCACGCCATCGCCATGCGCAGCTGGAAGACGCCCATCATCTCCACGGGGAGCGAGAGATGGCGGGAGTAGAGCACCCGCACCCCGGCGCTCCGAGCGGCGTCGAGCACCCGGGCCACGTTCGCGGTCAGGGCCGCGGCATCGGGGATCTGGCCGAGGATCCCGACCTGCATGTCGTAGACGAGGAGCGCCATCCGCGCCGGGTCACACGCCTCCTCGAGGGTCTCGGGGATGCTCAGCCCATAGGCCCGCCGCATGCTGCGCCACCCTGTGTCGGGGATGTCTGAAGGTCGAGGGAGATTATCTCAACGGCCCCGCCGCGAGCCCGCCCGGTAGCCGACGCTTACACCAACCACCGCTGCTCTTAGAATGAGGCCGTGACCAGGGACGAACGCGACCGGCAGATCGGCGCCGTCGCCGCTCTCGGCGAGCGAGCGCGGCGGGCGCTCTACGAGCACGTCGTCTCCCAGTCCGAGCCGGTCAGCCGTGATCAGGCCGCGCGGGCCGTCGGGATCGGCCGCCCTCTCGCCGCCTTCCACCTCGACCGGCTGGTGCAGGAGAGGTTGCTCGAGGCCAGCTACCGCCGCCTCGGCGGCCGCAGCGGGCCCGGCGCGGGACGGCCGAGCAAGCTCTACTCGCGGGCCGACGCCGAGGTGAGCGTCAGCCTCCCCCCGCGTGAGTACGAGCTCGCCGCCCGCCTCATGGCCCGGGCGATCGCCGGCTCCGGGGCCGAGCCACGCCGGACCCTGGACCGGGAGGCGCGGGCGGTCGGTGCCGGGCTGGGGGAGGAGGCGCGGGCGCGGTGCGGCCCCCGTCCGAGCCGCGGGCGGCTCCGGGAGGCGGCGCTCGGCGTCCTCGCCGATCGCGGTTTCGAGCCCTCGGCCGACGGGCGCGGCGACGTTCGCCTCCGCAACTGTCCCTTCGACGCCCTCGCCGCCGACGAGCCGGACCTCGTCTGCGGGATGAACCTCGCCCTCGTCCAGGGCCTCGTCGGCGCCCTCGACGAGGAGATGGGCGGCGACGCCGTCCTCGATCCGGCGCCCGGTCTCTGCTGCGTCGCGCTCCGCGGCTGGTCCCGGCCCGCCGCCTCCCGGCGTCCTGCTAACGCTAGTACAGACTAGCTATAGTAACGGCTCGTGAGCGAGCCACTCCGTGCCCGGATCCTCGACGGGCCCGCCTGGACCGACCCCGAGGACGACGACACCCCCACCCTCGTCGGCCGCCTGCTCCGCAGGCTCGGCGAGGATCCTACCCGTGAGGGCCTGCTGCGCACCCCGGAGCGGGTCGCACGCAGCCTCGAGTTCCTCACCGCCGGCCACGCGCAGGACCCCCACGAGGTGGTGCGCGGCGCCCTCTTCGAGGAGCCGTACTCGGAGATGGTGGTGGTGCGCGACATCGAGCTGTACAGCCTCTGCGAGCACCACATGCTGCCCTTCTTCGGCCGGGCGCACGTCGCCTACGTGCCCGACGGCCGCATCGTCGGCCTCAGCAAGCTGCCGCGGGTCGTCGACGTCCTCGCCCGCCGTCTCCAGGTGCAGGAGCGCCTGACCATGGAGATCGCCGACACCCTCGACGAGGTGCTCGCCCCCCAGGGCGTGGGCGTGGTCCTCGAGGCCGCCCACCTCTGCATGATGATGCGGGGGGTGCAGAAGCAGAACAGCCGCACCGTGACCTCGAGCATGCGCGGCGTCTTCCTCACCGACCAGCGGACCCGCTCGGAGTTCCTCCGTCTCATCGGTGCGGGCGGCCGCGGCTACGACGCCGGCTGACGGCTCCGGGCGAGGGAGACACGGACGGTGGTGCCTCGCCCCGCGGCGCTCACCAGCTCGAGCCGGCCCCCGATCCGCGCGGCGCGCTCGCGCATCGAGACCAGCCCGAGGTGCCCCGGGCACGCGGCGGTGGGATCGAATCCGGCGCCGTCGTCGCACACCTCGAGGATCAGCCCGCCGGCCGCCGGGCGCAGGCTCACCGCGACCCGCCCCGGCCGGGCGTGGCGCAGCGCGTTGCGCAGCGCCTCCTGGGCGATGCGGTAGAGGGCCTCGCGGGTCGCGGCGGGGAGGTCGGGCTCGGCGCCGAGGGCGCAGTCGATCTCGACCCCGCGATACCGAGACGCCGCCGCCGCGGCGAGCCTGCGGAGCGCGCCGACCAGGCCCTCGTCGAGGAGGCTGCGGGGATGGAGCTCGACGAGCAGCTCGCGCATCTCGCTGAGCGCGGTCTCGGCCATCGCCGCGACCTCCTCGAGCGCCGCCGCCGCCACCCCGGGGTCGCGGTCGCTGCGGAGCATCGTCAGCGTCGTGCGGGTGCCGAGGACGACGCCGTAGATCGCCTGGGTCACGGAGTCGTGGAGCTCGCGCGCCAGCCGCTCGCGCTCCTCCTCGACGGCGCGGGCGCGGGCGGTGAACTGGGCGATGGCGTCGGCGACCGAGCCGAGGTGGGCGATGACGGTCGAGCCGAGCGCGGCGCGGGAGAAGAGGGCCATCACCCCGACGGTGCGCCCGTCGACGACCAGGGCGCTCGAGCGGCTGATCGACACGTTCCGGGAAGCGACGGGGATCTCCGTCGAGTTCGAGGCGCGCCTTGGGGGCGAGCGATTGCCGTCCGAGGTCGAGACGACGCTGTACCGCATCGTGCAGGAGTCGCTCACGAACATCGCCAAGCACGCGGGCGCGCGCCGTGTCAGCGTCCTGCTCCTCCGCAAGCAGGGTGCCGTCTCGGCGCTCGTGGAGGACGACGGCCACGGCTTCGACCCCGCGGAACGCGCGCGCGGCGGAATCGGGCTGGACGGGATGCGCGAGCGTCTGACGCTGCTCGAGGGCAGGTTCGAGATCGAGTCGAGCCGGACCGGCACGAGCATCGTCGCGGAGGTGCCACTCCCATGATCCGGGTCGTGGTGGTCGACGACCACTGGGTGGTGCGCCAGGGGCTGCGGCTGTTCCTCGGCCAGGAGGAGGGGATCGAGGTCGTCGGCGAGGCCGCCGACGGCGAGGAGGCGCTCGGCGTCGTCGAGGCGCTGCGCCCGGACGTGGTGCTCATGGACGTCCTCATGCCCCGGCTCGACGGCATCGCCGCGACCCGGCGGATCCGCGAGCGCTGGCCGGACGTCGAGGTGGTCGCGCTCACCACCGTCGCCGACGGCGAGGCGGTCGTCGCCGCGATCGGCGCCGGCGCGACCGGGTACCTCGTCAAGGAGGCCCACGGCGACGCCCTGGTCGCGGCGGTCCGCGCCGCCGCCGAGGGGAGGGTGGAGCTGTCCCCGGAGGCGGCACGGCGGCTGGCGTCGGCGATCCGTCCCCGGGGGGCGACCGAGCCGCTGACCCCGCGGGAGCGAGAGGTGCTCGCAGAGGTGGCCGAGGGCCGGGCGAACAAGGAGATCGCCGTCCGGCTGGGGATCAGCGAGAAGACGGTCAAGGCGCACGTCACCCGGGTGCTCGAGAAGCTCGGGGTGCAGAGCCGCACCCAGGCGGCCCTGGTCGCGGTGCGCTCCGGCGCCGCGGGGCTGCCGGGGC
>VBHE01000024.1:17002-23971 GCA_005889515.1 Chloroflexota bacterium | reverse complement strand
GCGTGGAAAGCTCACACCATGATGATGGTCGATCGCTTCCACGGCCTCGAGCACCGGCTCGGCGTCGACCGTCCCGGACGCAGCCTGGTGGTCTGGCTGGGGCCGCTGCTCACCGCGGTCGGCACCTTCGTGATGCTCGCCTGGGCCATCCACATCGGCGGGCTCGGCATCGAGGCCTGGCTGCCGATCGGACTCTTCGGGGCGCTGATCCTCGGAGGCCTCTCGGTGAGCTACCTCTTCGCCTTCGCCGCCGACGCCCGCGACGCCGAGGCCGACGCCGAGAACGACGGCCGCTGACCCGGCCACCTACCCCGGGTCGGCCGCGGCCAGCTCCGGGCGGCGCAGCGCGATGGCGGCGGCGGCGTGGGCCGCGCGAGCGGCGGTGGCGGTGACGATGCAGCCGACCTCCTCGAGGATCGCGCGCTGCCGCCCGTACCCCTGGGGGTCGTCGCGGGTGCCGAGCACGTAGGCGACCACCCGTGGCCCCTCCGGATCGGCGGAGAGCTCCGCGCAGGCGGGGGCGAGGACCCCTGCCGGGTCCGGGTGCGAGCCGTGGCCGAGGACGCGGGTCGGCGCCCTGCTCGCGCAGGAGCGCCAGCCGCGCCTCGGGGTCGATCATCGGGTGGGGGCGCCCCTGCGTGTACTCCTCCTCGCCGAGGTCGAGACAGACGTGGCTCCCCGCCGGCGCCGGCAGGCCGTCCGCCTTCGCCACCGGCGCGTTCGAGTAGACCCGGCCGACGTGGGGGGCGAGGATGAGCTGGGCCTCGTAGCACAGGGTCCCGCCGGAGAAGAGGCCGCGCACCGCGGTGCGGCCCGGCGGCAGCCCGCGACAGGCGGCCTCGACGTGCCCGGCCAGGCCCCGGCCGGGGTCGGGCGTGGGCAGCCCGAGCACCCCGAGGGTGCGGATCACGCCCTGTTCGAGGGTGCCGGTGAGCTCGACGCCGGGGGCGACGTCGAGATCCGGCGCCACCCCGAGGACGGAGGCGACCAGCGGCCGCCGGAGGCTTGGAGACGAGGAGGATCGCGTCGGTCCCCCGGTCGGCGTCGAGCGCCTCGATGGCGACCCGGGCCATGCGCCCGCCGACCGCGGCGCTGAGGTCGCGGCCGCCGATGCCGATGACCTGGGACACCCCCGCCCCCCAGCGGTCGAGCAGCGAGGAGACCTCCTGGGCGCCGGTGCCGGCGGCGGCGACCACCCCGACCCGTCCCGGGCCGACGACGTTCGCGAAGCCGAGGCCGGTGCCGCCGAGGATGGCGGTGCCCGCACCCGGCCCCATCACCAGCCGGCCCAGCGACGCCGCCCGGTCCTTGAGCTCGACCTCCTCCTCGAGGGTGACGTGGTCGCTGAAGAGCAGGACGTGGAGGCCGGCGGTGAGCGCGTGGTGGGCCGCGAGCGCCGCGTACTCACCGGTCACCGAGACGATCGCGACGTTCGCGCCAGGAATGGCGGCAACCGCCTCCTCGACGGTGCGGGCCGCGGCGCGCTCGCCGGTCGCCGGCTGCGCCGGTCGCTCGGCGAAGAGGGCGTCGCGGCCGCGGTCGAGAACCGCGCTCGCCACCGCCTCGGAGTCGGCGCGGACCGCGAGCGCGAGGTCGTTCGCCGACGCGCCCTCGAGGTCGGTCGCGGGGACGCCCTCGGAGATCAGCGCGCTGACGTTCGCCGGGGTCGCCATCACCGCGGTCGCCCACTCCACCCCCTCGCCCTCGACCATGGCGCGGGTGGCGCTCATCAGCAGCACCGAGTCGACGAAGGTGTCGCGGAGCAGGGCGCACGCGGCGGGGCTCATTTCTCAAGGGGGGGCGTCCCCCCCCTCGCTCCGGCGGCGGAGCCGCCTGCGCTCACCCCGCCCCGTCTGATGAGCAAGCTCATGGACCCACCAGCGCGGAGGTCTCGACCGCCGCCGGCGCGGGTCCGCGCGTGTATCCGAGGATGCTCGTGCCCGACCTGCCCTCGAGCAGCGAGGCGCGGCCCTCGAGCGACGGGTAGACGAGCTCGGGGGTGGTGATCACCGCCACCCGCCCGCCGGCGCGGAGGAAGCGGGTCGATGCGCGCACCTTCGGGCCCATGCTCCCCGGGGGGAACTGGCCGGCGGCGAGGTGCCGCTCGGCCTCCTCGAGGGTCATCTCCTCGACGGCGCGCTGCCCGGGGGTCCCGAAGTCGAGCATCACCGTCTCGACCCCGGTCACGAGCACGAGCGCCTCGGCGTCGAGCGAGGTCGCCAGCCGCTGGGCCGCGTAGTCCTTGTCGATGACGGCGTCGACGCCGTGGTGGCCGTCGGGGCCGCTCACCACCGCGACGCCGCCCCCGCCGGCGGCGACGACCACGAAGCCCGCATCGATGAGGGCGAGGATGGCGCCCGCCTCGAGGATGTCGATCGGCTCCGGGGAGGGCACGACCCGGCGGTATCCGCGGCCGGAGTCCTCGACGATCGACCAGCCCCGGCGGGCGGCGAGCTCCTCGGCCTCGGCGCGTTCGAGGAAGGGGCCGATCGGCTTGGTGGGGTGGGAGAAGGCGGGGTCGGCGGGGTCGACGGTGACGTGGGTGACGATCGCGGCGGGACGCACCCGCGGCCATCCCGACACCCGGCGCAGCGCCAGCGAGATGAGGCTGCCCATCTGCCCCTGGGTCATCGCACCGAGGGTGAAGAGCGGCTGGGGAGGCACCACCCCGGAGCTCTCCTCATGGGCGAGGGCGAGGCTCCCGACCTGGGGCCCGTTGCCATGGACCACGACCACGCCCCAGCCCGCACGCAGCAGGGACATGATCGAGCGGGCCATGACCAGGGCGTTGGCCTCCTGCTCCTCGTGGGTCCCCGCCTGCCCGGCCCGGGTGAACGCGTTGCCCCCCAGGGCGATGACCGCGATTTTATTGCCCATAGCGTACGAGCTTAGGAGCATAGTGAATGGTCATCCAGCACGCAAGGCCCTCGCGGCGTCCCCGCCGCGGCGGATCGCGGTGAGCGAGCTGAGCTCCGGGTGGCGGCGCCGGGCGAGGGCGTAGGCCACGAGCGCGCAGGCGATCGCCGTGCCCGAGGAGACGGTGCGCTGGAGCACGGCGATCGCCGCCGCGGCCGCGGGGTGGACGCCGACGAGGTAGAGCAGCCCGACCACGCTCGCCTCGTTCGCCCCCACCCCGCCGGGGATGAGGCTGACGGCGCCGCCGACGTAGGAGAGCGCGAGCACGAAGGCGGCCGACGCCCAGCCCGTCCCGCCGCCGGTGACGGCGCGGACGAGCAGCCAGAAGGCGGTGATGGAGAGGATCACCCGGAGCAGGTCGAGGAGCGACCAGGCCATGCTCCGCCGGTGGTGGAGGAGGAGCACGGTCTCGTGCTGCAGCTCGTCGATCTCGGCGATGTGGCGGCGGAGCACCGGGGTGTGGGCGGCGACCCGGTGCACGTGACGGAACACCGGGGGTACGAGGAGGATGACCGCGATCACGGCGACCCCGACCAGCGCGGCGATCTCCGCGCCCGCCGCCTGGTGGCGCTCGAGGACGACCGGTCCCGCGGAGACCAGCAGGAAGAGGGTGAAGGTGAGCTCCTGCACGGTGACGGTCGCGACCACGTCGGCGAAGGCGACTCCGCCGACCTCGCTCGCGAAGATGGCGCGGGTGAGGTCGCCGAGCGGGAGCAGCGCGGTGATCCCCTGGCCGGAGACGCTGAGGAGCACGCTGTCGCGCATCGGGAGCCGCGCTCCGACGGCGCCGAGGAGGAAGTGCCAGCGCATCCCCTGCGCCAGCAGCGCGAGGACACTCAGGAGCAGCACCGGGAGGAGCAGCGGCACCTCGGTCCGGCGCAGCGTCGACGCGACCTCGGCCGGATTGGTGGCGACGACGATGCCGCCGACGGCGGCGACGGCGAGGAGCACCGGCCACCACCGCCTGAGCGCGCGCCGGGTGGCCGCCATGCGGGCATGGTGCCATGGGGGTCGCGGCAACGGACCGGTCACCCCGGACACCGGATTCCGTCACACAAGTCAACCGGGGCGTGACCACAGGCGTGCGCCGGGAGACGAGCGGTACGCTCAGCTCCGAACGGCTCAGTGGAGAACGGCGGTGAGGTACCTCGAGAGCATCCTCGATGCGGTGGGTGACACGCCGCTGGTCCGGCTGCACCGGGTCGCCGCCGGGCTGCGGCCACTCGTCCTCGCCAAGGTCGAGTCGCTCAACCCGGGCGGCAGCATCAAGGACCGCATCGGCCTGGCGATGATCGAGGACGCGGAGCGCCGCGGCCTGCTCGAGGCCGGCGGCACCATCGTCGAGCCGACCTCGGGGAACACCGGCCACGGCCTCGCCATCGCCGCCGCCCTCAAGGGCTATCGCTGCGTCTTCGTGATGCCGGACAAGATGAGCCAGGAGAAGATCAGCCTGCTCCGCGCCTACGGCTCCGAGGTGGTCGTCTGCCCGACCAACGTCCCCAGGGAGTCGGCGCAGTCGTACTACTCGGTCGCGGACCGGCTCACCCGGGAGATCCCCGGCGCCTTCCAGCCCAACCAGTACGCGAACCCGACGAACCCCGAGACCCACCGGCGCACCACCGGCCCCGAGATCTGGGAGCAGACCGGTGGACGCATCAGCCACCTCGTCGCCGGCATGGGAACCGGCGGCACCATCTCGGGGATCGGGCGCTACCTCAAGGAGCAGAGCCCCACCCTCCAGATCATCGGCGCCGACCCGGTGGGGTCGATCTACTCCGGAGAGATCGCCCCGTACGTCGTCGAGGGAGTCGGTGAGGACTTCATGCCCGCGACCATGGACATGTCCATCGTCGACCGGGTGGTGCAGGTGAACGACCGCCAGTCGTTCGTCGCCGCACGGCGGCTCGCCCGCGAGGAGGGCATCCTCGTCGGCGGCTCGTCGGGCCTCGCCCTCCACGCCGCGCTCACCGTCGCCGCCGAGCTCGAGGAGGGCGCCGTCGTCGTCGTCATCCTCCCCGACACCGGGCGCAACTACCTCTCGAAGTTCTTCAACGACGAGTGGATGGTGCAGAACGGGTACGTCGACCGCATCTCCCCGGCGCGGGTGCGCGAGGTGCTCCGCGGCCCCTCCAACGGCCACCACGCCGGCCACGACGACGAGGTGCCCGGCCTCATCACCGTCGACTCCGAGAGCCTGCTCTCCGACGCCATCGAGCTGATGCAACGCTACTCCATCTCCCAGCTGCCGGTGCGCGCCGGCGCCGAGGTGGAGGGCGCCGTCCTCGTCGGCAGCCTCCAGGAGCGCACCCTGCTCGACCACATCTACCGCGACCCCGGGATCGTCGCCAGGCCGGTCGCGGCGGCGATGGACCCGCCCTTCGGCACCGTGGCCGCGGACACCCCGGTCGACGAGGCCTTCCGGATGCTGCTCCGCGGCGACACCGCGATCGTCGTCCTCGAGGGTGGCACGCCGATCGGCATGGTGACCCGCGCCGACCTGCTCGAGTTCGTGGCCCATCCCCGTGGCTGACGGGGAGGCGGACCCCCGCTGGGGCTTCGCCACCCGGGCCCTCCACGTCGGTCAGGGGCCCGACCCCACCACCGGCGCCGTGGTCCAGCCCATCCACCTCGCCACCACGTACCGGCAGAGCGCCGTCGGGGTGCACCAGGGATTCGAGTACTCGCGCTCGGGCAACCCGACCCGCCACGCCCTCGAGGAGTGCCTCGCGTCGCTCGAGTCGGCGCGCCACTGCCTGACATTCGCCTCGGGGCTCGCGGCGACGACCACGGTGCTCCTGCTCCTCGACGCCGGCGACCACGTCGTCGTCAACGACGACGTCTACGGCGGCACCGCGCGGCTCTTCACCCGGGTGCTCTCGCGCTACGGGCTGCGCTTCGACTCCGCCGACCTCCGCGACCCCGGCGCGCTCCGCGAGGCGCTGACCGAGCGGACCCGGATGGTCTGGCTCGAGTCCCCGACCAACCCGCTGCTCCGCCTCGTCGACATCGCCGCGGTCGCGGAGATCGCCCGCGAGCGGGGGGCGCTCACCGTCGTCGACAACACCTTCGCCACCCCGGTGCTGCAGAACCCGCTCGCCCTCGGCGCCGACATCGCCGTTCACAGCTCGACCAAGTACCTGGGAGGGCACAGCGACGTCGTCGGCGGCGCGGTCATGCTCGACGACGACGCGCTCGCCGTCTCGCTGCGCTTCCACCAGAACGCCGTCGGCGCGGTGCCGTCGCCCTTCGACTGCTGGCTGCTGCTGCGCGGGGTGAAGACGCTCTCGCTGCGGGTGCGCCAGCAGTGCGCCAACGCGCTCGCGGTGGCGCGGTTCCTCGAGGGCCATGCGGCGGTGCAGGCGGTGCATCACCCCGGGCTCGAGTCCCATCCCCAGCACGCCCTGGCGGTGCGCCAGATGAGCGGTGGTGGCGGGATGGTGAGCTTCGAGGTGGACACCGAGGAGCGGGCGCTCGAGCTGCTCTCCCGGCTGCGCGTCTTCCTCCTCGCCGAGTCCCTCGGCGCGGTCGAGTCGCTCGCCGAGCACCCGGGGCGGATGACCCACGCGAGCATCGCCGCCGAGGAGCGCCGCCGGGTCGGGGTCGGCGACGGCCTGATCCGCCTCAGCGTCGGCGTCGAGGACCTCGACGACCTGGTCCGCGACCTCGACCAGGCGCTCGCCGTCTCAGGCTGACCAGGCCTCGCGGATCCGGGCGGCCTCCGCCGCCGCCTGAGCGCGGCCGGCGCGGGCCGCGCCGGGCCGCCGTGAGGGGTCGAGGACGTTGTGGCCGATCGCCCGCAGCGCCGCGGCATCGGGCTGGACGACCTCGACCCGTGCACGAGTGCGCAGCGCCGCGGCCTGCCGGGCGACGCTGGTGATCGGGCCGAAGCCGCGGACGATCGGGGCGAGGATCACCACCACGCCGGCGTCCGCGGCGAGGTCGGCGTTCGCGGCCGAGCGCACCCCGCCGTCGATGTAGCGGCGACCGTCGATGGTGACGGGCGGCCAGACCCCCGGCACCGCGCAGCTCGCCGCCACCGCGTCGACGAGCTCG
>VBHE01000024.1:16429-16967 GCA_005889515.1 Chloroflexota bacterium | reverse complement strand
GATCAGCAGTGCGCGCTCCGGCCAGGTCTTCACCGGCAGCCTGCTGGCGATGACCTCACGCCGGACGCTCTCCGGGACGGTTCTCGTCGTCAGCGCGACGCGTCCGAGGTTGCGCCCGGTCTGGCCGGCGTCGCGGGACCGCAAGATCGCCCAGCCCCAGCGTGCGGTGGTCAGCGGACGCATCCGAGCCGCGAGCTCGGAGTCCGGCGGGCGGAGCTGGAATGTGTACCGCTCCTGCGGGTCGGCCTCGGCGGCGAGCTGGGCACCGACCACCGAGCCGGCCGAGGTGCCGACGATGAGGTCGGCGGCCGTCAGGTCGATCCCCGCGGCGACGAGGCCGGCGATCATGCCCCATTCCCAGCCGATCCCGGTCAGCCCGCCGCCGCCGAGGACGAGGGCGCGCATCGCCAGGCTCCTAGCCGCGCAGGAGCCGGCGGCAGGTCTCGGGCGCCGCCGCCGTCTCCATCCAGGCGCGCACCGTGGGACCGTGGAAACGCCAGCGGGCGCCCTCGCGGATCGCCGGGAGCAGGCCCTGCTC
>VBHE01000024.1:15771-16291 GCA_005889515.1 Chloroflexota bacterium | reverse complement strand
CGGGAGAGCTGGGCGCGCCGCCAGTAGTAGGGGGCGGCGTGCTCCCAGGTGGCGCCGATGCCGCCGTGCACCGCGATGCAGGTGCGGGTCGCGAGGTCGGCGCCGTCCTCGGCGGCGAGGCGGGCGCAGCTCGCGGCGAGCGGAAGCTCGCCGCGCGCGTGCTCCGCCGCGTACCCGGCGTAGTAGCAGAGGTTGCGCGCTCGCTCGGTGTGGCGGAGCACCTCGACGAGCTGGTGCTTCACCGCCTGGTAGCTGCCGATCGGCCGTCCGAAGGCGTGGCGCTCCTTGGCGTAGGCGACGCCCATCTCGAGGCTCGCCTCGCAGACGCCGAGAGCGTCCGCGGCGAGCAGCGCCTGGGCCGAGAACCACGCCTCGGTGAGGTCGTCGCCGCCGGCGTCGAGGAGCTCGCCGGGCGTGGCCTCGAGGCGCGCCGCGCCGAGCGGGCGCGACGCGTCGCCGCGTACCTGGGGCTCGACCGCGAGGCCGGCGGCGTCCGCGGTGACGAGCACCGCCCGGGGCC
>VBHE01000024.1:11203-15676 GCA_005889515.1 Chloroflexota bacterium | reverse complement strand
CGCCGGTGCCGGGAGCGTCGACGGTCCAGCCCTCGCCGTCCGCCGGTGGCAGCGCGGCGAGGAGGGCGGCGCGCCGTGTCCCGGTGGCGAGCTCGGGCAGCAGCGCGACCGCGGCGGCGTCACCGCGGCGCGCCGCCCGTCCGAGCAGCTGGGTGGCGCAGAGATGACCGATCAGGCCCGCGCCGTCGAGACGGCGCCCGCACTGCTGGAGCACGAGCATGGCGTCGAAGAGCTGGAGGTCCGCGCCGCCCCACGCCTCGGGGACGAGCATCCCCGGCCAGCCCGCCTCGCGTGCCAGCGGCCAGAGGTCGGGGAGGGCGGCGCCGTCCCGCGCCGCCCGGGCGGCGCCGACGCCGTCGCGGCGCGAGAGCTGCGCCGCCGCGGCGTCACGGAGCATCACCTGCTCGTCGGTGAGCTCGAAGTTCATCCCCGATGGGCGGATGATCGCGAGTCTGCTCCATCAGCGCGTTGACCCCGGCCGCGAACGCCTCCAGCAGCGTCCGGGTCTCGTCGTCGAGGGCCGTCCATTCCCTCTCGGCGATCCGGCCCAACCCGACAGTGCGGGCCAGGCGGTCGAGCTCGAGCGCGTCGGGGCCGAGGACCTCGGCGATGAGCGCACAGGCCTGCCGGCTCGCCTCGACGGCGTCGATCTTCCCCAGCCCCGCCTCGGGGCCGGGGATGGAGCCGCGCTCGAGCGCGGTGAGCGCGCGGTAGAGGGCATAGCGCATCCCCAGGCGCTGGGTGGTCACCTCCGCGATCGCGTGGCGGACGCGCGCGTCGTCGAGCCCGGGGTGGTCGGCGATCGGGGCGAGCAGCTGCTCCGGTCCCTGGAGGAGCTCGTCGAAGGCGACCATCGCCATCAGCCGCTCGTACATCAGGGTCGTCGTCGCCACTCCCCAGCCGTCGCCGACCCCGCCGAGCACGGCGTCGGCGCCGACCTCGAGGCCGTCGAAGAAGACCTCGTTGAAGTGGGCGTCTCCGGAGATCTGGCGGAGCGGACGCACCGTCACCGCGCCCGCGTGCATCGGGACGATGAACATCGTGAGCCCGGCGTGCTTGGGGACGTCGGGGTCGGTGCGTGCCAGCAGCATGCCGAGGTCGGCGTGCTGGGCGAGGGTGGTCCACACCTTCTGGCCGTCGATCCGCCAGCCGTCGCCCGACGGGCGGGCCCGGGTGAGGATGCCGGCGAGGTCGCTGCCGGCGGCGGGCTCGCTGAAGAGCTGGCACCACCCCTCGTCGCCGCGCAACAGCGGTCCGAGGTAGCGGCGGCGCTGCTCCTCGGTGCCGTGGACGATGATCGCCGGCCCGATGTCGCCGATCGCGATGTGGTCGACGATGCCCGCGACCCCGGCACGCTGCAGCTCGGCGTTGGCGATCACCGCCTCCGACGGACCGAGCCCGGCGCCGCCGTACTCGGCGGGCCACATCACCCCGGCGAGGCCCGCCTCGGCGAGCAGGCGCTGCCAGCGGCGGCGCTCGACGATGTCGGCGCTGCCGCCGATCCCGGCCACCGCCGGCGGGGCCTCGTGCCGGTGCTCCGCGATCCAGGCCCGCACCCGGGTCCGGTAGCGCGCCTGGTCGGGGGTGTCGTCGAGGTCCACGATCGGCGAGCATACCGGGGATGTCGGTCGGAGGCGCCTCGGCAGCCGAGGGGAGGGTCCCGCCCCGGCGGTTCCGGCTCGACGTGCCCGACGACGTCCTCGACGACCTGCGCGCGCGGCTCGACCGGGTGCGCTGGCCGGACGAGGCGCCCGGTTCCGGCTGGAGCCACGGAACCGAGCTCGCCTACCTGCGCGGACTGGTCGAGCACTGGCGCACCGCCTACGACTGGCGCGAGCAGGAGCGGAGCTTCAACCGCCTCTCGCAGTACACCGTCCCCATCGGCGGCGTCGACCTCCACTTCGTCCATGAGCCCGGCGTCGGCCCGGACCCGCTGCCGCTGCTCCTCGTCCACGGCTGGCCCGGCTCGGTGTGGGAGTTCCACGAGCTCATCCCCCGGCTCACCGACCCCGCGGCCTTCGGCGGCGACCCCGCCGACGCCTGCACCGTGGTGGCGCCCTCGCTCCCGGGCTTCTGCCTCTCCTTCCGACCCGGCCAGCCCCGGCTCGGGATCGCGCAGACCGCCGAGGTGCTCGCCACCCTGATGACCGGCGTGCTCGGTCACCGCCGGTTCGCCGCCCAGGGGGGCGACTGGGGGGCGTACGTCGTCACCCGCCTCGCCCTCGACCATCCCGAGCTGCTCGCCGGCATCCACCTCAACCTGCTCGCGATGGCGGGCACCCCGGACCCGGTGGCGCCGACCCCGGAGGAGGCGCGGTATCTCGAGGAGGTGCGCCACTGGCAGCGCGAGGAGCGCGGGTACTTCTGGATCCAGGGGACGAAGCCTCAGACCCTCGCCTACGGGCTCACCGATTCGCCGGTCGGGCTCGCCGCCTGGATCGTCGAGAAGTTCCACGCCTGGACCGACCGCGACGGCCATGAGGAGCCGCGCATCGCTCGGGACGCGCTCCTGACGAACGTGATGCTCTACTGGGTGACGGCGGCGATCAACTCGTCGTTCTGGCTCTACTTCGACCGCCTCCACGGAGGCTGGAGGATCTCCGACGAGGACCGGGTGCGGGTGCCCACCGGCCACGCCGCCTTCCCCCGGGAGATCACCCGGCCGCCGCGCAGCCTCGCCGAGGCCCGCTACGACATCCACCGCTGGACGGTGATGGAGCGGGGCGGGCATTTCGCCGCGCTCGAACAGCCGGAGGCGCTCGCCGCCGACATCCTCGCCTTCCTCCGCCCGCTGCGGCGGGGGTGAGGGTCGAGCGGCCGCCGGGCAAACCGTCATCATCGGGTCCGCGATGGACGACGGATCCCTGCGGGTCGCGGTGCTCGGGGCGGGCGGGGTCGGCGGGCTCGTCGGCGGGCTGCTCGCGCGCCTCGGGGACGAGGTCATCTTCCTCAGCGGGGGGACCAGCGCCGAGGCGCTGCGCGAGCGCGGGATCGAGGTCCGCAGCCGCCTGGCCGGCGACCTCCGCGAGCCGGTCGCGGTCGCGGAGGAGCTCGAGCGTGAGGTCGACGTCTGTCTCGTCGCCGTCAAGGCGGCCGACCTCGACGCGTCGCTGCGCCGGGTTCCGCCGGCGGCTCTCGGGAGGGCACTGCTCGTTCCGCTCCTCAACGGCATCGAGCACGTCGATGTGCTCCGCCGCCGCTATCCGGAGGCCCGGGTGGTCGCGGCGAGCATCCGTGTCGAGTCGGCGCGCACCGCGCCGGGCGTCATCGAGCAGACCAGCCCCTTCGCCACCGTCGAGATCGCGGTGCGCCCCGAGGTCGAGGGCGAGGTGGGCCGGCTCGCGGACCACCTTCGGCGCGCCGGCCTCGAGGTGAGCCTGCGCGAGGACGAGGCCGGGCTGCTCTGGGGCAAGCTCGTCTTCCTCGCGCCGCTCGCGGTGCTGACGACCCACAGCGGCGCTCCGGCGGGGGTGGTGCGCACCGAGCGGCGCGACGACCTGCTCGCCATGGTCGACGAGATCGCGTCCGTCGCCGCGGCGGCGGGCGCGTCGGTGGACGCGCCCGGCACCGTGGCCGCCCTCGACGCGGTGCCCGCGACGATGACCTCGTCGATGCAGCGCGACGCCGCCCAGGGCCGGCCGATCGAGCTGGAGGCGATCGGCGGGGCGATCGTCCGCGCCGCGGCGCACGCGGGCGTGCCCGTGCCGGTGACCGAGCGGCTGGTCGAGGAGCTGCGCGCCCGTCTCTCGTCCAGCGGGGGAGGGGGCGCGAGCAACCCGACGGCATGGCCGCCGCTGGCGCTCGACGACTGGCGGGACACCTTCGCGACCCTTCGGCTGTGGACCCAGGTCGTCGGCAAGATCCGGCTCGCGTCCAGCCCGGCGACGAATCCGATGTACCACGGTGCGCGCGTCTTCCAGATCGACCTCGACCTGATCGACCAGCGGCTGGCGATCTCGACCGCGGAGGGCGACCGCCTCGGATTCCCGCTGGTGTCCCTGTCGGTCGCGGCGTTCTACCGGCAGACGATGCGGGCGCTCCGAGACCTGGGCCTCGAGGTGCCGATCCACGCAGCCCCGGTGGAGCTCCCCGAGGTCGTCCCCTTCGCCGAGGACGAGGAGCACCGCACCTACGACCCGGAGCACGCCAACCGGTTCTGGCGCATCCTGCTCCAGGTGGAGAGGGTGCTCTCGGTGTTCCGGGCGCGCTTCCTCGGCAAGGTGAGCCCGATCCATTTCTTCTGGGGCGGCGGCGACCTCGCCGTGACCCGCTTCTCCGGGCGCCCTGCGCCCGAGTTCACGAGCGCGATCCCGAACTGTCCGCCGTGGGTGATGACCGAGGCGTACTCGCACGAGGTGAGCAGCTGCGGTTTCTGGCCGGGCGGCGACGGCGTCGATACCGCCTTCTACTCCTACGCGTATCCGGAGCCGGCGGGCTTCCGCGACCGCCTGATCACCGTGGAGGGAGCTCACT
>VBHE01000024.1:9393-11183 GCA_005889515.1 Chloroflexota bacterium | reverse complement strand
ATGCGGCGAGCCTCCGATCCGGACGCTGCGCTGCTGGACTTCCTCCAGCAGACGTACGAGGCCGCGGCCGACCTGGCGGGGTGGGACCGGGCCGCGCTCGAGCGAGCCGACGGCCCCCGGTCACCGTATGCGGAGACGGCTCAGCTGCTCAGATAGCGCCGGATCGCGGGGATCGAGGGAACGACGTAGTACGCGCCGGTCACCGGGCGGGTGAAGAAGGTGAGGGCGTCGCGGACGCCGTCGGTGATCCCCGCCATGCTCTCGAGCATGGTGCCCAGCCGGCGCTGGTCGGCGCTGAAGCCGACGAACATCGTGCCGTGCTCGGTGACCGTCCCGTAGGGCATGTTGCGCCGGAAGATCTTGCCGAACTCGTCCTGATCGGTCCGGGCGACGTGGGAGTCGGCGGGCCGGTCCTCGAGCTCGACGCTGTCGGGCTTGGCGCGCCCGATCACCTGCTCCTGGCGGGCGACCGGCTGCGACTCCCACTCCCGGACGTCGTGGATCCACTTCTGGAGCAGCAGGATCGATCCTCCGGCCCCGGGCTCGCCGTCGGGGATCAGCGCCACCTCGGGCGCGTCGAAGAGGGTCGGATTCTCGGTGCCGTCGATGAACCCGGTCAGGTCGCGGTCGTGCTGGTACGCCCAGCTCGACGTCTCCTCCACGATCACCGCGACGGATCCGAGGGTCGCGATCGCGCCCCGCGCCACGTAGAAGACCACGTCGTAGGCGCTGCCCGACAGCCACAGCACGGCGTCGTGCTGGGTCGCCGGCATCCCGTACCCGTCGCTCCCCACCAGCGGCCGGTTGAAGCCCTCGACGCCGGGCGGGACGTCCTCGGCGGGTGCCACCCGGCTCCAGAGCTCGGGGCGGAAGCCGGCGACGAGATTGACGCCGCCCATGGTGGTGCGCGGCTCACGCAGCCCGGCGACCGCGCTCACGAGCGCGCGGCCGTCCGCCGAGGCGCGCAGATCGAACTCGAGGTAGGCGTGCGACGCCGTCCCGAGGGCGAAGATCCCGGTCTGCGGTGTGCTCATGCCGGGAATGATGCCGGATCAGGTGTCGAGCATCTCGAGCACGGACGGGTCGAGCCGCTCCGGGTCGGCGTGGAGGTGGATCTCGACGACCCTGCCGTCGGTGACCGTGAACGCGAACGCGACCTCGATCAACGTCTGGAACCGCCTCAACGTCGCCACCCGGCAGGTCGCGGGGGAGTGGAAGCCCTAGACTCCGGGCCGTGACCCGGCCCTCGATGTTCGAGTTCGCCGGCGGCGAGCGGGCCTTCCTCGCGCTCGCCGCCGCGCACCACCGACTCTGTCTCGACGACCCGGTGCTGGAGCATCCCTTCTCCCACGGCGTCCATCCCGACCACGTCGAGCGGCTGTCGGCATACTGGGCGGAGGTGTTCGGCGGACCGCCGCGCTTCTCGGAGTCCTTCGGCGGACACTCGGCGATGCTCACCATCCACTCGGGCCAGGGAGCCGAGGAGGACCTGGGTCGCCGCTTCGTCGCCTGCTTCGTGCAGGCGGCGGACGACGCCGGTCTCCCCGCGGACCCGGAGTTCCGCAGGGTGCTGCGCGAGTACATGGAGTGGGCGGTCGCCGACGTCCTCTCCTACTCCCCGCGGGAGTCGCGCGTTCCCGCCCGGCTTCCGGTGCCTCGCTGGGGCTGGGACGGTCTCGAGTAGCGGCATGGCCGCCGACGCCGAACGTGTTCTCGTCAACCATGGCCACGTGCGATGAGCGGCCTGCTGGCTCTGGTCGGGGGTGGGGAGTTCATGCCCGGCAACGAGG
>VBHE01000024.1:8462-9143 GCA_005889515.1 Chloroflexota bacterium | reverse complement strand
ACGCGCTGCGCACCGCCTGGGCCGGCGGAGCCTCGCTGGCCGGCTCCTCGGCGGGCGCGATGGCCCTGGCCCGCACCATGCTCGTCCGCGCCTCCTGGCCCGACCGGTCGCGCCGCCGTCCGCGCCTGGCCCTGGGGCTCGCGCCGGTCGACGCCGTGCTCCCGCACTTCGACGGCTTCGGCGCCTCGTGGGTCGGGTCCGCGCTCGAGGGCACCGACGGCGATCCGCTGCTCCTCGGGATCGACGAGCGCACCGCGGCGCTCTGGGATCGTGGAACATGGAGGGCGTCGGGGCCGGGTCGGGTCACGCTGATCCGTCGCGGTGGCCGGCAATCGCTTTCCTCCGGCGAACCACTCCCTCTCGAGGACCCCGCCTGATGCCCCTGCTCGACACCACCACGCCCCGAGGACGGCGCATCGCGACGCGCCTGCGCGACGAGGTCATCGCCTGGCTGGTGACGGTGCGCCGGGACGGCCAGCCCCAGCCTTCGCCGGTGTGGTTCCTCTGGCAGGATCCCGACATCCTCATCTACAGCCAGCCGGAGCGGCCGAAGCTCCGCAACCTCGAGGCGAACCCGCGAGTCGCGCTCCACTTCGATGCGGACGAAAGCGGCGACGACGTCGCGATCCTCGAGGGCACGGCGGAGGCCGACCCGTCGCTGCCCGGTGCCGACGCGATCCC
>VBHE01000024.1:4056-8418 GCA_005889515.1 Chloroflexota bacterium | reverse complement strand
CGCCGACTACTCCGTCCCGGTGCGCATCCGGCTCACCCGGGTGCGCGGGGGGTAGCCCCGCTACTCCGCGTCCCCGGGGTCGCGACGGGCGGCCTTGCGCTCCGACTGCCGCCGCTTCGAGTCCAGCCGGTCGCGGACCGAGCCGCGAGTGGGACGGGTGGGGGTGCGGGGACGCTCGGGGACGGCGGCGGCGTCGAGGCGGTCGGCCAGCCGGCGCACCGCCTCCTCTCGGTTGCGGAGCTGCGAGCGCTCGGTGCTGACGACGATCCGCAGGCGATCGCCGAGCGCGGCGCGGAGCCGGTCGGCCACCCCGGGCCCGGCGTCGAGCGCGGAGAGATCGACCCACAGCTCCACCCGGCTGTCGGTGGTGTTGACCCCCTGCCCACCCGGCCCGGTGCCGTGGGAGAAGCGCCAGGTCAGCGCGGAGGCGGGGATCGAGATCCCTCCGGGGGTGAGGATGTCGCCGTCCATGGCGATGCATGGTGCACCCGGCTCCTTCCTCAACCGAATGGTTGACAAAGCCGGGGTCCCCGTATAGAGTGTGCTCAACCGACTGGTTGAATAAATGGAGGAAGCCCGGCCGTGGCAGCCGACCCGCTGTCGAGGGTGTTCTCGGCCCTCGCCGATCCCACCCGGCGTGACATGGTGGCGAGGCTCGCGATCGGCGACGCCACCGTCAACGAGCTCGCTCGGCCCTACGTCGTCACCGTCCAGGCCGTCTCCAAGCACCTCAAGGTGCTGGAGGACGCCGGCCTGGTGAGCCGGAGCCGGGAGGCGCAGCGCCGCCCGGTGCACCTCGAGGCCGACGTCCTCGACCTCATGACCACCTGGATCGAGCGCTACCGCCGCACCGCGGAGGAGCGCTACCGCCGCCTCGACGACGTCCTCCGGTCGATGCCGGACGGCGTCGAGCCCACCCCGCCATCCGAACCGCCCTCGACAGGAGCACCGACGTGACCACCAGCACCCATGAGACCCGGATCACCGCCGACCGCGACGTCCCGCTCGTCCGCATCGTGCGGGAGTTCGACGCGCCGCCGGAGAAGGTCTTCCGAGCGCACAGCGACCCCGCGCTCCTCGTCCAGTGGCTCGGACCGCGGCGCGTCACCATGCGCGTCGACCACTACGACTGCCGCACCGGTGGGTCGTACCGCTACATCCACGCATCCGGCGGCAACGAGTTCGGATTCCACGGCTCGTTCCACGAGGTGCGTCCCTCGGAGCTCATCGTCCAGACCTTCACCTTCGAGGGCATGCCCGACGGCGTCGCCCTCGAGCGCGTCCGCTTCGAGGACATCGGCGGCGGGCGCACCCGGCTGACGGCGACGTCGCTGGTCGACTCCTTCGAGGCCCGCGACGCCTTTCTCGCGAGCGGCATGGAGGGCGGCGTCCGCGAGGGCTACGAGCGGCTCGACGAGTTGCTCGCCGGCTGACGCTCCTCGCGGAGCAGACGGACGGGGAGCGTCCGCAGGGACGCTCCCCGAAGGTCAGCCTGGATCGACCGGCCGCTCAGGCGTTTCCGCCGGTCTGCCCGCCGCCACCTCCGCCGCCGGAGTCACCGCCGCCCTCTCCTAGGCGGTGTCCGCCATCCACCAGTCGCGGTCGGCCCTGGCGGGGGCGTGCTGACGCGCCGACGCGCGGATGGTCGTGAATGCGCACCCCGCGGTGACCAGCGAGAGGCCCACCAGCAGGTACTCGATTGCCACCCCGCTCGCGAACGGGTCACCGAGGGTCCACGGAGCCGCGTCGCCGGCGAGGAGCGCCAGGTTGAGCGCGAACCCGGCGGCGATGAGCGACGCCACCGTGCCGGCGAGGAGCACGCGGCGCGGCGCCGAGCCGCGGTGGCGCAGCAGGGCAAGGGTGGCTGCGATGAAGGTGACGGCGAGCGCGAGCTCGGTGACCAAGGCGCCCACCGCGAAGAGCGCGGGAGCGGCGAGGACGATCGGGGTCACCAGGTGGCTGTAGATCGCCGGACGGGTCGGCGGGGCGGTGCCGACGAAGCGGACGAAACCGGTGAGGAACGTCGCCGACGTCACCTTGGGGAGCACCGACGCGCTCCACACCCACGCCTGGAGTCCCATGAGCCCGGTCAGCCCGGCGGAGGTGCCGGCGGTCTGCGACGCGCCATCGACCCTGCTCATGACACGTGGTCGTCGGTGAGGCGGAACCCGCGGCCGGCACCGCGGTAGCGCACCTCACGGATGCCGAGGATGTCGGCCAGCTTCCCCGCCGGGAGTGTCACCGGCGCCGGGGCCGGTGCGGTGCCGGGGGCCGGCAGCGGGTACGCGGTGGTGGAGACCGTCGAGAACGTGATGTTGCCCTCGACCTTGGACATGACCTGGTGGATGTGGCCGTTGAGCACTGTCACCGAGGCGAAGCGCTTCAGGTACGAGAGCGCCTGGGCCGCGTCGTCGGTGCCCCAGCCCCACTTCTCGTAGATGGTCCACATCGGGATGTGGGCGAAGACGACGATCGGCGTGTCCGACCTGAGATTGGCGACGTCCTTCTCGATGAACTCGAGCTGGGCGGTGCCGAGATGCCCGAGGTTGACGACGTCGACGACGTTATTCAGCAGGAGGAAGTGGATCCCCCCCATGTCGAAGCTCGACCAGCCGTCGCCCTGGGAGCCGGCGCCGAAGACGTCGAGGTAGGGCTTCGGGCCCATGACGGTGTCGTGCTCCCCCGGGACGACGACGACCTTGGGCGTCTTGAGGGTCCCCAGCAGGTCCTTGACCGTGTTGAACTGCTCGGCGGTCGAAGTGTGGGTGAGGTCGCCGGTGTGGATCACGAAGGCAGGACGCTGCGGCAGCGCGTTGACGTCGGCGATCGCCTTGCTGAAGCTGCCGAGCACATCGGGGTTGGCCGTGCCCTGGAAGCCGATGTGGCTGTCGCTGATCTGGACGAAGNCGCTCCCCGCGCCCTGCCCGCTCAGCGCGGTGCCGCAGGCGGCGACCAGCCCGCCGCTCACCGTCCAGATCGTGCCGGCGCCGACCCAGGAGGCGCACTTGAGAAAGCCGCGCCGGTCGACCTCGCGATCGACGAGGGCCTGTCCGGCCTCGTCGAGCCGGGTCATGAGATCGCCGCGCTCAGCCATTGGTGACCACCACGGTGCCGTGCATGAAGGGATGGATCGAGCAGTGATACGCATAGGTGCCCGGGGCGGTGAAGGTATGGGTGTAGGTCGTCCCGGTGACGAGTGGCGACGAGGTGAACGAGCCGTCGTTGGCGGTGACCGTGTGCTGGTCCTCGTCCTGCTGGGTCCAGGTCACCGTCGTGCCCGGCTTCACCGTGATCGTCGTCGGGCCGAAGGCGAAGGCCGCGATGCTGACGTGATCGGTGGCCACGGGTGCCGACGGGGCCGACGCGGTCGAGGCCGGCACGGGCATCGTCATCGTGCTCGTCGAGCTCGAGGCTCCCGCTGCGGAGCCGGCCGGGGACGATGCCGTCGAGGCGCTGGTGCCGCAGGCGGCGAGGGTCGCGGTCGCGGCGAGTGTGCCCGCGACCAGTGCGGGAAGTCGTAGGTGTGCGAGGACCATCGTTGCTCTCCAGTGGTTACAGACGACTGCTGCCGGAAATCACGGGTTCCGGCGGATGGAGGTGGCCGCCCGGAGCGCCGGACGGCCACCGCGTGTGTGTCGTGGTCGCCGGTGGGGGAGATCCGCCACCCACCCATACGAGGCCGGTTACACGCCCCGGCGCCGAGCCCCAGTCTCAGGGGACGCAGCCTCTGCGCGGCGGGGTGCACGAGCACCTCGCCTCGGAGACCGAAGGCCGCCTCCCCGCACGGGCAGTCGAGGCGCCGGTGCTCGCCGTCGAGCTGGAGGGTGCAGCCCAGGTGCGTGCAGATCGCCATCATCGCCTGGTAGCCGCCGCCCGTGTCGACGACCACTCCCTCGACCGCCGCGGTCGAGAACCGGAGCGCCCTCCCCACGGGCACGGCGTCGACGGTGGCGATGCCGTGCCACCGGCCGCCGTCGACCGCGAGGTCCCCGGATGACGGCGCCGACGCGCGGTCGCTCACCAGGCGTTCGGTGACCACCCCGGCCGCGGCGGACGCCGCGGCCAGCCCGCCGGCCCGGAGCAGCCCGCGACGGCTCATCTCGGGGCCCCTGCGGAACTCTCCCTGGGTCTGTTCTCGCAGGCGCGCCTCGAGCCTCTCGACGAAGCGCGGGCGGGGCGTGCCCGCCTGCGGACGTGCTGAGACCAGGTCGATGGCGGCGGCCAGCGCGTCGAGGTCGTCGGGATCCGGTGCGCCGTGGGAGGGCCGGCGGTCACCGAGCAGCGCGTCGACGTAGCGGTCGAGATGCCGCGTCCTCCGGTCCATCACGCGAACGGGTCCCCCTCTGTTGCCGTGGGTCACCT
>VBHE01000024.1:848-4035 GCA_005889515.1 Chloroflexota bacterium | reverse complement strand
TAACCGGCGCCGCATGGTGACCCACCGCCCGGCGCTGCTCGAACTTGCGGATCGCGTCATCGTGGTGCGGAACGGCCTGCCGGCGCCACAGGACTGTCACCCACGCGGCATTGCTTTCACGAGTGTTTACGCGAGTTCACGCCGCCGCGATCGACTGGCTTCTATGCTCAGCTGACGCCCCTCCGCCCGCTGTCCGAGGAACTCATGCGCTTCCCGCTGAAGCACGTCGTCAGCACGCTCCTGGTGCTGATCCCGGCGTCGCTCCTGCCGGTGACCACGGCACTGGCCATCAATCTCCTGAACGGCTATGCGGCTGAGCGCCTCGACGCGTCGATCCGTGCCGCGCGCATCGAGGACAACGCGACGAGCGAGGCCTTCCTGGTCTGGGAGGCGTTCGTCGGCCACGTCCAGACGCGCCAGCTGAGCGGGTATCTCGGCAATGTCCGATGGCTGATCGATGACGACATCGCCGGGCTCGGTGGCGACGGGGTCGACCCGTCGGTGATCGCGGGCATCCGGCAGGCGGAGGTCGTGTACAACCAGGCGATCGACGGAGGAACGGCCCAGGTCGCGACCGGGCAGCTCAACCTGCTGACCACCCGGAACCTGCCGGTGCTGCTCGGCTACCAGCACATTCACGCGGTGGTCAGCTCCGCGCAGTCGCAGTTCCAGGACGACACCGCCCGCGCGCAGAGCGCTCAGCTGTGGGGCGGCACCGGTCTCATCGTACTCGCCTCGCTGCTCATGGCAGGGCTGCTGTTGCGGTCGTCGCGCCGGCGGCGGCGCGCGGCGGTGCTCCGCGCCGAGGCGGACGCGCTGCGCCAGAGCGAGGAGAGCTTCCGGCTGCTCTTCGAGAGCAATCCCCATCCCATGTGGGTGTGGGACCTGAGCACCCGCGGTCACCTCGCCGTCAACGATGCGGCGATCGAGCTCTACGGCTACTCGCGGGAGCAGTTCCTCGCGATGCCGCTCATCGACCTCCAGCCGGTGGAGGATCGCGAGGGGGGCGTGAAGCTGCTCGACCTCGTTCGGCCGGGGCTGCCCTTCAACGGGCGGGCGCGGCACCTGCTCAAGGATGGACGGATCATCCACGTCGAGATCAGCGGGCGGCACCAGGAGTTCAACGGGTGTCCGGCGTTCATCGCCCTCGCGCTCGATGTGACCGCGCGGACCGCGCTCGAGGAGGAGCTGCGCCACAAGGCGCTCTACGACTCGCTGACCCAGCTCGCCAACCGCGCCCTCTTCCGCGACCGCGTCGAGCACGCGCTCGCGAGCAGCGCGCGAGCGATCAGCCCCGTCGCCGTCCTGCTCCTCGACCTCGACCGTTTCAAGGTGATCAACGACACCCTGGGGCACGCCGCCGGTGATCAGGTCCTGGTGAGCGTCGCGGACCGGCTCCGGTCGGTGGTTCGCTCCGGCGACACCCCCGCCCACATCGGGGGCGACGAGTTCGCGGTGCTCCTTCCCGGCACGAGCGGCTCGCGCGCGGCCGCGGTCGCGGAGCGGATCCTCGACGTTCTCCGGGTGCCGTTCGATGCCGCGGGTGCGGAGGTGTTCACCACCGCGAGCATCGGGATCGCCGTCTGCGCCGGCCTCGACGGCTACCTGGGCGAGGAGGGGACCGTCGACGGGCTCCTCGGACGTGCCGACGTCGCCATGTACGCCGCGAAGTCCGGAGGCCGGGGACGGCTGCAGGTGTACGAGCCGGCGATGCACCGCGCCGCGCTCCACCGCATGGAGCTCGGCGGCGAGTTGCGTCGCGCCGTCGAGCGCGGGGAGTTCTTCGTCGAGTACCAGCCCGTGGTCGCCCTCAACAACGGCACCGTCACCGGCGTCGAGGCGCTGCTGCGCTGGCAACACCCGGAGCGCGGCCTCATCGCGCCGGCCGACTTCATCACCGCCGCGGAGGAGACGGGCCTGATCGTGCCCATCGGCGCATGGGTGCTGGAGACCGCCTGCCGCCAGGTGCGGAGCTGGCACGCCGGCCGCTCCGTCGACCGCCCGCTGTTCATCTCGGTCAACGTCTCCTCGCGTCAGCTCTGTGAGCCCGGGTTCGCCGCGATGGTTCGCAGCACCCTGGACGCCACCGGTCTCGACCCGCGGCAGCTGATCCTCGAGGTCACCGAGAGTGCCCTCGTCGACGACATGCACGGGGTGCGCGAGCAGCTCGAGCAGCTCCGCCGCTGCGGCGTCAGGATCGCCATGGACGACTTCGGGGCCGGGTACTCGTCCCTGGGGTATCTCCGGGGGCTCCCCCTCGACATCGTCAAGATCGACCGCATGTTCGTCGCCGGCCTGGGCACGAGCGGCGCCGATCGCGCCCTGACCCTCGCGATCGTGCGGCTCCTCGGCACCATCGACGCGCACATCGTCGCCGAGGGGATCGAGACCGCCGAGCAGCTCGCCTACGTGCGCGCTCTCGGCGTCGAGGCCGGTCAGGGCTACTACTTCTCGCGCCCTGTCGACCCCGTCGCCGCGAGCCGGCTCCTCGACCGCCCCGCCTTCGAGCTCGACTGGATGGACGGCCCCGTCGACCCCCGCGCCCGCGCCCGCGAGGTCCTCCGCGCGGCCGGCTGAGGCGGAAACCCGCGAGTCCGCCCCATAGGTTCACCCTCTCGAGGCGCCTGCGCGCCGGGAGGAGCGAGGGTCCCTGAGGTGCGGGCGGTGGCGACGAGCACCTAGCCTATGGCCGATGGCTGATCGTGCGCCGACCGCGTCCGCGATGAAGCCCGAGGGCGGTCTGCGGTACGCCACCGGGCGGGGACGCTGGGTGATCGCGGCCACCGTCCTCGGCTCGGGCATGGCCATGATCGACGCCACGGTGGTGGGCATCGCCCTGCCGACCATCGGCCGCCAGTTCCACGCCGGGGTGGCCGACCTGCAGTGGGTGACGAACGGCTACACCCTCTCGCTCGCCGGCCTGCTGCTCCTCGGCGGCGCGCTCGGCGACCGGTACGGGCGCCGCCGGCTCTTCGTCGCCGGCACCGTCTGGTTCGCCGTCGCATCGCTTCTCTGCGGCGTCGCCCCGAGCGCCGCGGCGCTGATCGCGGCCCGAACCCTCCAGGGGATCGGTGGCGCCCTGCTGACCCCGGGGAGCCTCGCGATCCTCCAGGCGTCCTTCGTGGAGGAGGACCGTTCGCGCGCGATCGGAGCGTGGTCCGGGCTCGGAGGGGTGGCGACGGCGGTC
>VBHE01000024.1:0-813 GCA_005889515.1 Chloroflexota bacterium | reverse complement strand
CATCAACCTTCCGGTCGCGGTCGCCGTCGTCGCGCTCGCGGCCCGCCATGTCCCCGAGACCCGTGATGTCACCGATTCCGGACGGCTCGACCTTCCCGGCGCGGCGCTCGTCAGCGTCGGCCTCGCCGGGATCGTGTTCGGGCTCATCGAGGGTCCCGGCCTGGGGTGGACGTCGGCCGGGACGCTGACCAGCCTCGTCGCCGGAGCGGCGCTGCTCGTCGCCTTCGTCGCCCTCGAGGCCCGCACCGCGAACCCGATGCTGCCGCTCGGCATCTTCCGGTCGCGTCAGTTCACCGGCGCGAACGCGGTCACGTTCGTGGTCTACGGGGGCCTGGGCGGCGCCCTGTTCCTCCTGCCCATCGAGCTCCAGCAGGTCGCGCACTACAGCCCCCTCCGCGCCGGGATCGCGCTGCTGCTCCTCTCCCCCACCACCCTGCGGTCGGTCTCGAGCGCTCCGCGCCGGGGCAGCGCCCGTCCGATCACCCCGGAGAGGCGCCCAGCCGCTCAGGCGTGACCGACGCCGCACCGGAGAGCGGCGGTGCGTCCACGGCGCAGTGCCATCGGCCGGGCTCGGCGCGCTCGGGACGGCGCACCGGGTTGCGAACCATGAGCACGGCGAGCACCGCTCCCACGCCGCAGCAGGCGGCGGCGACGACGACCGCCATGTGGAATCCCGCCGAGAAGCGCGCGGGGTGCAGGTAGCTGTCACCGGTGATGCCGGCGATCGCCGGCAGGACGGCGACGGCGATGAGTGAGGCGGTCCGCGCGACGTCGTTGTTGACCGCCGACGCGATCCCCGAGCGGTCGCTGGGG
>VBHE01000023.1 GCA_005889515.1 Chloroflexota bacterium | reverse complement strand
CTCCTCGAGGGTTCGCTGGTGGCCGTCGATGAGCCCGAAGCGCAGCTGGAGCACTCGCCGCTCGCGCGGGGTGAGGGTGTCGAGGATGTCCTCGACCTCGGTGCGCAGCATCGTCAGCGAGGCGGCGTCGGAGGGCGCGGTCGCCTCCTTGTCCTCGACGAAGTCGCCGAGGTGCGAGTCCTCCTCCTCGCCGATCGGGGTCTCGAGCGACACCGGGTCCTGCGAGACCTTGATGATCTCGCGCACCTTCTCCGGGGTGATCCCCATCTCCTCGGCGATCTCCTCGTCGGTGGGCTCACGTCCCAGCTCCTGGAGGAGACGGCGCGACACGCGGACCAGCTTGTTGATGGTCTCGACCATGTGCACCGGGATCCGGATGGTGCGCGCCTGGTCGGCGATGGCGCGGGTGATCGCCTGGCGGATCCACCACGTCGCGTACGTCGAGAACTTGTACCCCTTGTGGTAGTCGAACTTCTCGACGGCGCGGATCAGGCCCATGTTCCCCTCCTGGATCAGATCCAGGAAGGACATGCCCCGGCCGATGTACTTCTTCGCGATGCTCACCACGAGGCGGAGGTTCGCCTCGGTGAGCTTGTTCTTGGCGACGTCGTCGCCCTGCTCGATGAGCTTGGCGTACTCCACCTCCTGCTCGGCCCGGAGCAGGGCCACCCGGCCGATCTCCTTGAGGTACATGCGCACCGGGTCGTCGAGGGAGACGGAGTCGATGGCCTCGGCGGTCGCGATCATCTCGTCGTCGATGTCGTCGACGGCCTCGAAGTCACGGTCTCCGTCGGAGACCTCGATGCCCATCTCGCGGAAGACGCTGAAGATGCGCTCGAGGTGGTCGGGCTCGGCCTCGATCTCCGGGAACGCCTGGAGGATGTCGTCGGGGGTGAGGTAGCCCTGCTCCTTCCCCCGGACGATGAGCGTCTCCGCAGCCTGGACCAGCGCGTCCGTCCCGGTCACGGCCGCGCCCCCCTCACCCTGCGCCCTGGCCTTCGCCGCCATCTCTACTCCCCGTCCCGTCTTGGGCGCTGCCACGACTGCCCGCTCGTCTCTCGACACACTCTATTTAACGCGTCAACCGCCGAGCGCTGTCATGGACCGGTCACAGCCGGGCCACCTTCCTCGCCCGGGCCGCCCTCGCGAGCGCGGAACCCCTCGCTCGCGAGCTCGTGGAGCCGGGCCGCCAGCCGGTGCGCCACCTCGGTCCGGCCGTCGTCCCGCGCCTTCTGGAGCTCGCGCTTCAGCGTCGCCAGCGCGACCCGCAGCGAGGCGTCGCGCACCCGCCGGACGCAGTCGGCGAGCGCCTGCGCGAGCGGCCCCGGCCCAGCGTCGTCGCGAAGCTCCGGGAGCGGCCGGAGCAGCAGCCGCGCCGCCAGCCGCTGCTCGGGCGCGGCCAGGCCATGGAGCGACAGCGCCGTGCCGGGAGGGGTGGCGAGGGCCGCCTCGAGGAGCCGGCGCACCGACGGATGGCCCAGCTCCTCAGGCTGCAGGCCGTGCTCCTCGACGAGCACCGCGGCGAGGTCGGGGCGCTGGGCGACCACGCTCCCGAGGTACTCCTCCCAGGGGGGAGGCGGCGGTCCGCCCGGGGCGTCGGGCGCGGCGCCCGGCGGGGGCGGCGGCGGGGCGACCACCACCCGGGGCGGCGTCCTCGCACCCTCCCGGCGCACCCGCTCGACGTCGGCGGCGACCGCCGCCGCGGTCAGCTCGAGCCGGCTCGCCGCCTGCTGGACGTAGAGGTCGCGGACGGTCGCCTCGGGGATCCGCGCGAGGGTGACGACGGCACGCTCGGCGCCGGCCCGGCGCGCCTCCACCGACCCCGACTCGGCGTCGCCGATGGCCCGGTCGAGGAGCACCCGCCACTCCGGCTGGGCCTGAGCGATGCAGAGGCCCAGCGCCGCAGGATCGCGGCGCACCAGCTCGTCGGGGTCCTTGCACCCGGGGGGGAGGATGCAGATGCGGGCGTCGAGCCCCTCGGCGGCGATCACGTCGACGGCCCGCGAGGAGGCGGTGACGCCGGCGTCGTCGGCGTCGAAGCAGAGCACCAGGCAGCGGGTCCAGCGCGCGAGCAGCCGCACCTGGCCGGTGGTCAGCGCGGTGCCGCTGCTCGCCACCGCGTGGCCGACCCCCGCGGCGGCGGCGGCGAGGACGTCGAAGTAGCCCTCGACGACCACCGCGCAGCCGGCCGCCTCGATCGCGGGGCGTGCCCGATCGATGCCGAAGAGCGCGAGCGACTTGTCGTAGGCCGGAGTCGCCGGGGAGTTGAGGTACTTCGGCACCGCGTCACCGAGGGCGCGGCCGCCGAAGCCGAGCACGTCGCCGCGCTCGTCGCGGATGGGGAAGACGAAGCGGTGGCGGAACCGGTCGCGCGCCGCGCCGCCGCGCTCGGACGCGTGGGCGAGGCCGGCGTCGGCGGCCTCCGCGGCGGTCCCCAGCCCGCGCCGGGACAGGTAGCGGAGCAGGGCGTCGCCGGACGCCCCACCGGCGGGGGCGAAGCCGGCGCCGTAGTCGCGGGCGACCTGCTCGGGGATCCCCCGCCCCGCGAGCAGTTCCCGGCCGGGAGCACCCGCAGGATCCGACCAGAGCACGTGCTCGTAGTACGCCTGGGCGCGGGCGTTGAGCTCCAGCACCCGGATGCGGCGGCGGCGGGCCTGGCCGCGCTGGCGATCGCCGGGATGGTCGCGCTCGAGCTCCACCCCCGCCTTCTCGGCGAGCAGCTCCAGCGCCCCGTAGAAGTCGACGTGCTCGATCCTCTCGACGAAGCTCAGCACGTCCCCGCCCTCGCTGCAGCCGAAGCAGTACCAGACCTGCTTCTCCTGGGAGACGCCGAAGGACGGGGTGCGCTCGGCGTGGAACGGGCAGAGACCCTTGTGGTCGCGCCCGCTCCGCTGCAGCCGCACGTAGCCGCCGATCACCTCGACGATGTCGAGGCGCGCCTTCACCTCGGCGACGGCGTCAGCCACCGGTGGATTCTCGCTCCGAACAGCTGTTCGGGTCAAGCGCCGGGGACCGGGCGGACGCGACACCCCGCCGCGGTCGGTGATCACCGCGCGCACCGGCGAGGTGTTGAACACCTCGGGGGCGCTCTCCTCCTCGAGCACGGTGCGGCGCACCAGGTAGGGCATCCCCGGGGTCGGCGGGCCGAGCTCATCGCCCTCGACGACGTGGCCGTCGTCGAGCATCACCGGGCGCCCGTCGCGCGTGCCGGTCTTGCGGATGCGCACGTGCTCAGCCATGCGGCCCGCAGGATACCGTGGCGGTGATCGCCTCAGCGATCCCGGTCGGCGGCGGCGAGACGCGCCTGGGCCGCCGCGAGCCGCGCCACCGGGACGCGATAGGGCGAGCAGGAGACGTAGTCGAGCCCCAGCTCCTCGCAGAGCGCGATCGACGAGGGGTCGCCGCCGTGCTCGCCGCAGATGCCGATCTCGAGGTCGGGCCGCGCCTGGCGTCCCTCGGTCACCGCCGCCTGCATCAGCCGCCCCACCCCGCGGACGTCGAGGCTCTCGAAGGGGTTGACGGGGAGGATCTTCTCCTCGACGTACTTGAGCAGGAACTTCCCCTCCGCGTCGTCGCGCGAGTAGCCGAACGTCGTCTGGGTGAGGTCGTTGGTGCCGAAGGAGAAGAACTCCGCCTCCCCGGCGATCTCCCCGGCGGTGAGCGCGGCGCGGGGGATCTCGATCATGGTGCCGATCTTGTAGTGGACCCGCACCCCGGCCTTCGCCAGCACCTCGGCGGCGGTGCGCTCGATGATCTCGCGGGTGCGGCTCAGCTCGTTGACGTGACCCACGAGAGGGACCATGATCTCCGGCCGCGCGTCGATGCCCTCGCGGCGCAGCTCGGCCGCGGCCTCGAGGATGGCGCGGACCTGCATCTCGACGATCTCGGGGAAGAGCAGCCCGAGCCGGCACCCGCGCAGTCCGAGCATCGGGTTCTGCTCGCGCAGGCTGCGCACCGCGTCGAGCAGGCGTCGCTTCTCCGCGTAGCTCTCCTCGGGCTCGCCGAGCGCCTGGGCCCGGGTCACGTCGACGAGCAGCTCCTCGAAGGAGGGGAGGAACTCGTGCAGAGGCGGGTCGATGAGCCGGATCACCACCGGCAGCCCGTGCATCGCCCGCAGGATGCCGTTGAAGTCCTGACGCTGCACCGGCAGCAGCAGCGCGAGCTCGCGGCGGCGCGACGCCTCGTCGGGGGCGAGGATCATCCGCTGGACGATCGGCAGCCGCTCCTGCTCCATGAACATGTGCTCGGTGCGGCAGAGGCCGATGCCCTGGGCACCGAACTCGCGGGCCAGCTGGGCGTCGCGTGGATAGTCGCCGTTGGCCCACACCTGCAGGCGGCGGATCTGGTCGGCCCAGCGGAGCAGCTCCTCGAACTCGCCGCTGATCTCCGGGTCGATCATGGGCACCGTGCCGGCGATGACGTTGCCGGTGCTGCCGTCGATGGTGAACTCCTCGCCCTCGTGGAGAACGTGCCCGTTGGCGCTGAACTGTCGCCGGTCGAGATCGACGCGCACCGACTCGCAGCCGGCGACGCACGGCTTGCCCATGCCCCGGGCCACCACCGCGGCGTGCGAGGTCTTGCCCCCGCGGGCGGTGAGGATGCCCTCGGCGGCGATCATCCCGTGCACGTCGTCGGGGTTGGTCTCGATCCGCACCAGGATGACCTTCTCGCCCTGCTTCGCCATCTCCTCGGCGCGGCCGGCGTCGAAGACCGCCTTGCCGTACGCCGCACCGGGCGAGGCCGCCAGCCCGGTGGCGATGATCTCGACGGTGGCGGCGGGGTCGATGCGGCGGTGGAGCAGCTGGTCGACCTGCGACGGCTCGACCCGGCGCACCGCCTCCTGGCGGGTGATCAGCCGCTCGTGCGCCATGTCGACGGCGATCTTCACCGCCGCCGCGGCGGTGCGCTTGGCGCTGCGGGTCTGGAGCATGTAGAGACGGCCGCGCTCGATCGTGAACTCCAGGTCCTGGACGTCGCGGTAGTGCCGCTCCAGCCGCTTGGCGATCCGCTCGAACTGCTGGTACACCTTGGGCATCTCGTCGCGCATCACCGAGATCGGCGGAGCGTTGCGGATGCCGGCGACGACGTCCTCCCCCTGGGCGTTGACCAGGTACTCGCCGAAGAGCACACGCTCGCCGGTGTTGGGGTCGCGGGTGAAGGCCACGCCGGTGGCGCAGTCGTCGCCCATGTTGCCGAACACCATCGTCTGCACGCTCACCGCGGTGCCCAGGTCGTGGGGGATCTTGTTGAAGTTGCGGTAGTCGACGGCGCGCTTGTTGTTCCACGAGGAGAACACCGCGCCGATGGCGGCGCGCAGCTGCTCGAGCGGGTCCTCGGGGAAATCGCCGCTGGCGTTGGCGCGCACGATCTCGCGGTAGCGGTCGATCAGGCCCTCCAGGGCCTCGGGCGAGAGCTCGGCGTCGAGGTTGGCGCCGTGATGCTTCTTGGTCTCGCCGAGGGCCTCCTCGAAGAGCTGTCCGTCGACACCCAGCACGATCTTGCTGAAGAGCTGGATGAAGCGGCGGTGCGAGTCGAGGGCGAACCGGCGGTTGCCGGTGAGCGCCGCGAGGCCGTCGAGGGTGACGCTGTTGAGGCCGAGGTTGAGGACGGTGTCCATCATCCCGGGCATGGAGAACTTGGCGCCGCTGCGCACGCTCACCAGCAGCGGGTTGCGGGCGTCGCCGAAGCCCTTGCCGGTGACCTTCTCGACGCCGCGGAGCGCGGTCAGCGCCTGCTCCCACATCCCCTCGGGAAAGCGCTCGCCGCCGGCGTAGTAGGCGTTGCACGCCTCGGTGGTGATGGTGAAGCCGGGAGGCACGGGCAGCCCCGCGTTGGTCATCTCGGCGACGCCGGCGCCCTTGCCGCCGAGGAGGTCGCGCATCGAGGCGTTGCCCTCCTCGAAGCGGTACACCCACTTCGGCGCCCGGCTCCGCCGCGTCGCCGTGGCCGCACGCACGGACCCGCGGGTCCGGCCTCCGCCAGCGCCCCCCGCCGGGGCCTTCCTGCGCGTCGTCGTGGTGCGGGCGGTGGACTTGACGGCCATCGTTCTCCTCGTCTCCGTCTGCTCGCGGAAAGGCGCCGGGAGCGTACCACTCGGCCGCCGCGCGGCCGAGGGTCAGGAGCCCTGGGCGCGGTCGAGGGCACGGGCCCGGCAGGCGTCGAGCTGCTCGCCGAGCGCGGCGGGGAGCCCCTCGAGCGGGACCCGCACCTGGGTCATGCCGTCACGCTCCCGGATGGTGGCGGCGCGGTCCTCGAGGGAATCGAAGTCGATGGTCACCGCCAGCGGGGTGCCGATCTCGTCCTGGCGGCGGTAGCGGCGGCCGATCGACTGGGTCTCGTCGTACTCCGTGGCGAAGCGCGAGCGCAGGTCGTGCTCGACGCTCCGGGCGAGCTCGCTCAGCTCGGGCTTCTTGGAGAGCGGGAGCACCGCCACCTGGAACGGGGCGACATCGGGATGGAGGCGGAGCACCACCCGGGTCTCGCCGCGCACCTCCTCCTCGTCGTAGGCGTCGCAGAGCAGGGTGATGAAGATCCGGTCGACTCCGGCGGCGGGCTCGATGACGTAGGGGACGAAGCGCCGGTTCGCGGCCTGGTCGTAGAAGCTGAGGTCGCGCCCGGAGTGCTTCTGGTGAGCGCTGAGGTCGAAGTCGGTGCGGTTGGCGATGCCCTCGAGCTCGCTCCAGCCGAAGGGGAAGAGGTACTCGACGTCGTTCGCCGCCTTTGCGTAGTGGGCGAGCTCGTCCTTCTCGTGCGGGCGAAGGCGGAGATTCACCGTGCGGACGCCGAGGTCCTCGATGTACCAGCGGTGGCGCTCGGCGCACCAGTACTCGAAGAGCCCGTCGTCGGTGCCGGGCTCGCAGAAGTACTCCATCTCCATCTGCTCGAACTCACGCAGCCGGAAGATGTAGTTGCCCGGGGAGATCTCGTTGCGGAAGGAGCGGCCGTTCTGGGCGATGCCGAAGGGCAGCCGGCGCCGCGTCGAGTTCACCACGTTCTGGAAGTTGACGAACATCCCCTGCGCGGTCTCGGGACGGAGGTAGACGGTCGCCGCCGCCTCCTCGACCGGGCCGAGGAAGGTCCTGAACATGAGGTTGAACTGGCGGGGCTCGCCGAGCGGCCCGTCGCACTCGGGGCAGGCGCGCACCTCCGGGTCCTTGCCGCGCTCGGTGCGCTCGGCGGCGAGGTGGTCCTCCCGCCAGCGCTTCCTGCACGTCCCGGTGCAGTCGACGAGCGGGTCGCTGAAGCCGCCGACGTGCCCGCTGGCCACCCACACCTGGGGATTCATGATGATCGAGGTCTCGATCGGCTCGATGTCGTCGCGGAGCTCGACCATCGCCCGCCACCAGCGGTTGCGGATGTTCCGCCGCAGCCGGGTGCCGAGCGGCCCGAAGTCGTAGAGGGCGTTGATACCCCCGTAGATCTCGCTCGACGGGTAGACGAACCCGCGCTGCTTGGCGAGCGAGACGAGGGTCTCGATGAGGTCGGACCGGGGAGCCTCGGACATGGGGCCGGAGTGTAGCTAGAGCAGAGCGCGGAGTACCTCCAGGCTGCGCAGCCGGCGGTCGATGTGGCGCGCCAGCTCGAGCTCCGCGACCGCCTCGAGGACGGTGAGCACCTCGGGACCGAGGCGCAGCCGCGCGTAGAGCCCGGCGTCGCCCGAGGCGGCGACCCGGAGCACCTTGATCGCGGCGACCGGGCAGTCGATCCCACCGGGGTCGCCGGGACCGCAGCTCGGGCAGAGCAGCCCTCCCCCCGCGGCGCTGAAGCGGGCGGCGCGCTCCTCGAGGCGGCGGCCGCAGCTCGCGCAGAGGTGGAGCTCGGGGGCGTAGCCGAGCCGGTCGATCATCCTCCGGGCGAACCAGACCACCGCGGTGCGGGGGTCACGGGCGGGGTCGGCGCAGGCCTCCAGGGCCTCGGCGACGAGGTCGAAGAGCCCCTCGTCGAGAGGCTGGCCGGGCTCGAGCGCGGTGTCGGCGACCTCGGCGCAGAGGGCGGCGCAGGCGGCGCGGCGGGCGTCGCCGAGGTTGGTGACCGCGCCCAGCCGGCGCGCCTCGGTGAGCACCTCGAGCTCCCCCCGTCCCCGGGCCAGCTGCAGGGTGCTGTGGCTGAAGAGGTCGGTGTGCGCCGCCAGCCGGCTCCCCTGCTTGCGCACCCCCCGGGCGAGGACGCCGACCTTGCCGTGGTGGCGGGTGAGCACGGTGAGCACACGGTCGCTCTCCCCGTAGTCGACCCGGCGGAGCACGATGCCCTCGTCGACGTAGGTGGGCATTGCCGGGCTATCGCTCGCCGGCGGCACCCGCGCCGTTGCGCTCCTCGCCGGCCTCCTCGTGGACCTGGACGGTGAGGGGGCGGGGGCTGCTGATGCGCAGGGTGCGGATGGCCTGGCGACGCACCGACTCGACCCGGATGGTGACGTCGCCGATCTGCACCGTCGCCCCCGGCTTGGGGATCGACCCCAGGCGCTCGTACACCAGCCCGCCGATGGTGTCGGCCTCGACCTCGTCGACGTCGATGGGGAGGTGGAGCAGCGACTGGATGTCGTCGAGGGCGACCCGCGCGTTCACCAGCGCCTCGTGGTCGGAGACGAACTGGATCTCCTCGGGCTCGGTGGCGTCGTACTCGTCGCGGATGTCGCCGACGATCTCCTCGATCAGGTCCTCGATGGTCACGATCCCCGCGGTGCCGCCGTACTCGTCGACGACGACGGCGAGGTGCACCTTCTTCGTGCGCATCTCGATGAGCAGCTCCCCCGCCTTCTTCAGCTCGGGGGTGAAGTACGGCTCCCGGGCGATCTGGCGGAGCGACGGCGGGGTGTCGGAGGTGACGACGCGGAGCAGGTCCTTGGCGTAGATGAGGCCGACGATGTTGTCGATGGTGTCCTCGTAGAGGGGGATCCGCGAGTGCCCATGCTGGTTGACCAGCCGCATGGCGTCCTCGATGCCGCAGCGCACGTCGACCCCGATCACGTCGACCCGGGGCACCATCACCTCCCGTGCCACCTTGTCGGTGAGCTCGAGGACGCCGCTGATCATCTCGTGCTCCTCCTCCTCCACCACCCCCTCGCGCTCGCTGACCGCGAGGAGCATCTTGAGCTCGTCCTCGGTGACGAACGGGCCGGGCACCCCGCCGCCGCGGGCGATCACCCGGACCAGCTGGCCGCTGAGCCAGGTGAGGACGGAGACGAGGGGACGGAGCACGGTGGTGAGCGTGGTCACCGGTCCCGACACCAGCCGCGCGGCGCGCTCGCTGAACCGCAGCGCCACCGACTTGGGGAGGATCTCGCAGCCGACGAGCACCACCACCGAGAGCACCGCGGTGGCGGCCGCCTCGGCACCCGACCCCCAGCTGTCGACCACGAGCACCGCGGTCACCGTCGAGGCGACGATCACCGCGAGGGTGTTCACGGTGAGGATGGTCGAGAGGTACGCGTTCGGCTTCTCGTGGAGGCGGACGACGCGCCGCGCGGCGCGGTCGCCGCTCTGGGCGAGGCTGCGCATCCGCAGGCGGCTGACGCTGGTGAGCGCGGTCTCCGCGGTGGCGGCGAAGGCGGCGAGCAGCAGCGCGCCGATGAGGACGACGACGAGACCGCTCACGTCGCGGTGACCCGACCTGACTCGGGACCGCTCATCGGAACAGCTCGCTGACGCTGCGCCCCTCGTGGACGCGCACGATCGCCTCGGCGATGAGCGGCGCCACGGTGAGCACCCGCAGCTTGCAGCCACCCGCGCAATCACGGTCCGCGTCGAGGAGGGGGACCGTGTCGGTGATGGCGATCTCGTCGATGGGCGCCTGGTTGAGGCGCTCGAGCGCGCCCCCGCTCAGCACCCCGTGGGTGACCACGACGTCGACCCCGATCGCGCCCTTGGCGCGCAGGGCCCGAGAGGCGCCGATCAGCGTCATCCCGGTGCTGATCAGGTCGTCGACGAGCACGCACGCCCTTCCGTCGACATCGCCGATGACGTTGAGCACCTCGACGTCGTCGTCGCTGGGGCGGCGCTTGTCGATGATCGCGATCGGGGCGTTGAGCAGCCGCGCCAGGGCGCGTGCCCGGGCGGTGCCACCGACGTCCGGGGAGACCACGACCAGGTTGCCGTCGTGGTGCCGCTCGCGGACGTGGCGGGCGAGGATCTTCGAGGCGGTCAGCGCGTCGACGGGGATGTCGAAGAACCCCTGGATCGCCTCGGCGTGGAGGTCGACGGTCACCACCCGGCTGGCCCCCGTCGCCTGGATGATGTTCGCCATCAGCTTGGCGCTGATCGGGTCGCGCGCCTGGGTCTTCTTCTCCTTGCGGGCGTAGCCGTAGTAGGGCACGACCGCGTTGACCCGGGCGGCCGAGGCGCGGCGCAGGGCGTCGAGGATGATGAAGAGCTCGATGAGGTTCTCGTTCACCGGCCGGCAGGTGGGCTGGATGACGAAGACATCCTGGCCGCGCACCGAGTCGCCGATCTTGACGTCGATCTCCCCGTCGCTGAAGCGCTTCACCTCCATCTCGGTGAGCGGGATGTTGATCTCCGCGGCGATGCGCGCCCCGAGCTCGGGGTTGGCGGTGCCG
>VBHE01000022.1:539-11060 GCA_005889515.1 Chloroflexota bacterium | reverse complement strand
TCAACCGCGGCGGCAGCCTCCCCGACGCCACCGAGGCGGTCCGCACCCACCTCGACAACACCGTGAGCGCGGACACGGCGGCGGTGTTCAACGCCAGCCAGACGAACACCGACCGCTGGTACGCGATTCTCAGCAGCCCCGAGTTCCACCTGAAGTAGGACCGAACCGATGCTCACCCGACGCGACTTCCTCGCCAGCGGACTGCTGTCCACCGCCGTCGGCATCACCGTGCCCGCGGTGCTCGCCAAGGGCGTGCTCGCCGCCACCAACGACGGCATCCACAACGACCGCGTCCTCGTCGTCCTCCAGCTCGGTGGCGGCAACGACGGCCTCAACACGGTGGTCCCGTACGCGGACCCCGCGTACGCGACGGCCCGCCCCAGCATCGGGATCACCGGCGACAAGGTGCTGCGGATCAACGACCAGGTCGGCCTGAACCCCGCGCTGCCCCAGCTCAAGTCGCTCTACGACGCCGGCCGGGTCGCGATCGTCCAGGGGGTCGGCTACGACCAGCCCACCTACTCGCACTTCGAGGGGCTCTACGTCTGGGAGCACGCGGATCCGCAGCGCCGTCAGACCGACGGATGGCTGGGGAAGCTGCTCGCCGCGCAGCTCGACTCCCAGGGCCACCCGCTCGCCGGCTGCGCCCTCGGCCAGGCGAGTACCCCGTCGGAGCTGCGCGCGACCGCCGCCGAGGTCAGCGTCATCCAGTCGGCGGCCACCTACCGGATCCAGGGCGGCAACGGCCGCGAGGTCGCGGCGAGCGCCCTCTACCGGAAGACCCCGGGGATCTACGGCGCCCTCTTCGACCAGGCGCTGAGCACCGCGAAGTCGGGGATCGCCGCCCTGCAGGACGCGTCGAAGTACACGCCCGCGGTTCCGTACGTGCCGCGGAAGACGGTCCATGGGAGCAGGAACGACCTGGCCTCGGCGCTGCAGCTCACCGCCCAGATGATCGTCACCCAGCCGTCGGTGAAGGTCTGCCACGTGGTGCTCGGCGGCTTCGACACCCACCAGCAGGAGGACACCCGCCAGACCGCGCTGCTCGCCTACGTCGACGCCGCGGTCAGCGCCTTCATGCAGGACCTCGAGGCCCACGGCCAAGCCGATCGCGTGGTGCTGATGACCTGGTCGGAGTTCGGGCGCCGGGTCGCCGAGAACGGCAGCCGGGGCACCGACCACGGGTCGGCGGCGCCGGTGTTCGTCGTCGGCAAGCCGGTCGCCGGCGGCCTCTACGGTGAGCCCCCGTCGCTCACCTCGCTGATCGACAGCGGCAACCTCAAGTACACGACGGACTTCCGCAGCGTCTACCAGACGATGATCCGCGACTGGCTCGGCGGGGATGCCGCGTCGGTCCTCGGTGGCGGCTTCACCGAGCTGCCGCTGCTGAAGGCGGTGGCCGCATGAGCTCCGCTCATCAGTCTGGGCGGGGTGAGCGCAGGCGGCTCCGCCGCCGGAGCGAGGGGGGGACGCCCCCCCTGTGAAATGAGCGTCGGGCCCGGGGCGCTGAGGATCGCCGGCGGGGTCGGCGCGCTCCTCGTCTGCGGCGGCGCCGGGGTGGCCGTCGCCGCAGACCAGCGGCCCGCCGGCGCGCCCCTCGATCCCCCGGTGAGCCAGGGCGCCTCCGCCCCCGCCGGGACCGCGGCGAACGGCGGCCTTGTCGTCCCACCCACCCCGGTGTGCGCCGGGACGGGCGCGGGCGCGGGGCGTCCGGCGGCCGGGGCGGCGACGGCGACTCCGCACCGCCCTCGACGCCCACGCGCTCAGCGACGGCATGGTGAACGCGGCGGTGCTCCCCGCCCTCGTCGCCGCCGGCTATGACCGCACCATCGCCGAGGTGCGGCGCCGTCCCGCCCCGGCGGTGGCGGCCGACCCGGTCGCGGTGCCGCCGCTCGACGAGGTCCTCGACGTGGGGGAGGGCTGGGCCCGCCTCCGCCCCGGCGCCGCCGTCGACCTCGGCGGCGTCGGCAAGGGCTGGCTCGCCGACCGCCTCGCCGAGCGGCTCGAGAACGCCGTGCCGGACCCGGCGGCGAGGGATGGACCGCCGGCCTCTGCGACGGCTCGGCGGTGCGCGTCACCAACGCGGGGATCGCCACCAGCGGCCGCGCCGGGCGGCGGTGGGCCGGCGGCCATCACCTCATCGATCCGCGGACGGGGCGCCCCGCCCCCGGCGGGCCCGACGCGGTGAGCGTCGTCGCCGCGACCGCGCTCGCCGCCGAGGTGCTCGCCAAGCTCGTCGCGCTCCGTGGCCTGGCCGAGGGCGTGCCGCTGGCGATGGCGCGGGGCGCCGAGCGGGTGCGCTCCGCCATCCTCCAGGAGCCTGCAGCATGAACGCCGACCTCGTCCTCTGGGACGCCGCCCGCGTCGCCGCCCTCGCCGCCTTCACCGTGCTCAGCGCCTCGCTGCTCACCGGGATGGCCCTGCGGACCGCGCTCCTCGCACCGCTCGCCCGCAACCGGGCGGTGCTCGCCCTCCACGGGTTCCTCACCTGGTTCTGGCTCCCGCTGGTCGCCGTCCACGTGACCGCGCTGGCTCTCGACGGGACCGCGACGATCGGGGTCCTCGACCTCGTCGTCCCCTTCCGGGTCGGCTACGCGCGGCTCGCGGTGGGGCTGGGGACGATCGGCCTGCTGCTCCTCCTCCTCGTCGGGGTCACGAGCGCGCTCCCCCGCCGGATGTCGCCGCGGCTCTGGCACGCCGTCCACCTCCTCTCCTACCCGATGTTCGGGGTCTTCCTCCTCCACGCCCAGCTCGCGGGCAGCGACTTCAGCCGCACCTGGATCAGCGTCCTCGGCTGGGCCACCCTCGGCGCCCTGGCGATGCTCGCCCTGCCCCGGCTGGCGGGCGGACGGGTCGGCACCGCGAGGCCCACGACGGAGTCCTGACGGTCCTCTGCGGGGCCACGGGCCGCCGTACACTGGCCGCACAGGTGGTCGCTCTCTACATCCTGGTCGCCGTCGTCCTCCTCGGCATCGAGGCCTTCACCCTCGCGTTCTTCGCGGTGTTCGTGGCCGTCGGCCTGCTCGCCGCCGCCCTCGTCGCCGCGGTCGGGCTGCCCGCCTGGGCGCAGCTCGTCACCCTGAGCGCCGTCTCGGTCGCCGGTCTGGTCGTGGCCCGCCCGCCGCTCACGAGGGCGATGCTCCGGGGTCGCGGAGTCATGCACCTCCCCGGGGTCCAGGACCTCGTCGGCCAGACCGCGCTCACCGTCGACGAGGTCGGGGACGAGCACCATCCCGGCCACGCCCTCCTCGCGGGCGAGCGCTGGCTGGCGATCGCCGAGAACGGGCTGCCGCTGCCTCCCCAGAGCGCCGTGACCGTCGCCGCGGTGCGGGGCACCACTCTCGTGGTGCGTCCGCTCGCCGCCCTAGGAGACCTCCCATGACCGCGCTCATCGTCCTCGGCGCCATCGCCCTTCTCGTCCTGCTCGTGATGTCGCAGACGGTGAAGGTCATCCAGCAGGGCTACATCGGCGCCGTCAAACGGCTGGGCCAGTACAAGGCGCTGCGCGAGCCGGGGCTGGCGATGATCCTCCCCTTCGTCGACAACCTCACCCGCGTCGACATCCGCGAGACACCGCGGACCGGTGACCGCCAGGAGGTGATCACCCGCGACAACGTCACCGTCGCGGTGAACGCGACCATCTTCAGCCAGGTGGTCGACGCCCGGCTCGCGCTCTTCAGCGTCTCCAACTACGCCATCGCCATCGACCAGCTGTCGCGCACCACGCTGCGCGCCGTCTTCGGAGGGCTGACCCTCGACGAGGCGCTCTCCCAGCGCGAGCGCATCAACGTGCAGCTGCAGGAGCAGATGGAGTCGGTGACCGACAAGTGGGGGATCCGGATCAACCGGATCGAGATCGTGGACATCACCCCCCCCACCCAGATCCTCCAGGCGATGGCGCTGCAGAAGACCGCCGACCAGGAGAAGCGCGCCGCCATCCTCCAGTCGGAGGGCAAGCAGCAGTCGGCGGTGAACATCGCCGACGGCCAGCGCCAGGCGCTGATCAAGCAGGCGGAGGGGGACCGGCAGGCGGCGATCCTCCGCGCCGAGGGGTCGCGGCAGGCGGCGATCCTCGAGGCGGAGGGTCGCTCCCAGGCGATCCAGACCGTCTACGGGGCGATCAAGGAGGCGCACCCCGACCAGACCCTGGTGGCGATCCTCCAGCTCGACACCCTGTCGAAGTTCGCGAGCAGCGAGGGCTCGACGATCGTCGTGCCCTACGAGTCCGCGGGGCTGCTCGGCGCCGCCCAGGCGCTGCGCAGCGTGCTCAACGGCGCCGTCCTGCCCGGAGCGGTGGACGCGGGGACCAGCCCACCGGCGTGATGACCGAGCAGCCCGGCCTCTTCGGTGCGGAGACCCGCGGTGAGCGCGCGCCCGCCGCCGCGCCGCCGCCGGGGGCTCCGCTCTCGACCCGGATGCGTCCGCTCAGCCTCGAGGAGTTCGTCGGCCAGGAGCACGCGGTCGGACCCGGCGCCGTCCTCCGCCGTGCGCTCGAGAGCGACACCCTCCCGTCGATCATCCTCTGGGGACCGCCGGGGAGCGGGAAGACCACGCTCGCGGGGATCGTCGCCGCGATGACCGGGTCCGCCTTCGAGGCGGTGAGCGCGGTCACCTCCGGCGTCGCCGAGCTGCGCCGCATCGTCGACCGCGCCGCCGAGCGCCGGCGCGTGGGACGGCGGACGCTCCTCTTCATCGACGAGATCCACCGCTTCAACAAGGCGCAGCAGGACGCGATCCTGCCCCACGTCGAGAACGGGCTGGTGCGTCTCCTCGGCGCCACCACCGAGAACCCCGGCTTCGAGGTCAACGCCGCGCTGCTCTCCCGCGCCCGGGTGGTGCGCCTCGAGGCGCTCGAGGCCGGGGCGATCCGGCGGCTCGTCGAGCGCGCTCTCGACGACTCCGAGCGCGGCCTCGGCGGCCGGGGCGTCGAGCTCGACACCGACGCGCTCGACGAGCTCGTGGCGCGCAGCGGCGGGGATGCGAGGGTGGCCCTCGACGCCCTGGAGATCGCCGCCGCGGTGACGGCCGAGGAGGGCGGGCGCCGCCGCGTCGGCCGCGACGCGGTGATCGGCGCGCTCCAGCACCCCACCCTGCTCAGCGACCGCGCCGGCGACCAGCACTACTGGATGGTCTCGGCGCTGATCAAATCGGTGCGCGGCAGCGACCCGGATGCGGCGGTGTACTGGCTGGCGCGGATGCTCGAGGCGGGGGAGGACCCCGTCTTCGTCGCCCGCCGGCTGGTGATCCTCGCCGCCGAGGACGTGGGCATGGCCGATCCCGGGGCGCTCCCCGTGGCCGTCGCGGCGCAGCAGGCGGCCCACCTCGTCGGCATGCCCGAGGCGCGCATCCCCCTGACCCAGGCGACGCTCCACCTCGCCGCGGCGCCGAAGAGCAACTCGGTGATCCGCGCCTACGCGGCCGCCGCGGAGGACGCCCGCGCGACCCTCCAGCAGCCGGTGCCGCTGCACCTCCGCAACGCGGTCACCGCGCTCGACCGCGAGCTCGGTGCCGGCCGCGGCTATCGGTATGCACACGACCATGCAGACGGAATCGTCGAGCAGCAGCACCTGCCCGACGCCCTCGCCGGCCGGCGCTACTACGAGCCCTCGGCCAACGGCGCCGAGGCCGGCGTGGCGGACCGCCTGGACCGGATCCGTCGCGAGCTCGCGCGCCGTCGCGACGAGGACGGTCCGGCCGTCTGAACCTCTCCTAGTCCTCGCCGAGGACGGTGTGGGTGAGCATCCCGTTCGCGAGCGACCACACGCCGGCGGTCGCCGCGGGACGCTCCTCGTCGAGACCCAGGGTGTGACGGCGCGGGCGGGCCAGCCGGGTCGCCACCCGGGCGACGGCCTCCAGCGCCTCCACCTGGTCGCCGTGGGTACCGGCGATCAGCAAGGCGAGGTGTTCCACGGCGAGGCCGAGGTCGGCGGCCTCGCTCGCCGGCGGACGCTCACGAGTCGCAAGTCGGTCGGGGTGTGGCAGGGTGGCGGTGGCGCCCACGGTGTCTCCTCCGATGTGGTTCTTCCGCGACGGTGCGTGCCCGTGCGCAGGTGTGCACGGAACACGGTGGCGGGAGTTGGATGTCACGACGTGCGCCGGGTGAGTCCGGCGCCATCGCCCCCCAGTGGCGATGAACCCCCATCCTACCGCTGCCAGCGGGACAGCGCATGGTGCATGGCGAAACAGGTGGTGTGCATCCCGTTGTGGCAGATCACCTGACACGAGCATGAAATTGCGTGGTCGACCTAGCGCCGATGCGCTACGTGACGTACACAGACGCGTGAGATCTCGCCAGAATTGGCCACAACGCACCCGGCAGCGGCGGCCCTCCTGTCCGGCCGGCCGCATCATCCCGGCTCCCAGGCGAAGGGAAGGGTGGCCGCCCAGTCGAGGAAGTCGTCGTCCTCCACCGGCGCCGGGGTCGCCTCCAGCGGGTCGAGGGGACGGCGGGGCCGCGCCGGTCTGCGCGCCACCGCGGCCTGGGCGGCGTGCAGCGCCCGGCTGCGCGCGGCGGGGAGCGGCCGCCCCGGGGCGTCGGCGACGAGCAGCGGGCCTCCCGAGCGGACCCCGCACTCGAGCCATCCCCGCACCATCGCGGCGTCGCCCGCGGGCCGGCCGGCGAGGCCGCCGAGGGTCACCGCGTCGGCGTCGGGCGGGAGGGTGGCGCCCCAGAGCCAGGCGCGCGCCGCGAGGTTGCGCACCTGGGCGCGGACGGTCGCCTCCCCGAAGAGGAACCAGGGCGGGGAGGGCGGCTCGGCGCCGCGGTTAGGGACGTTGACCACGGAGTCCCCGCCGCTGCGGCAGGCGTCGACGAGCCCGACCAGCGGCGGGGCGGGGGCGCCGCAGGCCCAGACCGCAGCCCCGCGGGGGGCTGCGTCGCGAAAGCCGCGGGCGACCGCGGCCACCCCGGCGCGGAGCGCGGCGGTGCCGCTCCATCCCTGGGCGCGGACCCCGGGCAGCGCGCCCGCGTAGAGGAAGTCGAGCTTCAGCACCGCGGCTCCGGCGCTCCCCAGCCTCCGGCCGAGGGCGGTGAGGCGGCGGCGGGCGGCGGGGTCGGTGGCGTCGAGCACCCACTGCGGGCTCGGCGGCCGCCGGTCGACGACCGGGGCGCCATCCTCCTCGCGGAGCAGGGGGACCCCGCTCCCGGCTGCGGTGGCCGAGCGCGGGTCGAGGAGGAAGGGCGCGACCCAGACGCCGAGCAGGCGGCCGCGGCGGCGCAGGGTGGCGGCGAGGTCGGCGAGCGGCGCGTCGAAGTCCTCGCGCTCGACCCAGTCGCCCCACCAGGGCATCCATCCGTCGTCGAGGAGGACGACTCCCCCCGGGGGGACGAGCCGCTCCGCGGAGTCGGCGCAGTCCTGGGCGGTGACCTCGGGGCCGAGGCAGTTCCAGCTCATCCACCCCACCCGGCGCGGCCCCGGCCGGGGGTCGCCCGGGGGCGGCGGGGGCAGCCCGGCGCCGGCCGCGCGGCGGCGGTCGAGCGCGGCGATGCCGACCGGCTCGGCGGCCATCCGCCCCCCGGAGGCGAGGTCGATGCCGAGGCTCCGCGGCGCGCCAGTGCGCTGCGGCTCCTGGCCGGGCTCCCCGGTGGTGAGGACGTCGAGGGCGCCGCCGCCGTCCCACTCCAGGGCGATCGCCCCCAGCCGCGGGGGCCGGCCCGGGGCGATCGCCACCGGCGCGCCGCCGGGGGTGCCCCAGATCGCCCCCCACCAGCCGCGACCGGGGACGGTCGCGTCCCGCACCCCGCTCCAGTCCCAGGAGTGGTAGCCGTCGACGCAGATCCGGGTGGCGCCCGGGTTGCGGAGGCGGACCCCGACGGCGTCGACCCGCAGCGACCGCTCGGCCACCGCGGTGCAGCCGATCACCCGGCGGGCGCCGTCCTCGGTGACCCGCAGCCGCAGCCGCAGCCGTCCCGGCCAGACGGCCTCGAGGCCAGCCGCGCGGAGCGTCACCCGCGCCGCGGGGTCGGGGAGGCTCCAGGCGCGGCCTCCGCCGAGGAGGACGGGGGCGGCGTCGACGAGGGTCCGTCCCGTGCGGAGCTCGAGGGTCACGCGCCGACCGAGACCGAGCGCGGCAGGGCGCGGCGCAGCGCCGCGACGCTGCGCTCGAGGTCGGCGTCGCCGTGGACCGCCGAGCAGAAGGCGCTGGTCCGGAGGCAGTCGACCCCCTCCTCGCGCATGCGGATGCCGAGCCGGGCGTCGGCGGCGGGGTCGTCGAGGGAGAGGTGGACGATGCTCGACAGCCGCCACACCCGGCCCCCGAGGCCGGCGGCGGCGATCTCGCCGCCCCATGCCTCTTCGAGGGCGGCGGCGAAGGCCTCGGCCCGGGTGCGGGCGCCGAGGGACTCGATGGCGTCGAGGGCGGCGATTCCTGCGGCGGCGCTGAGCGGGTTGGCGTTGAAGGTGCCCGGGTGGGAGACGAAGCGTTCCCCGGTCTCGTCGTCGGGCACGGCGAGCAGGTCCATGACGTCGGCCCGCCCGCCGACCGCGCCTCCGGGCAGCCCTCCGGCGACCACCTTGGCGAAGGCGGAGAGGTCGGCGCGCACCCCGAGCCGCCCCTGCATCCCGTCGCGGCCGACGCGGAAGCCGGTGACCACCTCGTCGACGACGAGCAGCGTCCCCGCCTCCCCGCAGAGCCGCGCCGCCTCGAGGACGTGCTCGGGCGGGAGCGGGAGCCAGCCGAAGCGGGCGCCCGACGCCTCGAGGATGAGGGCGGCGACGTCGCCGGCGCGGAGCGCCGCGGCGACCACCTCGGGCGCGAGCGAGGGGAGGACCAGGACCGTCTCGCCGACCGCGCCGGGCACCCCGGAGGGCAGCAGGGGCGCGCCCGCGGGGCCCAGCCCGGCGACCACCGAGTCGCCCCAGCCGTGGAAGTGCTCCGCGACCTTGGCGACGATGTCCCGCCCGGTCGCCGCCCGCGCGAGCCGGAGCGCGAGCATGGTCGCCTCGGTCCCCGACGAGGTGAAGCGCACCCGGTCGACCGAGGGGACGGCGGCGGCGATCCGCTCGGCCCACTCGACCTCGAGGCGGCTCCCGGCGCCGAAGTGAGTGCCCTCGTGGAGCTGGCGGTCGACCGCCTCGACGACCGCGGGGTGGGCGTGGCCGAGGAGGAGGGCGCCGTGGCCCATGGTGTAGTCGACCAGCTCACGCCCGTCGACGAGCCACTTCCGCGCCCCCCGGGCCCGCTCGACGTGGATCGCCGGACGGTACGAGCGGGCCACGTGGGTGGCCCCCCCGGCGAGCACGCGCGCCGCCCGGGCGTTGAGGTCGTCGTCGGTGGGCACGGTCATCGGGGGATGGAGGCGACGGTGGGAATCGAACCCACGATCAGGGTTTTGCAGACCCGTGCCTTACCACTTGGCTACGTCGCCTTGAGCCTTGCTCTATTAGGGGTTTCACGTCCCAGCTCCGTCGGGCCCGGCCATCTGGCTGCCACTTTGGCTGCCACTTGCATCCCCACGGGGTCCCAAGGACCCGCGAGGATCGTATCCATTTTGTCGGCGGCCCCGCGGTGGGGTCGGGCTCCTCGAGCAAGGTCGCCGCCGAGTGCCGGAGGTCGTGGAAGGGCATGTGCCGGAGGCCGGCCCTGGCCAGGACCGGCTGGAAGTGGTGCCGGAGGAAGACCTTGGGGGCCGGCGAGCCTACCGATCGGCCGTTCGGAGATGGAGCCGACCGGGGTGGGCCCCTGCTCATTAATCCCATTATTGCTAGTGCATTTCTGATAGCCTACGCTGTGCTACTTTAGCCAGTAACATCAGCCCCTGGGTCGAAGAGAGACGGCGATGGTGGACCACCAGCAGGAACTGCGCGAACGCTCCATACCGGAGCTCATGAAGCAGCTCAGCGAGGAGACGACCACTCTGCTCCGCCAGGAGATCGAGCTGGCGAAGGCGGAGGTCACCGACAAGGCGAAGAGGGGCGGGCTCGGCGCCGGAGCCCTGGGGGCGGCCGGTCTCGTCGGCCTCTACGCCCTCGCCACCCTGACCGCCTGCGTCATCGCCGCCCTGGCACTGGCGATGCCGGTCTGGGCGGCAGCGCTCATCGTGACCGCCGTGTACGGCGGCGTCGCCGCCGGACTCGTGGTCGTGGGGCGCCGACAGCTCAGCGTCGCGATGCCGCCGACCCCGGAGGCGACCCTCGAGACGGTGAAGGAGGACGTGCGATGGGCCAAGACCCGGTGGCGATTCGGGAGGAGATAGAGGAGACGCGCTCCCGTCTGGGCGGCACGGTCGAGGCACTGGGCTACAAGACCGACGTCAAGTCCCGGGCGCAGGAGACCGTCGTCGAACTCAAGCACAAGGCTCAGACGTCGTTTGCGACGCTGGGGCTGAGAGCCCGCGCCCAGCTGGTCGAGCGCCGGGTGCAGATCTGGCTGGCCGCTGGGGCGGCCACCGTGGCCGCGGGAACCGTCGGCGCCATGGTCGCGGGCCGGTCCCGTGCGGAGCGTCGCCGAGATCATCTCGCGAAGCCGGCGAGGAAACTCCCCGGACGCGTCCGCCAGGTCGCCGTCCCCTCGGCAAGGAGC
>VBHE01000022.1:0-389 GCA_005889515.1 Chloroflexota bacterium | reverse complement strand
GTCGGCGGCTGCCACCACGGGGGCGACGCTGGCCGTCCGGCGTGCTTTCAACCGCGGCTCTCCAGGAAAGGCAGCCGCGTAGCGGCTGCCTCGGCCAGAGTGATGGTGGAGCGCAGAGCATGGGTACAGGCAAGCTGGACCGGCTGAAGGCGTCGTATCCGAGCCGCCTGCTCCGAGCATACGGTCAGAGTCAGACGGGCAACTACGCGGCAGGGCTCGCCTTCAACGCTTTCATGAGTATGTTCCCCCTGATGCTCGGGCTGCTCGCCGTCCTCGGCCTCGTCATCCACGATCCTCACGTCCAGCAGCACTTCGAGTCGACAGTCGTGGGGTTCTTCCCGAACGATGCTCACAGCGTTCTGACCCACGCACTCGACGGTGTCCGGCAG
>VBHE01000337.1:2169-2747 GCA_005889515.1 Chloroflexota bacterium | reverse complement strand
CGGCCGAAGAGGCGCGGAGCGTCCTGGTGGAGCACGGCGATCCCGGCGAGGGCGACGACGCCGACGAGGGCGCCCATCAGCACCGCCCGCCTGCGGAAGCCCTCGGCGAGGTCGTCCTCGCCGGCGCGGCGCGCGTCGGCGCAGAGGTATACCGCGGCGAGATAGCTGCACACGCCGACGGCGAGAACGCCACCGAGCACACCGCTGGGGTTGAGCCAGCTGCGCAGCACGTCGCCGGCGCCGACCCGGGTCGGCACCCGCCCCGAGGCGATCGCTCCGGTCGCCGCACCGAGGAAGAACGGCGTCACCACCGAGGAGAGGGCGAAGGCCGCGCCGAAGAGCCGGCGAAGCGCGGGCTCGGTGACCGACTTGCGGAAGGCGAAGGCGGAGCCGCGGAGGATGACGCCGAAGGCGACCGCGGTGAGCGGCACCGAGAGCGTCGCCATGATCGCCGCGAACGCGGAGGGGAACGCGGTCCACACCACGACCAGGGCGAAGATGAGCCAGACGTGGTTGGCCTCCCACACCGGGCCGATCGAGTGCTCGATGCGGGCGCGCTGGCGGGCTCCCGACTCGGC
>VBHE01000337.1:0-2139 GCA_005889515.1 Chloroflexota bacterium | reverse complement strand
GATCCCGGCCCAGAGGAAGACGAGCACGGTCTGGGCCATGGCTGTCAGGAACTCGCCACCGGGCCGAGCCGGCGGAGCACGTACACGGTGCACGCGGTGAGCAGGGTGTACACGGCGATGAGCACGAACAGGCCGATGGCGAGCCCGGGCGCGGTGTTCACCGCGTCGGCGGTGCGCAGCACCCGGTAGACGATCCAGGGCTGACGCCCCACCTCGGTGGTCACCCAGCCGGCCTCCATCGCCGCCACCGCCGCCGGCCCCGCGGCCACCGCGGCACGCAGGAACCAGCGCGAGCGCGGCAGGTCGCGGCGCCGCCACCAGGCCAGGCCGAGCCAGCCGCCGAGGGCGAGCAGGGCGAACCCGGTGCCCACCATCAGGTCGAAGGCGAGGTGGACGACGTTGGCGGGTGGCCTCTGATCGGCGGGGACGGCGTCGAGCCCGGGGACGCGCGCGTGCGTCGTCCCGGTGAGGAGCAGCGAGAGCCCGTGAGGGATGATCAGCGCGCCCCGCAACCGCCCGTCGACGATGATCCCGCCGACGTGCTCGTCGGCGCCGACCTCGGTCGGGACCTGCGCCTCCATCGCCGCCAGCTTCACCGGCTGGTGGTCGGCGACGTGGCGCGCCGCCGCGTCGCCGACGACGATCTGCGCCGGGGTGAAGAGGGCGGCGACGGTGAAGGGGATGAGGAAGGCGGCGCGCTGCCCCGGACCGCGACGCCCGCCGAGCAGCCCCACCGCGTGCACCGCGGCGACCGCGAAGCCGGTGACCATGATCGCGGCGAGGATCATGTGCGTGGTCTGGACCGGCGTCGCCGGGTTGAACATCGCCGCGATCGGGTCGGGGTCGACCGCCCTCCCTCCGACCAGACGGAATCCCTGCGGGTCGTTCATCCAGGAGTTGGCGCACACCACGAAGAAGGCGGAGAGGACTCCGGCGACCACCACCGGCATGCCGGTGAGCAGGTGGCGCCGCGGGCTGAGCCGGTCCCATCCATAGAGGTAGATGCCGATGAAGATCGCCTCGATGAAGAAGGCGAAGCCCTCGAGCGCGAAGGGCAGGCCGAAGACCGAGCCGTAGCCGCCCATCAGCCCCGGCCAGAGGATCCCCATCTCGAACGAGAGGATGGTCCCCGAGACCGCGCCGACGGCGAAGAGCACCGCCGCGGCGCGGGCCCAGCGTCGCGCCAGCCCCCGGTGGACGGTGTCGCCGCGGCGGAGCCCGAGCGCCTCGGCGATGAGGATGACCGGCGGGAAGCCGACGCCGAGGCAGGCGACGACGATGTGCCAGCCGAGGGACAGCGCCATCTGGAACCGGGCGAAGATGAGGTTCGACGGTTCCGCGGCGGCCGCCAGCAGCTGCACCGCGCCATTGTGCAGGACGGGTCCCCTATGGGCGCGTCGCCTGGGGGACCGCTCGGGGCGACGCCGGCGAGCTCGCCGGTGGCCCCGCGGTGACCGACTGGCTGAGCGGCTGCGAGGTCGACGCGGCGAAGCTCGAGCTGCCGCTGTAGACGGCCGTGATGGTGTGCGCGCCCTGGCTCAGGGTGCGGATGGTCAGCGTGCTCCGGCCACCGGCGAGGGGCCGCACCGCGAGGACGCTGGCTCCGTCCTTGAAGGTGACGGTGCCGGTGGGCGTCCCCCCGGCGCCGCTCACCGTTGCGGTGAAGGTCACCGCCTGGCCGCCCTTCGCCGGGTTGGCCGAGGAGGTCACGGCCGTCTTCGTCACCGTGGTCCCGGGGTCGCTGACCGTCTGCGTCAGCGCCGCCGAGGTCGAGGTTGCGAAGTTCGAGTCCCCGCTGTACATCGCGGTCATGCTGTGGGGACCGGCGGTGAGCGACGAGGTGACCAGGCTCGCCCGCCCCCCGGAGAGTGGACGGACCGAGAGCGTCGCGTCCCCGTCGCGGAAGCTGACCGTGCCGGTCGGGGCCTTCGCCGTACCCGCCACCGTCGCCACCAGGGTGACCGCCTGGCCGGTGGTCGACGGGTTGATGGAGGAGCTCAGGGTGGTCGTCGAGGCGGCGGTGCCCGCGGTGGTGACGGTCTGGGTCACCACCGGCGAGCTCGAGCCCGCATCGGTGGAATCGCCGCTGTACACCGCCGTGATGGGATGGTCACCGACGCCCAGGGTGGTGGTGCTGAG
>VBHE01000021.1 GCA_005889515.1 Chloroflexota bacterium | reverse complement strand
ACCCCGGCGCAGCTCCAGGCGGCGTACGCGCTGCCGGTGAGCAGCGGGGGCGGGCAGGCGATCGCGGTCATCGACGCCTTCGACACCCCCAATGCCGAGGCCGACCTCGCCACCTACCGGGCCCGGTTCGGCCTGCCCGCGTGCACCGCCTCCAACGGCTGCTTCCGCAAGGTCACCATGGGCGGCGGCTCCTCGATCCCCTACGGCTGGGACATCGAGACCTCGCTCGACCTCGACATGGCGTCGGCGGCGTGCCCGAACTGCCAGCTGATCCTGATCGAGGCGAGGACCGACGGCTTCGGCGACATCTACCCCGCGATCCAGAAGGCGATCGACAGCGGCGCCACCGAGGTGAGCATGAGCTTCGGGATGTCGGAGAACCCCGACGAGCTCAACCACGACCACCTCTTCAACCATGCCGGCATCGCCTTCACCGCGGCCACCGGCGACTGTGGGTACGGGGTGAGCTACCCCGCCGCCTCGCCGTACGTCGCCGCCGTGGGCGGCACCACCCTGCTCCCCACCAACAACCTGCGCGGTTACAGCGAGACCGGCTGGGTGGGTGCGTCCCCCGACCCCGCCGACTGCGGCACCGGCCAGCCCACCGGGGCGGGCAGCGGCTGCAGCCAGTTCGAGCCGAAACCGTCCTGGCAGCACGATTCGGGGTGCGCGAACCGCACCGTCGCCGACATCTCCGCGGTGAGCGACCTCAGCACGGGCGTGGCCGTCTACGACAGCTCCGCCGGCGGCTGGCAGCCGATCGGCGGCACCAGCGCGGCGGCGCCCTTCGTGGCCGGCGCCTGGGCTCTCAGCGGCGGCCTCGGCTACTACCCGCCCGGCGCCATGGCCTTCTACGAGAACTCCGCGTCGATGTCCGACGTGAGCCAGGACACCCACCCCGCGGGGATCAGCTGCGGGGCCGTCTACCTCTGCAACGCGCAGCCCGGCTTCGACGGTCCCACCGGTCTCGGCAGCCTGACCGGAGGCCTGGTCGCGCCCGCCCAGGTGAGCGCCCCCCCGAGCAGCACCGGCACCTCCTTCGGAGCCTCCTGGACGCCGGGCAACGGCGTCGTGGTGAGCTCCTACTCGATCTGGGTGCAGGACGACGGCGGTGCCTGGACGAAGTGGACCGACACCACGGGGCAGAGCGCCACCTTCCACGGATTCCCCGGGCACACGTACACCTTCCACGCCGAGGTGCACAACGGCCGCTTCGACAGCGGCCCGCCCGACGGCGTCGGTGACGCCACCACGTCGATCTCGGCCTCCGCCGGCAGCGGCCCCTTCACCGGCCTCTACGCCGTCGACGCCTACGGCGGCCTCCATCCCGGCTCCTCCCCACCACTGGCGACCACCTCGTACTGGCCGGGCTGGAGCATCGCCCGCGGCATCGCGATGGCGCCCGGCGGTCAGGGCGGCTACGTCCTCGACGGCTTCGGCGGCATCCATCCCTTCGGCGCCACCGGCGCCATGCCCCCGGTGCTCCCCACCAGCGGCTACTGGTCCGGCTGGGACATCGCCCGCGGGCTCGCCATCGCGCCCGACGGCCAGGGCGGCTACACCGTCGACGGCTGGGGCGGGGTCCATCCGATCGGCGACGCCCCGCTGGTGAACGCCACCTCGTACTGGCCGCGGTGGGACATCGCCCGGGGGATCACCCTCAACGCCTGCGATTCCACCGGCCACAGCGGCTGGGTGCTCGACGGCTGGGGCGGGGTCCATCCCTTCGGCGGCGCCGCCCTGCTCAACGCGAGCTCCTACTGGCCCGGCTGGGACATCGCCCGGGGCATCGTCAGCGTCTGCACCAACGGCCGGCAGGGCGGCTACGTCCTCGACGGCTGGGGCGGGGTCCACCCCTTCGGCGCTGCGCCGCCGCTGGCGACCTCGACCTACTGGCGCGGCTGGGACATCGCCCGGGGCATCGCCATCCTGCCCGGCGGGGGCGGCGGCTACGTCGTCGACGGCTGGGGCGGCTTCCACCCCATCGGCAACGCCCCCGCGGTCGACACCCCCGTGTACACGCCGCTCCACGACACCATCAAGGGCTCCTCGGCCGGCTGAGGGGAGCGCAGGGATCAGCCGCCGGCGACGCCCTGCCTCAGGGCGGCGCTGTGAGCGGCGAGGTCGCTCTCCACCATCCGCGTGACCAGCTCGGGGAAGCTCACCGTGGTCGTCCATCCCAGCTTCGTCCGCGCCTTGGTGGAGTCGCCGATGAGCAGGTCGACCTCGGCGGGGCGGAGGAAGCGCTCGTCGGTGACCACGTGGTCGCGCCAGTCGAGACCGACATGGGCGAAGGCGAGCTCGCAGAACTCCTCGACGCTGTGGGTCTCGCCGGTGGCGATGACGTAGTCGTCGGGCTCGTCCTGCTGGAGCATGAGGTGCATCGCGCGCACGTAGTCACCGGCGAATCCCCAGTCGCGGCGCGCGCTGAGGTTGCCGAGCGCGAGCTGCTTCTGCAGGCCGAGCTTGATCTTCGCCACCGAGTTGGTGATCTTCCGGGTGACGAACTCGAGGCCGCGGCGCTCGGACTCGTGGTTGAAGAGGATGCCGCTGCACGCGTACATGCCATAGCTCTCGCGGTAGTTCACGGTGATGTAGTGGCCGTACACCTTGGCGACGCCGTAGGGTGAGCGCGGGTGGAACGCGGTGCCCTCGGTCTGCGGCGTCTCCCGCACCTTGCCGAACATCTCGCTGCTCGACGCCTGGTAGAAGCGGATGTCGGCGTTCACGGTGCGGATCGCCTCGAGCATCCGCACCACCCCGAGCCCGGTCACCTCGCCGGTGAGCGACGCCTGCTTGAAGGAGAGGGCGACGAAGCTGATGGCGCCGAGGTTGTAGACCTCGGTGGGCTGACAGGTCTCGAGCGCCGCGATCAGCGAGGACTGGTCGAGGAGGTCGCCCTCGACGAACTCGATCCCCGGGCAGAGGCGCTCCACGTTCGTCAGCCGCGGGTTGTTCTGGCCTCGCACCAGACCGTGCACGGTGTAGCCGCGCTCCATCAGCAGCTGGGCCAGGTAGGTCCCGTCCTGGCCGGTGATCCCGGTGATCAGCGCGGTGCTCAGCTCGATCCCTCCACGGTGCGCAGGCTCCTCCGGGCGCGGCGCCGGATCATACGGGATCAGCCCGCGCGCCGCGCCGCCCGGCGCCCCGCGTCCTCGACCAGCCCCCGCACCCCGTCGAGCACCGCCCCCCAGCGGTAGCGGGTCTCGACGAAGCGCCGGCCGGCGGCGCCGAGGGCGGCGGCGCGGTCGGGGTCGTCGAGGAGCGCCGAGGCGGCGGCGACGAGCTCGGCGGCGCCGCGGTAGACGATCGCCCCGCCGCTCCGCTGCGCCTGGCCGGCGAGCGCGGGCGAGGCGGCGTTGAGCAGCGCCGGCCGCCCCACCGCCCAGGCCTCGACGGCGAGGAGCGACTGGCTCTCGAGGTAGCTCGGGACCACCACCGCGGTCGCGCCGGCGATCGCGTCCCAGAGCAGGCCGCGCTCGAGCCGGCCGGCGCGGACGACGCCGGGATCGGCGGCCGCCCCCGCCGGCGGCGGCGCCCCGGCGTCGCCGGCGAGCACGAGGTGCACCTCGGGGTGGTTGCGGCGGAGCAGGGTGACGGCGTCGAGGAGCTCGTCGAGCCCCTTGCCGGTGGCGGCCCGGCCGGCGTGGAGGAGGTAGGGGCCGGACACCCCGAGCCGCTCCCGGGCGCGGTCGGGGTCGGTGTCCGGGGGCGGGTCGATGCCGACGTTGCCGATCCGCCAGGCCCGCTGCGCGGCCGCGGGGTGGGTGGACTCGAGCAGCGCCCGCTCCTCGGGGGTGGCGTAGAGGAACCCGTCGACCGCGTCCACCAGACGGGCCACGGACCGCAGGCCGAGGGGGCGCTCCTCGTGGGCGGCGGGCATGAGCAGGCGCGGCCCGCGGGTCCGGTGCGCGCCGCGCAGGGACGGGTGGTAGAGGTAGGGGAGGAAGAGCGTCGGCGCCGCCGGGGCGTGGGCGAGCCCCCAGACGAGGCCCGGCGCGTAGGGGCCCTGGAGGATCACCCAGAGCGTCTCCGGGCGGAGCGCGGGCGGCAGCCGGAAGAGCACCCGGCTGAGCTGGTGGAAGAGGCGCGGCGGGCGGCGGATCCGGGTGGGGAAGCGGTGCACGGTGACCGGCCCATCGGCGCTCGTCCCCGCCGGCTCGCGGTTGCTCCAGGTCACGGCGTCGACGGCGCAGGTGGTCCACACCTCCACCTGCCAGCCGTCGGCGGCGAGGCGCAGCGCGAGATCGCGCGCCACCGACTCGGCGCCGCCGACCACCGCCTCGCCGAAGCGGGGGGTGACGATGCGCAGCCGACGGTCGCTCTCCGGCACGGCGCGCATTCTCGCAGCGCCGGCGAGCGTAGGATCCTCATCCCCGGCGCCATCGCGGGGCCGATCCGGCTGGAGGGGCCCGACATGGAGCTGCGTCAGGGGCGCGTGACCGCCAACGGCCTGGACTTCGCCTACCTCGAGGCCGGCGAGGGGCCGCTGGCCCTCTGCCTGCACGGCTTCCCCGACTCCCCGTACACCTACCGGCACCTGCTGCCGGCGCTCGCCGCGGCCGGCTACCGCGCGGTGGCGCCCTTCCAGCGCGGATTCGCACCGACCGCGATCCCCGCCGACGGGCGGTACCGCCTGATCGACCGGGTCCACGACGGCAACCGCCTCCACGAGGCGCTCGGCGGCGGCTCCGACGCCGTGCTCGTCGGGCACGACTGGGGGTCGTCGATGGCGCACGGGGTGGCGGCGAATGAGCCCGAGCGCTGGCGCCGGGTGGTGCTGATCAACATTCCCATCGCGCCGATCATCGCCGACGTCTTCCCGACCTACGACCAGATCAAGCGCTTCTTCTACGCCTGGTTCTTCCAGTGCAGCGCCATCGCCGGGGCGGTGGTCTCCGCGATCGACATGGCGTTCATCGACCGCATCTGGGCGGAGTGGTCCCCCGGCTACGACGCCACCGAGGACCTGGTCCACGCCAAGGCCTGCCTGCGTGATCCCGCGAACCTCGAGGCCGCCTTCGGCTACTACCGGTCGTACTTCGACCCGCAGCGCATCGGCACCGCGGAGTGGGCCGCGGAGAACGGGGCCGCCTACGGGACCCTGCCGCCCCAGCCGGTCCTCTACCTGCACGGCCCCAACGACGGCTGCTGCGCGCTCGACGACGCGGCGATGGAGAAGACCCGCACCCTCCTGGCCCCGGGCTCGGAGGCGAGCTGGGTCGAGGGCACCGGCCACTTCCTCCTCGTCGAGAAGCCCGCGCAGGTCAACGACCGGATCCTGAGCTTCCTCGCCGCCGGCTGATCAGCTGGCGGCGGCTCCGCGCACCACGTTGTGGCCGGGGGTGTAGACCGGGTTGTCGACGATCGGGGCGCTGCCGATCGGGTGGAATCCGCCCCAGCCGTCGACGACATAGCCCCCGCCACCGCCGGGCAGCACGGTCAGGCCGCGGGCGATGTCCCAGCCGCGCCAGTAGGTCGTCGTCGCCAGCGGCGGCGCGGCGCCGAAGGGATGGACCCCACCCCAACCGTCCAGGACGTAGCCGCCCTGCTGGCCGTTGGTGCAGACGCTCGCGATGCCGCGGGCGATGTCCCAGCCGGGCCAGTAGGAGCTCGCGTTGAGCAGCGCGGCGCCGCCGAAGGGATGGACCCCGCCCCAGCCGTCGAGCACCCAGCCGCTGTGACCGGTGGCGTCGCAGGCGTTGAGGGTGATCCCCCGGGCGATGTCCCACCGCGGCCAGTACGAGGTCGCGTTCACCAGCGGAGCGCTGCCGATGGGGTGGACGCCGCCCCAGCCGTCGACGGTGTAGCCGCCCTGGCCGCCGGGGGCGATCGCGGCGCCGCGAGCGATGTCCCAGCCCGACCAGTAGCCGCTGGTGGCGAGGATCGGGGCGGAGCCGAAGGGGTGGAGGCCGCCGAAGCCGTCGAGCACGTACCCGCCCTGCCCGGCCGGCGCCATCGCGACCCCGCGGACGATGCTCCACCCCGGCCAGGTGGCGGTGGGCGGCAGTGGCGGAGACGAGGCGGGGAGGAGGTCGCCGTAGGCGTCGGCGGCGTAGAGGCCGGTGAAGGGCTCGGCGCGGGTCGCGCCGGCGGCGATCTGGGTGGTGGGCTGGGCCGGGGTGGAGCCGTTGGGCGCACCCGAGCCGTAGCCGCCGGCGCCGAACGCCTCGGCGTAGAACGCGTAGCCGTGTCCGGCGAAGCCGTGGAAGGTCGCGGTCGTCGCCGCGGTGGAGATCCAGCGCGTCCAGGCGCCGCCGTCCTGGCTCACCCAGATCCGGTAGGAGGTGGCCGGAACGCTGCCGGGGGTCACTCCCCAGGAGACCCCGAAGGCGGTGCTGTTCAAGGGTCCGGCCGGCGCGGTGGCGCTCGCCACCGGGGCGTGGCTGACGTTGATGTGGCTGCCGATCAGGTCCCAGAGCTCGCTGTGGCCGTCGTCGTAGCCGAGCGCCCAGATGCCCGCGCCGCGCAGGTTCGACTGGTTGGCGAGGTCGTACTTGGCGCCGATCGAGGTGACGTCCTCGTAGTACATCTCCCGCCAGCTGTTGAAGTTGCCGCCGCAGGGGTCGCCGGTCGCCGCCGAGTACCAGGTCGCCCACGGGCTCGCCGCGGTCGCGTCCCACTGCCTGGTGAGCTGGGCGGCGCAGGCGAAGTCGGTGAAGACGCCGGAGTAGGTGTCGGCCATCGCCGCGCCGCTGTCGTCGACCACTTGTAGCCGTAGTAGGGGACGCCCAGGATGATCTTCGACGCCGGCGCCTTGGCGAGGTACTGCGCGACGGCGGTCGTGTCGTTGTAGGTGAAGCCGGTCAGCGGCGCGTTGGGGCTGGCCTGGCCGGGCGTGTTGCTGAAGGCCATGTCGTACGCCATCACGAAGAAGGCGTCGACGTTGGGGGCGAGCGCGCCGACGTTGAAGAGCCCGCCGTCCCAGCTCGCCGAGCCCGAGTAGGTGTCGATGACCACCTCGCTGCCGCCGATCGCGGCGTGGGTCTGGGCGGTGAGGCCTCCCATGAAGGCGGTGAGGTCCTGGGCGATCGTCGGGTAGGTCGGCGAGGACGCCCCCTCGAAGTCGACGTCGATGCCGTCGAGGCCGCGTGACCTTGCCAGGGAGATCGCGGTGGCGATCGCGTTCTGGGCGTGCGCGGGGTTGCTGACGATGGAGGAGATCGTCGGGGTGTCGAAGGATTTGATCGTCACCAGGACCCGCACCCCGCTCGCGTGTGCGGCGCTCACCATGTCGGTCAGCTGCTGCCCCGTCCACGCCGGCCAGCCCTCGTCGTGGACGGGGTTGCCGTTGCCGTCGAGGGTGACCCCGAAGTAGGCGATGGTGGAGAGGCGCTGCAGCTGCCACTGCTTCCAGTTCGCCATGTCCCAGTAGGGCGCGAAGCCGAGCACCTCCCGCGCCGGTCCACCGACCGCGGGCGTGCTCGCCGTCGCCGGGGTCGCCGTCGTGGCCTTCAGCGGCGTCATCCGCACCGCGGTGGCCATGGCCTGCACGCTGCCGAACTGCCGCTGCTGGAGGGCGTGCACTCCGACCGGCGGGTCGTGGGGCGCCGGTCCGGTGGTGGGGGTGGGGGCGCTCTGGCCGGCGGCGCGCACCAGTCCGAGGACGGCGGCGGCGAGCACCGCGGAGAGTGCCGCCAGGGTGGCGGCCCGGCGCAGGCGGGTCGGCGGTGCGGAGACGGAGTGCTTCATACGGAGACCCAGAGATGCGGGCGCGTGACGCCCGTGCATGGTAGCCGTCCACCGGCACGCTCACAACCTGTGGGTGTAAGCCGTCACATCGATGTCAGGGTGCGGTACACGTCGAGGGTGCGCCGCGCGGTCGTCTCCCAGGTGAAGCGCGCGGCCCAGGCGCGGCCGGTGGCCACCCGGTCGGCGCGCTCCGCGGGGTCGTCGAGGAGCCGGCGGGCCGCCGCCGCCATCGCCTCGACGTCGCCGTCGTCGACGAGCACCGCGGCCTCGCCGCCGACCTCGCCGAGGGCGGAGTTGCGGAAGCCGACCGCCGGGGTCGCGCAGGCCATCGACTCGAGCAGGGGCAGGCCGAAGCCCTCGTACCCCGAGGTGAAGAGCAGGCAGCCCGCGCCGGAGTAGAGGGCGACCAGCTCGGGGAGCGGGACATGGCCGGTGACCCGGGTGCGGTCCGCGACCCCGGCCGCCGCGGCAGCGGCCCTGACCGCGCCCGCGTAGGCGCCCTGGTCGCCGGCCACCACGAGGGTGAGCCCCTCGAGCCCGGCCGCGGCCCGCATCAGCAGCTCCACCCGCTTGCGGGGATCGAAGGTGCCGACCGAGAGCAGGTAGGGGCCGTCGAGCCCGAGGCGGGCACGCACCGCATCGACCTCCGCCTCCGGGGCGGGGAGGAAGTCGGCGGCGACGCCGTGGGGGACCACGGCGATGCGCGCCGGGTCGACCCGTGCCAGCCGGACGGTGTCGGCGGCGGTGCACCCGCTCACCGCGACCACCGCGTCGGCCCGCCGGAGCAGGCGCAGCGCCGCGAGCCGCTCGCGCCGCATCCACGGGTAGAGCCGCGGGTACAGGAACGGGATGAGGTCGTGGACGGTGACGACCACCGGCACGCGCGCGCGCAGCGGCTGGGCCCACTCCACCGCGTGGTAGAGGGAGGGGCGCACCCGGGAGAGCGCGCGCATCACCAGCAGGTGGTCGGCGACCGGCTGGATGCGCCGCTTCAGGACCGGGACCCGGGCTCCCTCGCCGAGGCCCCAGCGGGCCAGCTCCGGGGGCGGCGGCGCGCCGGCGCGAAGCAGCAGGTCGGGGTGGACGCCGAGCCCGTGCAGACCCTCACAGAGGCCGCGGACGTAGGTGCCGATGCCGCGCACCGCCGACCGGTCCTGGAGGGCGCGACCGTCGATCAGCAGCCCGCTCAGCGGCCCCACCTCCGCGGACGCCGCGGCGGCGGGGAGACGCCGATGCCGCGCAGCGCCTCCGCGAGCCGCGCGGAGATCGCCTCCTCGGAGAAGGCGGCGAGCCGGCGCCGTCCCGCCGCGGCGAGCTCGCCACGGAGCCGCCCGTCGCCGACGACCCTGCCGACCAGCTCCGCCCACACCAGCGGGTCGCGGCTCTTCACGAGCACCCCGGCGCCGCCGAGGGTCTCCGGCACCGCCCCGGCGGCGTGGGCCACGACCGGCACCGAGAACGCCATCGCCTCGAGCAGCGGGATGCAGAAGCCCTCGTGGTCGCTGGCGCAGGCGAACACGCTCGCCTGCGCGTACTGGGCGCCGAGCTCGGCGTCGCTCAGCCGCCGCCCGGGGACGTCGACCGAGCCGGCGACGCCGAGGCGATCGGCGAGGGCGTGCAGGCCGGCGAGGTAGCCACCGGTGTCGTCGGCGCTGCCGGCGAGCACCAGGCGCGCCTCGGGCAGGGTGGTCGCGCGCGCCGCGGCGATCACCCGGATCAGCTCCTCCTGCCGCTTGTTCGGGGCGATCCGGCCGACGAAGAGGACGACCGGGGGCAACGCCGGGGCGGACGGCCGGGGCGCGAGCCGGCCGAGGTCGACCGGGGGAGGGATCACGGTGTGGCGCCGCGCCCCCGCCGCGAGCGGCGCCTCGAGGTTGTAGGTGGAGTCGCCGACGACCAGGTCGGCGAGCGGCGCCAGCCGCTGGAGCTCGCGCTCGCCGCGCTCGAGCCAGTAGACGACCCTCGGGCTCGTCCCCCGGTAGAACTCCGGCGGGGTGAGGTTGTGGTAGACGATCACCCGCCGAGCCGGGCTGGCCTCGACGAGCCGGGCGAGGGGGGAGCCGATGGAGAGGTGGTAGAGGAGCGCGTCCTCGCGCGCGAGCGCGCCGGGGAGCTCGTCCGCCGGCCGCGCCTCGCGGGAGAGCCGGCGGTCGATGAGGTCGGCGTAGATCGTCGAGCGGAAGCCGAGGCCGCGGAGCATCGCCCGCATCCGCAGCACCGCGCCGCCGATGGCGTCGCCGTAGGAGAGCACCGGGAGGAGCTGGTGGACCGCCGGACCCCCGCTCAATTTCCGACCAGCTCCCGCACCGCGGCCTCGAGCCGGCCGAGCACCGCCGTCCAGTTGTAGCGGCGGGCGACGTAGCGGCGGCCGGCGTCGACCATCCGGCCGCGGAGCTCCGGGTCGGCGCGGAGGCGGTCGACGACCTCGGCGAACTCCTCGGCGTCGCCCACCCACACCCCGCCCCCGCTCTGCGCGCAGTGCTCGCGGGTGACCGGGCAGCCGGCGTCGACGATCGCCGGCGTCCCCGCCAGCCAGCCCTCCATCAGCACCCGCGAGAAGCTCTCCATCCGCGAGAGCTGGACGCTCGCCAGTGAGGCGGCGAGGGCGTCGAGCATCTCGCCGTGGCCGACGAAGCCGAGGTCGCAGACGAGCGGGCGCGCGGACTCCGGCGGCTGGAGCGGGCCCCCGCCCATGGCGAGCAGCCGCACCGGGCCGCGCCGGGAGAGCGCCCGGGAGTAGAGGGTCACGTACTCGAGGACGAGGTGGTAGTTCTTGCCCCGCTCGCGCCTCCCCGCGTAGGCGAGGGCGTCGCGGTCGAGCCGGTGGCGGCGGCGGAAGCCCTCGCCGTCGACCGCGGCGGCGGGCTCGAAGCCCTCGCCCACCACCCGGTTCGGGGGCAGCTCGCCGAGCAGCCGCGCAGCGAGGTCGCGCTCGGCCTCGGTGTTGAGGATCAGACCGGCGGCGCCGCGGAGCGCGGCCTGCACCGGGGCGAAGCGGGCGTAGGCCTCGTCGTGGAGGCAGGGGATGACCAGGCTGCGGTCGGGCCGCACCGCCGCTCCCAGCACCGTGCTGGCGAACAGGTAGGGGGCGAAGAGGAGCGCGTCGACCCGCGGCGCGGTGGCGGCGATCGCCTCGAGCAGCGGCTCGCTCACCCCGGTGTTCTCGACCCAGGCGCGCTCGCCCTCGGGGCCGAGGCACAGCCCCGCGTCGAGCACCGGCTGCTGGCGGGCGGCGAGCGCGTGGTCGCGGGGGCGGGTCACCGCAAAGCGGCGCACCCGGACCCCGGTGGCGACGCTCTCTCCGGGCGGGAGCGCGTTCCGCCAGGTGTGGTGGTCGACGGCGCAGGTGGTGAGCGCCTCGACGTCGTGGCCGGCGGCGGCGAGCCGCTCGGCGTAGTCGCGGACCTGGGTCTCAGCCCCGCCGAGGATCTCCGCGCCGTAGCGCGGGGTGACGAAGGCGAGCCTCACCCATGGGCCTCGTCGCCGTCGTCGCGGACACTCCGCTCGAGCCTGTCGAGCCTCGCCTCCAGGGAGCGCAGCTCGCGCAGCAGCGCCAGGTTGAAGCGGTTCTGGTCGTGGACGGCGGGGTGCACGTACCAGCTCAGCAGCCGGCGCAGCGCCCGCTTGCCGAAGACCACCGCCGGACCCACCACCGGGCGGGCGGAGCGCAGCGGCCGGCTGCTCTCGACGATGGCGAGCGCCTCGGGGGGCTCGACCTCGTCCTCGACGGCGAACTCGGCGCGCAGCCGGAGCAGGAGCTCCTCCGGGTACTCGCCCGCGGCCCGGCGGCGGGCCACCTCGGCCTCCACCTCGGCGACCAGGGCGGCGACGTCGACCCGCTCCTCCTGCAGCACAGCGCGGGCAGCGTAGCAGAGCGGCACCGCCGGAGAGCCGGGGCGACAGCCGCCCCGCAATCGACTCGAGTGGCGCAATGCGGGCGCCGTCTGTAACCGAAACGCGTGGCCGGAACAGGCGGTCACGGCGTGTGACGTTCTCGTGTGCGCTATGACGAGCGCCATCGGCTCTGCTAGGGTCCGCCTGTCATGCGCGTCCGACGCGTCCTCCTCCACGTTCTCGCCATCTGTGTCGCGGTGCTGACCCCGGTGCTGCTGACCCACGACTGGGCCGGTGCGCAGCCGGTCCCCTACGGCACGGTGCTGGTCGCCGGCGCCGACTGGGCGGGAGCGTCGGCGGCGCTGGGCGACCTCAACGTCTACGGCAACGGGGACGGCAACGAGGACACCGCGCAGACCTATGGCCTGCGGTACGAGTGCGTCGAGCTGGCGCAGCGCTGGGCGTCACTGCGCTTCGGCGCGCCGCCGATCTGGCCGGTGGCATACGCGTACCAGATGTGGGACGTCGGACCCAGGCTCAGGACGCCGTGGCAGCAGCTGCCCAACGGCGGCGCGGTGGCGCCGCAGTTCGGCGACCTGGTCATCTTCGGCGCGACCCCGGGCTCCCCCGCCGGACACGTGGCGGTGGTCGCCGGGGTCGGCTCGGACCACGTCGACGTCGTGGAGCAGAACTGGGCGCTCTCCAGCCCCACCGGGCATGCCCGGCTCCCACTCGACGGCACCACCATGCAGCCGCGGCTGGGGATGCCGGTGATCGGCTGGCTGCGCGCGGCGGTGGCGCCCACCGGGCTCAAGGGCTCGGACGGGCCGGGAGGCTTCGCGCTCGACGGCTTCGGCGGGGTCCATCCCTGGGGCTCGGCCGCGCCGCTCGCGCAGCCGGTGGGCTGGCCGGGCTGGGACATCGCCCGCGGGGTCGCGGTGCAGGAGGGCGCCGCGGGCGGGTACGTGCTCGACGGCTGGGGTGGCGTCCACAACTTCGGCAAGGCGCCGGTGGTGCAGGCCTCGGCGTACTGGCCGGGGTGGGACATCGCCCGCGCGATCGCGCTCCGCCCCGACGGGGTGAGCGGCTACGTGCTCGACGGCTGGGGGGGCATCCATCCCTTCGGCGGCGCCCCGGTGGTCACCCCGACCGCGTACTGGCCGAGATGGGACATCGCCCGCTCGATCACCCTGCGCGCCGACGGGGTGAGCGGCTACGTGCTCGACGGCTGGGGCGGGGTGCATCCCTTCGGCGGCGCCCCCATCCTCCAGACCACGACCTACTGGCCCGGCTGGGACATCGCCCGTGGCCTGGCGCTGCGCCCCGATGGCGGCGGCGGCTGGGTGGTGGACGGCTGGAACGGCGTCCACACCTTCGGGGTGGCCCCGATCGCCTCGTCGACCGGCTACTTCCCCGGCCAGGACATCGCCCGCGGCATCGTCGCGCTCGACCCCGGCGGCGGGTACACGATCACGGCGTGGGGCAGGGTGCGCGAGTTCGGGGACGCGCCGCCGGTGAGCCTCTCGGCGTCGTTCGACGACGCCCTCGCCCGGGGGGTGGGCTAGCCCCCCGGCGGCGGCCGAGGCTCGGGTCACCGTCTGCTACCCTTGCCCCGGCCTCGCGGGTCCCTCCCCGCGAACTCGGGTCGCCCAGCCCCACGTCATGGAGCCCCGGCCATCTACGAACGCCTCGAGCCGGCCCACCGGGCCGGAGCCGTCCGCGCCCGGCTCGGAGCCCCCCTCCTCCTCGGCCTCGTCCGTACCGCGCGTCCCAAGCAGTGGATCAAGAACATCCTCGTCTTCGCCGCGCCCGGCGCGGCGGGGGTGCTCGGCCACCGCGGGGCGCTGCTCCACACCCTGCTCGCGGCGGCGGTCTTCTGCGTCGCGGCGAGCGGGATCTACTTCATCAACGACGCCACCGACGTCGAGGCCGACCGCGTCCATCCCGACAAGCGGCTGCGCCCGGTCGCGGCCGGGGTGGTGCCGGTCGGCGTCGCCCGCGTCGTCGGCACCTGGCTGGTGCTCGCGGCGATCGCCGTCGCCGACCTCGCGGGCTCACCGCTGCTCGCCGGCCTGGTCGTCGTCTACGCGGCGATCACCGTCTCCTACAGCCTGTGGCTCAAGCACGAGCCGGTCTTCGACCTCGCCGCGGTGGCGTCCGGCTTCGTGATCCGCGCCATCGCCGGCGGCGTCGCCGCGGGGGTGCCGATCTCGACCTGGTTCCTGATCGTCGTGTCCTTCGGATCGCTCTTCATGGTCGCGGGCAAGCGCCACAGCGAGCACCTGAGCATGGGCGACGAGCGCGGCAGCCACCGCCTCACCCTCGAGCTGTACTCGGTCTCCTTCCTGCGCTACGTGCGCTCGATGGCGTCGGGCATCGCCATCACCGCGTACTGCCTATGGGCGTTCGAGAAGAACGCCAGCCTGCCGGGGGTGCCGTGGTTCGAGCTCTCGATCGTGCCCTTCGTCCTCGGCATCCTCCGCTACGCGCTCATCCTCGAGGCGGGGTCGACGGCGGGTCCGGAGGAGATCGTGCTCGGCGAGCGGTCGCTGCAGCTCATGGGCCTGGCCTGCGTGGTCTTCGTCGGCCTGGGGATCTATGCCCGGTGAGCCGGCCGGGCCCGTCCTCGACCTGACCGGCGCCGAGGCGCTCCTCTGCGGCTGGGGACGCACCGCGCCCAGCCGCGCCCGGGTCGTCGAGCCCCGCGACGCGGCGCAGCTCGACGTGCTCGCCGATGCCCCGCCGGCGCGCGGCCTGGTCGCTCGCGGGCTGGGACGCAGCTACGGCGACGCCGCCCAGAACGCCGGCGGCACCGTCGTGCTCTGCACCGGCCTCGACCGTCTCCACCGCCTCGACCTCGAGCGCGGGGTGGTCGGCGCCGGCGCGGGGGTCAGCGTTCGTGCCGGTCACCCCCGGCACCCGCCAGGTCACCGTCGGCGGCGCCATCGCTGCGGACATCCATGGCAAGAACCATCACCGCGACGGCAGCATCGGGGCCCATGTGCTCTCGCTGCGGCTGCGCACCCCGCAGGCGACGCTCACCCTCTCGCCCGACCTCCGACCCGACCTCTTCTGGGCGACCGTCGGCGGGATGGGACTGACCGGTATCATCGTCGAGGCCGAGCTCCGGCTCCAGCCGGTCGCCACCTCGCGCATCCGGATGGACACCGAGCGGGCGCGCGACCTCGACGACGTGATGGCGCGGATGTCGAGCGGGGACGACGCCTACCAGTACTCGGTCGCGTGGATCGACTGCCTCGCCCGCGGTCGCGCCCTGGGACGCTCGGTGCTCACCCGCGGCGACCACGCCGAGGTCGCCG
>VBHE01000359.1:2416-2963 GCA_005889515.1 Chloroflexota bacterium | reverse complement strand
ACCACCTCGGGGTCGGCGTCGGGGACGGGCAGGGCGGGGAGCCGGCGCAGCTCCGGGTCGGCGCCGAGGTGGTCGAGGATCGCGTGGAGCCGCGCGGCGGTCTCGGGATGGCCGGGGACGTCGTGGCGGTCCGAGGAGTCGTCGCTGAGGACCGCGACGGGGATGAGCAGGCTCATGCCAGGCACTCCGAGAGCTCGCGCAGGAAGGACTCGACGTCGGTGACCAGGCCCAGGGTCTGCGACGAGCCGCGGTCGGCGAGCTTGGTCACCACCGAGGGATTGATGTCGACGCACACCGTCTTGGTCGCCGCGGGCAGGAGGTTGCCGGTGGCGATGGCGTGGAGCATCGACGCGCACATGATGCAGAGCTCGACCCCGCGCAGCGCCTGGCGCATCCGCCGCTGCGCCTCGATCATGTCGACCACCACCTCGGGGAGCGGCCCGTCGTCGCGCACCGAGCCGGCGAGCACCACGGTGATGCCCTGGCGCACCGCCTCGTACATCACCCCGCTGCGGAGCATCCCGGTCGCGACCGCCTCGCGAATGCC
>VBHE01000359.1:0-2344 GCA_005889515.1 Chloroflexota bacterium | reverse complement strand
CGACTCGATGTCGTGCGCGGCGAGCGCGTTGCCGGCGAAGAGGACGTCGACCCATCCGCGGGCGATCATCCAGCCGAGGTGGCCGCCGGCGCCGGTGTGGATCACCGCCGGGCCCGCGACCATGCAGATGCGACCGCCACCGGCGCGGACCTCGCGCATCGTCTGCGCCAGCTCGCGGATGATCAGGTGCTTCGGCTTCTCCGCGGAGACCGAGCTGGTCATGAAGCCGAAGATCTCCTTGCTGCGCGAGCGCTCGACCGGCGAGACCTTGATGCCGTCGTGGCCGACGACGACGCGGTCGCCGGCGCGCACGTCGGTGACCGCGACGCAGCGGGCGTGCCCGTCCTCGACGATCACTCCGCAGTCCATCTCGATGTCCTCGACGTCGACCCAGACGTCGCCGATGCGCACCGCGGTCGGCTGGTTGCTCGTCGAGTAGAAGGTGTCGGGGAAGACCCCGTCGCGCGGCGCCGCCTCGATGTGCGCGGCGACGCCGTCCACCTGCACCGCGCCCTGCTGCTGGCAGGCGGCGATGATCCTCTGCAGGCCGCTCGCCTCGCCGTGGCTGACGGTGATCCGGGCGAAGGAGCGCTCGTCCGGGTTGCGGCCGACCTGGAACTCGTCGACCCGGAAGGAGCCGCCGAGGTCCATCACCACGTCGAAGATGCGCGGCAGCATCATCGAGTCGATGATGTGGCCGCTCATCTCGATGGTGGCCGAGGTCATAGGGCAGTCTAGACAGCTGGGGGAGGTGGCGCGGTCAGCGCCCGGCGAGGGCCCCCTGTCGGGCGGCGTCGATGCGGTCGCGCCAGTGCCGGGCCGCCGCCGCGGGCCCCTCCGGGGCGTTCGCGATCCCCCGGCTCACGCTGACGACGACGCCGGCGCCGGCGGCGTCGAGCCCGGCGGTGATCGCGGCCTCGACCGACCCGCCCTGGGCGCCCACCCCGGGCAGGAGCAGCGTCGCCCCCGGCGCCACCCGGCGCAGCTGCGCGATCGCCTCGGGGGCCGTGGCCCCGACGACGAGCCCGACCGCGCCGCCCGGGTCCCAGCTCACCGCGAGGCGGGCGAGGTGGGCGTAGACCGGTGTCCCGTCGTCGAGGCGGCGCTCGAGCACGTCGGCGGCGCCGGGATTGCTGGTGCGGGTGAGCACGAAGACCCCCCGCCCCGGCCACTCGAGGAAGGGGCGCAGCGCGTCCTCGCCCATCAGCGGGTTCACCGTCACCGCGTCGGCGCCGAGCCGGTCGAAGAGGGCGCCCGCGTAGGCCTCGGCGGTGGTGCCGATGTCGCCGACCTTGGCGTCGACGATGAGCATCCGGTCGGACGGCACCCGTGCACGCAGCCGCTCGAGGACCGCCCAGCCGGCGCTTCCGTGCTGGGCGAAGAAGGCGGCGTTCGGCTTGACCGCGCAGACGTGGTCGAGGGTCGCCTCGAGCACCTCGGCGCAGAGCCGCTCCGCCTCCGCCGCACCGGCGCACCCGGAGGGGTCGAGGCCGACGCAGAGCAGCGATCCGCTCCTCTCGATCGCCTCGCGCAGCCGCGCGGCGAAGGGCTGCGACGTGGCCACGCCTACCAGACGTCGCGGCTGGTGCTGGGCTGGATCGCACCGTTGTCGGGCCGGGGTGCGTAGGGCACCTCCAGCCGGTCGCGCGCCGGCGCGTCGGCAGCCTCGGTGGAGCAGCAGCGCGGGCAGAGCTCCTGGATGCGGCCGTCGAGCAGCACCCCGGCGAGGCGGTAGATGGGGAACGGCCGGCCGCAGTTCTCACAGTTGCGGATGACGGGCATGGGGTCAGCGTACCGGGTGCAGGCCCGGCCTCGCCGCCATCGCCGGTATCGCCGCGCTTCGCACGGCGCGCCGGATCGGGTCAGAGCGGGCGCCAGATCCCCGGCATCGGCGAGCGGCCACCGCGCTCGAAGCCGCAGGCGGCGCGGCAGCGCAGCCGGGACTCCCTGCCGTCGATCGTCACCCGCAGGTCGAGGTCGGCGACCTCGGTGTTGGCGCAGTGGACCTCGGCGCCATCGGGGTCGTGGTAGGTGACCCCGGTCAGCCACTCCGGGGCGGCGCGGACGAAGCCCTCCACCTCGGCCTCGCCGGCGCGGCCGGCGAAGTCGACGTCGGCGCCCTCGTCGTCGCGCCAGCGCACCGCGCTCATCCCGGTGCTGCGGTACAGCGTCCCATCCAGGCGCAGCGCCATCGACGACGCCGCGGGCAGCAGGCCGCCGAGCCGCTGCGGCCGCGCCCAGATGAGGCTGAGCATCCCCTCGGGGTCGGCGTCGAAGCCCAGCGCCGTCACCCAGCCCCAGCGGCGCGCGTGGCGGCCGCCGAAGAGGTGGGCCTGGTGGAGCA
>VBHE01000020.1:24378-24877 GCA_005889515.1 Chloroflexota bacterium | reverse complement strand
GATCTGGCGCATCTGCACCATGGCGAGCCGCTCGAACACCACCACCGCGTCGACGCGGTTGAGGAACTCGGGCCGGAACGCCCGCTTCAGCTCCTCCATGATGGTGTCGCGCATCTTGCCGTGCTCGGCGGACGTGCTCCGCTCGTCCGGGATCGCCGGCTGGAAGCCCATCGAGAGGTTGGCCTTGAGGTTGGAGACGCCGAGGTTGCTGGTCATGATCACGATGGTGTTCGCGAAGTTGACCGCCTTGCCCTTGGCGTCGCTGAGCCGGCCGTCCTCGAGGATCTGCAGCAGGATGTTGAAGACCTCGGGATGCGCCTTCTCGATCTCGTCGAAGAGCACCACGCTGTAGGGACGCCGCCGCACCGCCTCGGTGAGCTGACCGCCCTCATCGTAGCCGACGTATCCGGGGGGCGAGCCGACCAGGCGCGCGGTGCTGTGCCGCTCCATGAACTCCGACATGTCGAGCCGGATGATCGCGTCCTCGTTGTCGGAGAGG
>VBHE01000020.1:18545-24287 GCA_005889515.1 Chloroflexota bacterium | reverse complement strand
CTGTGGATCTCCTCCTCCATGCGCAGCAGCCGGGAGGTCTCCTCCTCGACGAGCCGCGAGACCGGGACGCCGGTCCAGGACGAGATGATCTCGGCGATGTGCTCCTCGGTCACGTCGGGCACCTGCTGCCCGAGGCGGTCGCGCCACGCCATCTCCTCGGAGACGTACTTCTCCTTGAGCTTCTTCTCCTGGTCGCGGAAGGAGGCGGCGGTCTCGTAGTCCTGACCGGCGATCGACTCCTCCTTCTGGATCTGGAGCTGCCGGATCTCCTTCTGCATGGTGCGCAGGTCGTCGGGAGTGGTGGTGAGCTTCATCCGCACCCGGGCGCTGGCCTCGTCGATGAGGTCGATCGCCTTGTCGGGGAGGGAGCGGTCGCTCACGTACCGCTCGCTGAGCTCAGCCGCGGCGCTGAGCGCCTCATCGGTGATCTTCACCCGGTGGTGCTTCTCGTAGAGCGACCGGATGCCGATCAGGATCTCCTTGATCTCCTGGAGGCTCGGCTGCTCGACGAACACCGGCTGGAAGCGCCGCTCGAGCGCGGCGTCCTTCTCGATGTACTTGCGGTACTCGTTCAGGGTGGTGGCGCCGATGCACTGGATCTCGCCACGCGCGAGCGCCGGCTTGAGGATGTTCGCTGCGTCGATCGCGCCCTCGGCGGCGCCTCGTCGATGAAGAGCACGACCTCGCGCGACTGGCGGATCTCGTCGAGGATCTTCTTGAGCCGCTCCTCGAACTCGCCGCGGTACTTGGTGCCGGCGACGAGGGCACCCATGTCCAGGGTCAGCACCCGCTTGCCCATCAGGGACTCGGGGATGTTCCCGAGGATGATGTGCTGGGCGAGGCCCTCGGCGATGGCGGTCTTGCCGACGCCGGGCTCGCCGATGAGGGCGGGGTTGTTCTTGGTCCGCCGGCTCAGGATCTGGATGACGCGCTCGATCTCCATCTCGCGGCCGATGACCGGGTCGAGGGAGTTCTTCTGGGCCAGCTCGGTGAGGTCACGGCAGAACTGGTCGAGGAGCGGGGTCTTGGAGGGCTTCTTCTGCGCCTCCTTGGACTCCTCCTCGAGTCCGGACTCGTGGAGGAGCCGCTCGATCTCGCCGCGGACCTTCTCGAGGGTCGCGCCGAGGTCCTCGAGGACGTGGGCGGCGATGCCCTCCCCCTCGATGAGCAGCCCGAGCAGCAGATGCTCGGTGCCCACGTAGTTGTTCCCCATGCGCCGCGCCTCCTCGAAGGAGATCTCGATGACCTTCTTCACGCGCGACGTGGGAATGATCTGCTGAATGATGATGCGCTCGTTCCGACCGAGGACCGACTCGATGGTGCTGCGCACCTTGTTGATCTCTACTCCAAGGTTGTTGAGAACCTTGGCCGCCAGCCCCTCACCCTCGCGCAGCAGGCCGAGCAGCAGGTGCTCCGTCCCGATGTACGAGTGGTGAGAGCGCTCCGCCTCCTCCTGCGCCAGGGTGAGGACCTTCTTCGCTCTCTCGGTGAACCTTTCGAAGGGGTACAAGCTCTCGTTCTCCTCCGCCGATGCAGACCCGGCGGGAGAACCTCCGCGGGGTCGACCGCGGCGGCACAGCCCCCCGACGAGGCCGCTCAGCGACCACCACTATACCCAGCGTTGCCCCCCAGCAACCTCACCTTGCGGAACGAGGTCGTGACGAGGAGTCGCGAAGCCGTCGAGGAGGGCGCCCGCGACACGCCGCGGGAGTCGTCCTACTCGGCGTCCTCGTGGCCGGCGGCGGCGGGCTCGGCCTCCTCGTGGACAGCCTCGGGCTTCTTGACGGCAGCCGCGGGCACGGCGGCGGCGGCCGTGGGCTCCTCCGCGGTGGGCTCCTCCGCGGTGGGCTCCTCTGCCATGGGCTCCTCCGCAGTGGGCTCCGCTGCGGTGGGCTCCGCTGCGGTGGGCTCCTCTGCGGTGGGCTCCTCTGCGGTGGCCTCATCGGCCGCCGGCTCGTCCGACACGGGCTCCTCGGCGTCCGCACCGGTCTCGAGATCGCCGAGCTCGGGAGCGACGTCGCCCACCTGGGCGGGCTCGTAGTCGGCGCCGGGGTAGTACTCCTCGCCGACGTCGCCGGAGCCGGCCCCGCGGCCCTGCAGCTGGCGGAGCGAGAGGCTGATGCGGCGGCGCACCTTGTCGGCGTTGAGCACCATGACGGTCACCTTGTCGCCGACCTTGAGGACGTCCTCGGTGCGCTCGACGTGGTCCCAGGAGAGTTCACTGATGTGGAGCAGGCCCTCGACGCCGTCGGCGATCTGGAGGAAGGCGCCGTACTTCTTCGTCTTGGTGACCACGCCCTCGACCGGCTTGCCCTGGGGGAAGCGGTCCTCGATGGTGTCCCAGGGGTCGGCGGACATCTGCCGCAGCGACAGCGAGATCCGGGAGAGCTCGGGGTCGAGCTTGATCACCTTGACCTCGACCTCGTCGCCGACGGCGAGCATGTCGCTGACGTTGTTGATCCGGTCCCAGCTCAGCTCGGAGATGTGGATCAGGCCGTCGGCCCCGCCCAGGTTGACGAAGGCGCCGTAGGAGGTGAGGCCGCTCACCTTGCCGCTGACCAGGTCGCCGACCTGGAGCTTCTCGAAGAGCTCCTCGCGCTGACGGGCCCGGTCCTCGTCCTGGGCCGCGCGCTGGGAGACGATCAGCCGGTTGCGCTTGCGGTTGACCTCGAGGATCTTCACCGGGATCTTGGTCCCGACCAGCTCCATGAGGTTGCCGCTGTACTGCCGCGCCACCTGGCTCGAGGGCAGGAAGCCGCGCAGACCCATGATGTTGACGATGAGGCCGCCCTTGTTCTGCTCGCGGACCTCGGCGTCGATGATCTCGCCCTCGGACTCCTTCTCCGCGGCCTTCTGCCAGATCCCCTCGGCCCGCGCCTTGCGCAGGGAGAGCACGACATTGCCGTGCTCGTTCTCGGGCTCGATGACGTAGACCTTGACCTCGTCACCCGGCGTCAACTCGACCGGCGCCTCTCCGCGCGCGGCGAGCTCGCGGTTCGAGATCACCCCTTCCGACTTGGCCCCGATGTCGACCAGCACCTCGTCCGGATCGACGCGAACCACGATCCCGTCGACGATGTCGCCGTGGGACAGGGCTCGTCGACTGTCGTGCTCTGGGGCAACTCGCTCCTTACTTCGCCTCTGCCTGCGTGCTCGGGGACGCCGGTCGGAAAGCTGCGGACCCGGTCCGCGTACCGCCGCGCGCCTCGGCGCTGACGGGCGCGAACGCTCCGTGCCTGCGCGGCGGGCCGGAGTGTACCACCCCCGTCGCGGCCGATCCGGCGGGGGTCCACCCCCCGCCTTCGCAGCTTCGCGTCGCGGTCTTTACATCTCTCAACCCGATGTCATCCCCCCTTTTCGAGTTTCCTGAGACGCTCCTCTCGCTGCCGGAACCGGCCCCCAGGGGACCGGAAAAGACGCAGCACAAGAGCTAGGACGGGACGACAGACCGATGCGGATCACCATCACCTGCGAGGAATGCGGCCGGCGGCACCGCCTCGAGCGGACCATCGACGAGGCCGGTCCCATCTGGATCGTCTGCCACGACTGCGAGCTTCCGCTCCGCGCCGTCCTGGAGACCTCCACCGCCGCGGCGGCCGCCCCGGCGGCGCCGGAGACCAGTCAGAGCTTCGTCGACGCCTGGGCCGGGACCCTGGACGTGTCGACGAGCACCTCCGCCTAGACCCCTCTCTCTCCGGACCGGCGGCTTCCCAGCCGCCGGTCCCCTCTCTCGACCCCCCTCCCTCCGGACCGGCGAGCGGCACAGCGCCCCGCCGGTCCCCGTCTTTAAGGCCGTGACGGGGTTGGCCGGCGGCGAATCGGGTACAACCGGCGCATGGTCATCGAGGTCAGCGAGGCCTCCTTCGCCCACGAGGTGCTGGAGCGCTCCCTCACCACCGCCGTCATCGTCGACTTCTGGGCCGCGTGGTGCGCCCCCTGCCGCGCGCTGGGGCCCGTCCTCGAGCAGGCGGTCGAGGCCCATCAAGGCGAGGTGGTGCTCGCCAAGGTCGACGTCGACGCCAACCCCCGGCTGCAGGAGCGCTACGGCGTCCGCGGCATCCCCGCGGTCAAGGCCTTCCGCGAGGGCCAGGTGGTGTCCGAGTTCGTCGGCGCGCAGCCGCGCCCGGCGGTCGAGCGCTTCGTGGAGGCGCTCCTGCCCTCCCCCGGCGAGCGCCTGACCGTGGCCGGCGACGAGGCGTCCCTGCGCCGCGCCATCGAGCTCGAGCCCGGCCTCGCCGCGCCCCGTGTCGCCCTGGCCCGGCTGCTGCTCGACCGGGGCGAGACCGCCGCCGCCGCCGAGGTGCTCGGCCCCGCGGAGCACGACCCGGTGGCCGCCGGCCTCCTCGCCCGCGCCCAGCTCGCCGCCGAGCCCGAGCTCGGCGCGCCGGCGATCGCCGCCCTCGACGCGCTCCGCGCCGGCGACCCCTCCACCGCCCTCCCCGCCCTCGTGGAGACGGTGCGCAGCAGCGGCGGCGGGCCGGTCCGCGACCTCGCCCGGCGGGTGGCGGTGGGGCTCTTCAACGAGCTCGGCGAGGCCCATCCGCTGACCCAGACCCATCGCCCCCAGCTGGCGGCGGCGCTGCACTAAGCTTTTCCGCATGCCGACCGAGGCCCCGACCCGGCGCGAGGCGCCCGCCGGACGCGAGACCGTACGCCGCGACATGCCCTGGAACGTGGTCGTCTGGAACGACCCCATCACCCTGATGTCGTACGTCGTCCTGGTCTTCCGCCGGCTCTTCGGCTACGACGAGACCACCGCCACCAAGCTGATGCTGCAGGTGCACCAGGAGGGCAAGGCGATCGTCGCCAGCCAACCGAGGGAGCAGGCCGAGGTCTCGGTGACGGGTCCGCCGGCGGCTCAATCGCGTCGAGCTTCGGCTGGACCGTCGCGAGCGCGAGATCCTGCTGCGCATCGTCGACGAGCTCCGCCCCGGGCTCGGCGACGACCCCCGCACCCGGCTGCACGCCTACGACGATCCCCACCTCGACGAGGAGTACCAGCGCTACTCCCGCCCCGAGGTCGAGCAGGTCCGCGCCGCCGACATCGACGCGGTCCGCGCCGCCCTCAGCGGCTCCGACGACCGCTTCCGCCTCTCCGAAGAGGAGGCGCTCACCTGGGTGCGCGCCCTCAACCACCTCCGACTGGTGGCGGGAGCCCGTCTCGGGATCGACGACGACGGGTGGGAGGAGCGGAGCGATGCCTCGATGCTCGAACGTGAGGAGTACGCGATGCTCGTCACGTTGGGCTGGGTGCAGGAGAACGTGGTCGCCGCTCTGGGGAGTTGACGTCCTTGTGGGGACGCGGCCGGCTGGGGGACACCGCTCGGCGGGGACGGCGGCAACGCCTTCGGCGTCGCTCGCCTCGATTCCGGCAGCCGGGGTAGGGCTGCCTCCATACGCCCCGCTGCCGCGGTGTCCCCCATCCGTCCGCTGCGCCGAGAACTCCTCACCAGGGCGACCGCATCGAACCGGCCCGACGAGCCTGACGAGCCGGCCCGCCCCGTCACGACTCCCTTCACCAAGCTCATTCGCGCCGCGCGCCCTTCGCGACTCTGCGGGGCGGGCGGCGCCAGGTTGGGGCCATCAACGCTGCGCGGACCCAGCCGAGCTTCGGAGGGTTACCCGCGCAGCGGGCCGTCCGAGCTTCTCGAGCGGCGGCCGTACGACGAGGTGCGGTGCGCAGCGGATGGACGGGTGACGCCATCACCGGGGGCGTATGGAGGCGCCCTTACCCCGGGCGCC
>VBHE01000020.1:11181-18503 GCA_005889515.1 Chloroflexota bacterium | reverse complement strand
AGCGACTCAGTACCGGGTCACCTTCAACGAGAAGTCGAGCGCCGTCGCCGAGTGGGTCAACGCTCCCACGCTGATGTAGTCGGCGCCGGCGAGGGCGTATGCGCGGGCGTTGGTGAGGACGACGCCGCCGCTGATCTCGACCTTGGCACGGCCGCGGATGAGCTGCATCGCTTCGCGGACCTGGCCGGGGGCGAAGTTGTCGAGGAGGATGCGCGGGGCCTTGTCGGTGAGCGCCTGCTCGAGCTCCTGGAGGTTGCTCACCTCGACGTTGATCGGCGCCTCGGGATGGGCCTTGCGCACCGCGCGCAGCGCCGGGCTCACGCCGTTGGCGAGGGCGAGGTGGGTGTCCTTGATGAGGACCTGGTCGTAGAGGCCCATGCGGTGGTTCACCGCGCCACCCATCCGGGTCGCGTACTTCTCGAGGGTGCGCAGGCCCGGGGTGGTCTTGCGGGTGTCGAGGATCAGGGTCTTGGTGCCCTCGACCGCCTTCACGTAGCGGGAGGTGAGGCTGGCGATACCGCTGAGGTGCTGGAGGAAGTTGAGCGCCACGCGCTCGGCGGTGAGGATCGACGCGCTGCTGCGTCCTCCTGGACCTTCTGGCCGTCCTGGGTCTTGGCGTCGAACTGCAGACGCTCGTCGACGAGCTGGAAGACGCGCCGGGCGACGGGGAGGCCGGCGATGACGCCATCCTGCTTGCAGACCACCTTGCCGCGGCAGGTCATCTCCGGGGGGAGGATCGCGTCGGTGGTGATGTCGCCGTCCCCCACGTCCTCGGCGAGCGCCGCTTGGATGAGCGGATCGAGGACGTCGGGTGCGAGCGCGTCAGTGGTGGTGGGTTCGAGCGTTGCTGTCAAAGCGTAGTCCCCTGTTCCGTTCTGTGACCCAGATCCCGAGCCATTCGTCTCCGCTGTCCGGGAAGTCGTCTCGCAGATGGCAGCCCCGGCTCTCCTCGCGGGCCAGGGCGGAGTCGCAGATCAGCGTCGCGGTCAGCGCCCGGGCGCGCAGCCCGGCGGCGGCGACCGAGCCGTCGGCCTCGCAGCCGGCGAGGATGCCGTCGGCCACCGACCGCGCCGCGGCCAGGGAGGCGGCGTCGCGGACCAGGCCGGCGCCCTCCCACATCGCCTCGCGGAGGCGCTCGTCGAGCCGCGCCCGCTCCCGCGGGTCGTCCGGCCGGGCCGCTGCGGGCAGCGGCGCCTCGACGACCGCCGAGGCGAGGGGTGGGGGCGCCTCGGCGCGCAACCGCAGCGCGGCCTCGGCGGCGCGACGGGCGAACACGACGGACTCGAGCAGGCTGTTGCTCGCCAGCCGGTTGGCGCCGTGGACCCCGCTGCTGGCGACCTCGCCGCAGGCGTACAGCCCCTCGATGCTGGTCGCGCCGGCGAGGTCGGTGCGCACCCCGCCGATCAGGTAGTGGGCGGCCGGCGCGATCGGGACGAGGTCGCGGCTCATGTCGATCCCGAAGCCCATGCAGGTGCGATGGATGGTCGGGAAGCGGACCGCGGCCCGGTCGGCGAGCGGGGAGCAGTCGAGGTAGACGCAGCTCTCGGCGGAGCGCTGGAGCTCGTGCCAGATCGCCTGGGAGACGGTGTCGCGCGGGGCGAGCTCGCCCCGCGGGTCGGCGTCGAGGAGGAAGCGCTCGCCGCGGGCGTTCACCACCCGGGCGCCCTCGCCGCGGACCGCCTCGCTGATGAGGAAGCGCGGCGCGCCGTCGAGGGCGAGCGCGGTCGGGTGGAACTGGACGAACTCCATGCTCGCGCACTCGGCCCCGGCGTCGAAGGCGAGGGCGACCCCGTCGCCGGTCGCCGGCGGTGGGTTGGTGGTGTGCCGCCAGAGCCGGCCGGCTCCGCCGCTGGCGAGGACGACGGCGCCGGCGAGCAGCCGCCGCACCGCCCCGGTGTCGCCGTCGCAGACCTCCACCCCGAGGCAGCGGCCGGCGCCGTCGGTGAGCAGCCGGGTGGCGAGATGGCGCTCGAGCAGGCGGGCGCCGGTGCTCCGCAGCCGGGCGATGAGCGTGGACTCGATCTCGAGGCCGGTGGCATCGCCGCGGGCGTGGAGGATGCGCGAGCGGGTGTGCGCGGCCTCCCGGCCGAGGAGCAGGTCGCCGTCCTGGGTGTCGAAGCTGACGCCCCAGTCGACGAGGTCTCGGACCCGGCGCGGCCCCTCCTCGACGAGGACCCGGACCGCGGCCTCGTCGCAGAGCCCACGGCCGGCGGCGATCGTGTCGGCGTAGTGGAGGTCGGGGGCGTCGTCGGACGCCACCGCGGCGGCGATCCCCCCCTGGGCCCAGCGGCTGCAGCCGTCGTCGAGCGCGCCCTTGGTGACCACCGTGACCCGTGCGCGGGGCGCGGCGGCGAGCGCGGCCACGAGGCCGGCGATGCCGCTGCCGATCACGACGAGGTCGGCTGCGTCGTCCGAGGTGTCCGTGGCGCTTGATCGGTTCAGTGCACGCTCGCCTTGACTCGCTGGCGGTTGGCGGCGTCCACCTGGACCACCCGCGGGGTGTGGGCGGCCAGCTCGGCGTCGTCGTACTGCGCGTAAGTGATGAGGATGACGGTGTCACCGGTCTCGCCGATGTGGGCCATCGCCCCGTTGAGGGCGATCTCGCCGGGCGCACCCTCGATCGCGTAGGTGATCGCCCGTGAGCCGTTGGTGACGTTGACGATGTGGAGCTGCTCGCCGACGACGATGTCGGCGGCGCGCATCAGCTCGGGGTCGATGCTGCAGGAGCCCTCGTAGTGGAGGTCCGCCCGCGTCACGGTGGCGCGGTGGATCTTTGACTTCATGACGGTACGCTGCACGTGCGGCTCCTCCCGGTCGAGGCGACTTCGGCGGGGTCCGTCGATGTTCCACCGACGATGAAGGCGGTCGTCGGCGGGTCCGCCGCTCCCAGGCACAGGGTGTCGATCAACCGGGTCGCGCCTATTCTAGCAGCGACCAGGATTCGCGCCCGACCCGTCACCCGCTCCACAGGCTCGAAGGTGTCCGGGTCGACGACGGCGACGTACTCGACCACCAGGTCGGGGGCGGAGGCGATCACGGTCGAGGCGGCCGCCGCCAGGACGCGGCCGCCCCGCTCCCCTGCGGCGAGGCTGCGGGCGGCCGCGGCGAGCCCTTCGGGGATGGCCAGTGCCTGGGCCCGCTCGGGCGCGGAGAGGTGGACGTTGCGGCTGCTCAGCGCCAGCCCGTCGGCGTCCCTGACCGTCGGGCAGACGACGATCTCGGTGCCGGTGTCGAGGTCCTCGGCGAGGCGGCGGACGACCGCGCACTGCTGGGCGTCCTTCTCCCCGAAGTAGGCGCGGTCGGCGCGAGCGGCGATGAGCAGCTTGGCGACGACGAGGGCGACGCCGTCGAAGTGGCCCGGGCGGTGGGCTCCCTCCAGGGTCCCGGTGACCGGCCCACCCACCCGCACCGAGGTGGTGAAGCCGTCGCCGTACATCGCCCCGGCGTCGGGGACGAAGACCGCCTCCACCCCCTCGGAGGCGAGCAGGGCGAGGTCGGCGTCGAGCGTCCGCGGGTAGCGGGCGAGGTCGGTGCGAGAGGTGAACTGGGTCGGGTTGACGAAGATGCTCACCACCGCCCGGTCGCACTCCGCGCGGGCGCGGACGATCAGGCTTCGGTGGCCCTCGTGGAGGGCGCCCATGGTGGGCACCAGGGCCACGCTGAGACCCGCGGCGCGCCAGCGCTCGGACTGGAGCCGGAGCTCTGCGGGGGTGCGGAGGACGCGGGGGACGTCGGCGAGGTCGTGCACGATCGGCCTCTCAGTGGTAGCTGTGGGCGTCGTCGGGGAAGCTCCCGGCGGCGACGTCGGTGGCGAACGCGGTCAGCGCCTCCTTCGCCTGGTCTCCCAGGCTGCCGTAGGAGCGGACGAACTTCGGCATCGGGTCCTGGGTGAGGCCGAGGAGGTCGTGGACGACGAGCACCTGGGCGTCGCAGTCCGGACCGGCGCCGATGCCGATGGTGGGGATGCGGAGCGCGGCGGTCACCTCGGCGGCGAGGTCCCGGGGCACCCCCTCGAGGACCAGGGAGAAGGCCCCGGCGTCCTGGAGGGCGAGGGCGTCGTCGAGGATCCGGCGACGATCCTCCCCGCTGCGCCCCTGCACCCTCATGCCGCCGAGGGCGTTGACGAACTGAGGGGTGAGCCCGAGGTGACCCATCACCGGGATCCCCCGTTCCACCAGGAGGCGCACGAGGGCGACGATGCGCCCCCCGCCCTCGACCTTCACCGCGTTCATCCCCGCCTTGAGGAAGGCGGCGGCGTTGTGCACCGCCTCGGCGTCGGAGGCGTGGTAGGCGTCGAAGGGCATGTCCCCGACGAGCAGGCGGGTGGGGGCGCCACGGGCGACCGCCCGGGCGTGGTGGAGCATCTCCTCCATGCTCACCGGCAGGGTGCTCGGGTAGCCGAGCATGAGCATCCCCAGCGAGTCGCCGACGAGCAGGACGGGGATCGCGGCGGCGTCGAGGATGCGCGCGGTGGTGTAGTCGTACGCGGTGACGACGGCGAAGCGGCGCCCATGCCGCTTGCACTCCGCGAGGTCGTGGATGCTGACGGCCCGACCGTTGGCGGGCACGGTCAGCCCTTCGCCCGGGCGCCGGTGAGCCCGGAGAGCGAGGCGGCGGCGCGGCGGGAGCGGCCGCGCCGCCGGGGGCGGCCGCGCAGCTCTGCGCCGGCGCTCGCGAGCACCGCGGCCACGGCCTCGCGGCCGGTGCCGCCGGCGGTGCGCAGGGTCTCGGCGGCGAGCTCCCGGTAGAGCCGCAGGGTGTCGGGGTCGCGGCGCAGCGCCGCCAGGTGGCGCTGCACGGTCTCGGCGTCGTTGCGCACGACCGGGCCGGTGAGGGCCGAGCGCGCACCCAGCCGCCGGGCGTTCTGCGCCGCGCCCTCGAGCAGGCTGGCGAGCGCCTCGCCGGCGAGCAGGGGGTCGACCCCGGCGCTCTCGAGCAGCACGGTCGCGCGCGCCACCAGGGCCAGCGGGGCGTTGCCGGCGAGCACCGCGGCGGCGTGGTACAGGGCCCGTCCCGCGGCCGGCACGGTGAAGGGGACGCCGCCGAGGTCGCAGACCAGCCGCTCCAGCACCGGCCGCAGCGCCTCGTCGGCCTCGATGGCGAAGTAGGTGCCGGGGAGCTGGCAGGCCGCGTCGCCCCCGGTGAGCGAGCGCAGCGGGTGCACGCTGCCGACCGCCCCGGCGGCGTGGCGCGCCGCGGCGAGCGCGGAGGAGGGATGGGCGCCGCTGCAGTGGACCAGCCCGCGGCCGCCGAGCGCGGCGCCGCTGGCGGCGATCGTCGCCGCCACCCGGGTGATCTGGCCGTCGGGGACGGTGAGGAGGATGAGGTCGGCGCGACGGGTGGCGACCACCGCGGACTCGACCGCGTCCGCCCCGACCCGGGCGGCGAGGGCGCGGGCGTTCTCGGGGGTGCGGCTGGCCACAGCGGTGACCCGGTAGCCGGCGGCGTGCGCGGCGACGGCGAGGGCGGAGCCGCAGCGCCCGGCCCCGACCACGGCGATGCGTGGGCGGGGCGGATGCTCGCCGGACGGGCGCGCAGCGCCCCTGCTGGTGGGGACCCGGTCCCGTTGGGGGGCGCGTCTCACGTCTCGGTCACCTCGTGATCCAAGCGTCCTGACACTCCGGGCATCCCGGAATTCGGATCCTCGCGCGCCCCCGCGTCCGCAATGGTAACGCTTAACCTGCGGGCGACCCGGCGGTGGGGACGGGGGGGCGCGCGGCCCCGGGGCTACATCCCCGCGGCGGCGGTCGGGGTCGCGTCGACCCGGTGGAGGAGCTCCGCCTCCTCGATGATCCGGTCCATCTCGGCGGCGTCCATGGTCTCGACCTCGACCAGCCGGGCGGCGAGGGCGCGGAGCACGTGCTCGCGCTCGCGGAGCACCTGCTTGGCGAGCATGAAGGCGCTGTCGACGAGGTGGTGGATCTCCTGGTCGATCTCGCTGGCGACCTCCTCGGAGTAGTTGCGCTGCTCGCCGAGGTCGCGGCCGAGGAACACCAGCTCCTCCTTGGTGCCGAAGGCGAGCGGGCCGAGCTTGTCGCTCATCCCCCACTCGGTGACCATCTTGCGGGCCAGCGAGGTGGCCTTGCGGATGTCGTCCTGGGCGCCGGTGGTGATGTTCTTCTCGCCGAGGATCAGCTCCTCCGCGCAGCGGCCGCCGAGGATGCCCGCGAGCTGGTCGGCCAGCTCGGCCTTGCTCACCAGGTACTTGTCCTCCTGGGGCAGGCTCAGCGTCCAGCCCAGCGCCATGCCGCGGCTCACGATGCTGATCTTGTGGACCGGGTCGGTGTGCGGCAGGGTGCGCATCACCAGCGCGTGGCCCATCTCGTGGAAGGCGATCGTCTGCTTCTCCTTCTCGGAGATCATCCGGCTCTTCCGCTCCGGGCCGGCGATGACCCGGGCGATCGCCTCCTCGAGGTCGTGCATGTTGATCAGCTTGCGGTTGTTCCGCGCCGTCAGGATCGCCGCCTCGTTGATGAGGTTGGCGAGGTCGGCGCCGGAGAACCCGGGGGTCTGCTTGGCGAGCACCTCGAGCTGCACCGAGGAGTCGAGCGGCTTGTTGCGCGCGTGTACCTCGAGGATCGCGCGGCGTCCGCGGATGTCGGGGCGGTCGAGGGTGACGTGACGGTCGAAGCGGCCGGGCCGGAGCAGGGCGGGGTCGAGCACGTCGGGCCGGTTGGTGGCGGCGATGACGATGACGTGCGTGTTGGTGTCGAAGCCGTCCATCTCCACCAGCAGCTGGTTGAGGGTCTGCTCGCGCTCGTCGTGACCGCCGCCCAGGCCGGCGCCGCGCTGGCGGCCGACGGCGTCGATCTCGTCCACGAAGACGATGCAGGGGCTGTTCTTCTTGGCCTGGTCGAAGAGGTCGCGGACGCGGCTGGCGCCGACGCCGACGAACATCTCCACGAACTCGGAGCCGCTGATGCTGAAGAAGGGGACGCCCGCCTCACCCGCGACCGCCTTGCTGAGCAGGGTCTTGCCGGTGCCGGGAGGGCCGACGAGGAGCACGCCCTTGGGGATGCGCGCGCCGACGGCGGTGAACTTGTCCGGGTACTTCAGGAACTCCACGATCTCGGAAAGCTCGACCTTCGCCTCCTCGACGCCGGCGACGTCGTTGAAGGTGATCTGCGGCTTGTCACCGGCGAGCAGGCGTGCACGACTGCGACCGAAGGACAGCGCCTGATTGTTTCCGCTCTGGGTCTGTCGGAGCATGTACCACATGAACCCGCCGATGACGACGAGCAGGAAGAGGTTAGGAAGGATGATGCTCCACAACAGATTGCCCCCGCTGGGTGGGTCGGCTTTGAAGTTGGTGTAATTCTCTT
>VBHE01000020.1:0-11108 GCA_005889515.1 Chloroflexota bacterium | reverse complement strand
GTCGGCATTGCAACCCGACGGCGGGCTGGTGCTGGCGCAGGCGACCGCATGCTGCAGGTCTCCGAGGGTGCGGTCGACGGGGCTCTGGCTGGGGAAGCTCCGGTAGGCGAGGACGGCCACCATGATGATCGCGGTGACGAGGAGGAAGTAGACGAGAGGGCGCCGCTGGCCAGTCATGGGGGGCAGTCTAGCATGGGGTCGGAAAGCGCCCGATCTGGATGTACCGGCTCCGCCATACGTCCGTCACGGCCGCGTTCCTCACCCTCCGGGACCCCCCGCGCCTCGAGCACGCGGCGCTGCCCCTCGGCGAGGGCGACGAGCCGGCGGCGAGCGGCGGGGAACACCTCCTCGAGGGCGGGCAGCAGCCGGTGGCGCACCTGGCTGCGCAGGAAGCGGGGATCGTGGTTGGAGGGGTCGTCGAGGGGCTCGATCCCGAGCGCGGCGCAGTAGGCGAGGGTGTCGCGCCGCCACAGCCGGAGCAGCGGCCGGACCAGCCTCCCCGACCGCGGCGCCATCCCCGCGAGCGCCCGTGGGGTGGCCCCGCTCAGCGCCCGCATCAGCACCGTCTCGGCCTGGTCGTCGGCGGTGTGGCCGAGGGCGATCGAGCCGGCTCCGTGCTCGGCGGCGGCGGCGCGCAGGGCGGTATGGCGGGCACGCCGGGCGGCGTCCTGGAGCGAGCCGCCGGGCTCCACCTCGACCCGGAGCGCCGCGAACGTCACCCCGAGGCGCGACGCCTCGGCCGCGACCACGTCGGCCTCCGCCGCCGATCCCTCGCGCAGCCCGTGGTCGACGTGGACCGCGCAGAGCCGGAGCCCCCGCGGCGGTGCCAGCCGGGCGAGGGCATCGAGGAGCGTCGTCGAGTCCGGCCCGCCGCTGCAGGCGACGACCACCCCCTCGCCGGGGGCGATGAGCCGGTCGCGGTCGAGCGCCCGGGCCACCTCGCGGCGCACCCGCGCCACCGCGGGCACACGCTCGGCGGGGCCGAGCCGCGAGGCGGTACCTGGAGTCGAACCAGGGACATAGCGGGTATGAGCCGCCTGCTCTGCCAACTGAGCTATACCGCCGGGGAGCTCCGCCGGCGCGCGGTGCGCGTCGAGGCGGAGGAGAGTGGTTGCGGCGGTTGGATTCGAACCAACGACCTTCGGGTTATGAGCCCGACGAGCTGCCACTGCTCCACGCCGCGGAGCGAGGATACCGCACGCGGCGCTCACGCCGCGACGGCGCCCTCGGTCAGCGACGGGGGACGGTGAACTGAAGAGGGGTGGGGGCGGCGGGAGCGGGCGTGGCTGCCGGCTGCGGCGCCGCGGTCGGCGCAGGCGCCGGGGCGGCGGGTCTGGCGTTGGGGTTGGGATTGGGGCTCGGCGCGCCCGGGAGCGGACCCGGATCCACACCTCCGTCGGAGGGGAGCTTCGATCCGGGGGTCGCGAGGACGAAGATGCGGTCGCCGGGGCGGACGTAGCCGAGGCGGCGGGCCTCCTCCTCGAGCCAGCCGCCGGAGCTCGCGGACGCGAGCTCGCGCTTGCGCAGGTCCACCTGCTGACGGAGGCCGGCGTTCTCCTTCTGGAGGGCGTGGACCCGGCCGTCGAGGGCGTGGCCGGCGGTGGTGGCGGCGTAGACCGCGTAGCTGACCCACGCACCGACGACGGCGACGGCGACCGCGAGCAGGCGTCGCCGGGTGAGGGTGCGGCGGGAGCGCGGGAGGATTGCGACGGCCCTCTGGGACGTGGGCGAAAACGGCCGTGACGCGGTGAGTATACCGGCGCTGTTGGCTTTTCGCCGCTCAGTCCCCGGTCGAGTCCCTCCAGCGGCGGTCCCACTCCGGCTGCTCGACCGCGTAGAGCGAGCGGCCCTCGGCACGGGCCCGCCGCTCGAGGCCGCGGAAACGGTCCGCGAAGACGTCGGCGCGCTGGCGGAGCGCGTCCTCGGGATTGACCCGAAGGCGGCGCGCCACCGCGACCGCCGACCAGAGCAGCTCGCCGACCGCCGCCTCGAGGGCGGGCGGGGCCGGCGGCGGCGGCGGGGCGTGGCCGCCGGGCGCCGGCGCCGGTGCCGGCGGCGGGGTCGACGGGTCGACGTTCCAGTCGGCGCCCTGCTGGGGCGCGGGAGGGGCCGCGGCCGCCGTCTCGGTCTCGAGCCCGGAGACCGCCTCGTGGAGCCGGGTGAGCGCGGCGGCGAGCGCCGGGGTCTCGTCGAATCCGAGGCGGGCGGGGCGTTTCTGCACCCCGAGCGCGTAGGCGAGCGCCGGGAGGGTGATGGGGACGCCCTCGAGGACGGAGAGCCGCTCGCCCTTCTCCGCCGCCTTCAGCTTCTCCCAGTTCACGACCACCTCGGCGGCGCCGGCGACCTCGGTGCTGCCGAAGACGTGGGGATGGCGGTGGACCATCTTCTGCCGGGTCACCTCGGCGACGTCGCCGACGTCGAACCCGTCCGCCGACTCCTGGGCGATGGCGCAGTGCATGAGCACCTGGAGGAGGAGGTCGCCGAGCTCCTCGCGGAGCCGCGCCGGCTGGCCACCCTCGATCGCCTCCAGCGCCTCGTAGGTCTCCTCGAGAAGGTAGGGGCGCAGGGTGCGATGGGTCTGCTCGCGGTCCCAGGGGCAGCCCCCCGGTGCCCGCAGCCTCTCCACCACCTCGTTGAGCGCCCGGACCGACTCCGCCGCCTCGTCCCTCACGGCACCTCCTCTTCTTCTCCCGGCGCCTACGACGCCGCCCGCTGCCGGATGCGCTCCAGCCTGCCGAGCTCGCGCAGGACGCGGACGAGCACATCCTCCCACTGCGCCTCGCCGGGGCGGCGCGCGGTCGGGACCCGCAGCCGCGTCGGCGACGTGCTCATACCTCGGAACTGCGCCGCGACCGCGGGCAGGTCGAGACCGTGCCCGTTGGGGAGGCGGATCACCACCGCCTCGCCGTCGCGCTCCACGCCCAGCGCCCCGGCGGCGGCGGCGAGCAGGCGCACCCGTAGGGTGAGGAGGAGCGCGAGCGCGGGCGCCGGCGGGGGACCGAAGCGGTCGGCGAGCCCGCGGCCACGGGTGTCGAGCTCCGCCTCGGTGGCGGCGGCGGCGAGGTCCTGATAGCAGCGCAGCCGCAGCCGCTCGTCGCTCACGTAGCTCGGGGGGAGGTGGGCGGCGAGCGGGAGCGAGACGGTCACCTGCGCGGGCGACTCCACCACCGCCTTGCCCTGGAGCCGGGTCACGGCGTCGCGGAGCAGGTGGTTGTAGAGCTCGAGGCCGACCGCGGCGATCTCGCCGTGCTGCTCCTCGCCGAGGAGGTTGCCGGCGCCGCGGATCTCGAGGTCGCGCAGCGCGAGGCGGAAGCCCGCGCCGAGGTCCTGCAGGTCGCCGATCACCTCGAGCCGCTTGTCGGCGCGCTCGGTCAGCGACTTCGAGGGCGGGTAGAGGATGTACGCGTAGGCGCGCTGCCCGGCGCGCCCCACCCGTCCACGGAGCTGGTACAGCTGGGCGAGCCCCAGCCGCTGGGCGTCGTTGACGAGGATGGTGTTCGCATTGGGGATGTCGAGGCCGGACTCGATGATCGTGGTGCAGACGAGCACGTCGACCTCGCCGTCCATGAAGCGCTGCATCACCCGGGCGAGCGAGCGCTCCGGCATCTGCCCGTGACCCACCTCGATGCGCACGCCGGGGAGCAGCTCCTTGAGATGGTCGGCCTCGCGCTCGATCCCGCGCACCCGGTTGTGGACGTAGTAGACCTGACCGCCGCGGGCGAGCTCGCGGGTGATCACCTCGCGGATGAGCGATTCGTCGCGGCCGGTGACGTAGGTCTTGATCGGCGACCGAGAGATCGCGAATCCCCGCCAGCGACATGTGGAGGGTGCGCGGGATCGGCGTCGCCGACAGGGAGAGCACGTCGACGGCGACGCGCAGCTGCTTGAAGCGCTCCTTCTGGAGCACACCGAAGCGCTGCTCCTCGTCGATGATCACCAGGCCCAGGTTGCGGAACTCGACATCCTTCGAGATCAGCCGGTGGGTGCCGATCACGATGTCGACGCCGCCCGAGCGCAGCCCCGCCAGGGCGTCGGTGATCTCGTCGGGAGTGCAGAACCGCGAGAGCTGGCGCACGGTGATCGGGAAGGGTGCGAGGCGCGAGCAGAAGGTCGAGTAGTGCTGCTGGGCGAGCACGGTGGTGGGCACGAGGACCGCCACCTGGCGGCCGTCGGCCGCCGCCTTGAAGGCGGCGCGGAGCGCGACCTCGGTTTTGCCGAAGCCGACGTCCCCGGCGACCACCCTGTCCATCGGCCGCGAGGACTCCATGTCGCGCTTGATCTCCTCGAGGACCATCTCCTGGTCGGGGGTCTCGACGTAGGGGAAGGACGCCTCGAGCTCGTGCTGCCAGGCGCCGTCCGGCGGCACCGGGGTCGCCTGGGTGGACTCGCGGCGCGAGTACAGCGCGAGCAGCTCGCGGGCCACCTCCTCGGTGCGCTCCTTCACCCGCCGCTTGGTGCGCTCCCAGTCGCCTCCGCCGAGCCGGGAGAGGTGGGGACGGCCCTCGGCGCCGCCGACGTAGCGGTCGACCCGGTCGAGATGGGCGACCGGCACGTAGAGCTTGTCCCCCTCCGCGTACTCGACGGTCATGTACTCGTGCTCGCCGCCGTCGTCGGCGACGGTGCGCATCTCGATGAAGCGGCCGATGCCGTGGTCCTGGTGGACGACGAGGTCGCCCGGCTGGAAGGGGATGACGAACGCCTCCCGGCCGGCGGCGCCCGCCGACGCGCGCCGGGCCCCCCGCGCCGAGGTCGACTCCACCCGGCGCGCTCCCCGGGCGAGCCGGGAGCCGCGCCGCTTGAGGGTGCCGAAGAGCTCCGCGTCGGTGATCACGTCGAGCCCGGCGGCGTCGGCGGAGATGCCCTGGGAGAGGTCGCCGTGCACGGTCACGAGGGAGCCGGAGCGAAGCGGCGTGGCCGCGGGCTCCTCCTCCGCGGCGACCGGGTCGAGGCCCTGCTCGGCGGCGAGCTCGGCGACACGGTGCTCCTGGCGGGAGAGCACGAGCTCGCAACGACCGGCGTCGAGGCGGCGCCGCACCTCGGCGGCGAGGGCGTCGAAGCGGCCGACGTAGCTGTCCGCCCCCCGCCAGCCGAGGTCGAGGGCGGCGCCGTCGACCGCCTCGCGGACGAGCTCGACGGGGGCGAGGCGGTCGACGAGCGCGCCGGCGGCCTCGGCGTCGAGCAGGCCGCTGCGGGCTCCGAGGGGGAGCTCGCCGCGCTGCTCCTCCTGGGCGCGCAGGCCCTCGGCCTCGACCAGGTAGCGGGAGACGGCGCGGCGCCAGCGATCCCGGCCGCCGGCGAGGAGGGTGACGGGCCGCTCGAGGTGGTCGGCGAGGGTGGTCGGCGGGTCGGTCTGGAGGTAGCGGGTGAAGAGGTCGATGCCCTCTCCGTAGGCGCCGGCGCCGAGGCGGTCGATGTCGCGCAACCAGTCGTCGCGGATCTCCGGGCGGCTGTGGGCGAGGTCGAGGGCGCGGACCGCCTCCAGAGCGCGGGCGACCGAGTCCGGCGAGAGGTCGAGCTCCCGCGCGGGGGGGACCGAGACCTCCTCGAGCTGGGCCACCGAGGTCTGGGTGGCGACGTCGAAGGCGCGCAGCCCCTCGACCTCGTCGCCGAACCACTCGCCGCGCCAGGGGCGAGCGCGGTCGGGGGAGAACGCGTCGACGATGCCGCCGCGCACCGAGAACTCGCCGGGGACGGAGACCGCCGGCTCGCGGCGGTAGCCGAGGGCCACGAGCCGCTCCACCACCGCGGCGAGGGGGATGGTCTCGCCGCGGCGCAGGCTCAGGCCGCGCCGGACCAGTCCGGGCGGCAGGGTGGGCCGCACCAGGCCACCCGGGGCGGCGACCACGATCGCGGGCGCCGGCGACGCCAGGGTGGCGAGGGTGGAGAGGCGGTGGCGGCTGACCTCCTCGCCGGGCGCGACCCGGTCGAAGGGCAGGGTGTCGGCGGCCGGGAAGAGCGCGACCCCGGCGTCGCCGGCCCAGGCGGTGGCGTCCGACCAGACCGTCTCCGCCTCCGGCGAGAGCACCAGGACGGAGCGGCCGGTGGCCTCGCGCAGCCACCAGGCGAGCAGGCCGACCGCCCCCGCGGGCACCCCGGCGACGACCCCGCGGGGGGCGCGGGCGAGGGCCTGGAGCTCGGCGACGCCGTCGAGCCGGGATCGGAGGGTGGGCACGTCAGTCGTCGGGGGCACGGTTGAAGACGTTCATGGCGGGCTCCAGGCCCTCCCGGACGATGGCGACGACGGCGTCGGCCGCCCGGGAGATCACCCCGGGGACGCGCTCCCGCTCGTCGCCGTCGAAGGGCTCGAGGACGTAGTCGGCGGCGTCCATCCCCTGGGGTGGGCGGCCGATCCCGATCCGCACTCGGATGAAGCCGTCGGTCTGCCAGGAGTCGATGAGGTGCCGCACCCCCCGCTGGCCGCCGGCGCTGCCGCCGCGGCGCAGGCGCAGCCGGCCGAGGGGGAGGTCGAGGTCGTCGTGGACGACGATGACGTCCTCCGGCGGGACCCCGAGCTTCGCGGTGAGGTGGCGTCCGGCGCGGCCACTGAGGTTCATGTAGGTCGTCGGCCGGGCGAGCACCACGTCGAGGCCGTCGACCGAGCCCTCGCGGACCTTCGACGGGCCCTCGCGGCGCTCCCTCCCGAAGCGGCCGCGCCGCTCGAGCTCGGCGACGGTCCGCCAGCCGACGTTGTGCCGGGTGCTCGCGTACTCGCCGCCGGGGTTGCCGAGCCCGATCACCAGCGTCGCCACTACTCCGTTCCGGGGTCGAGCTCGGGGATCTGCTGGCCGGGGAGGAGCCGGCGGGTCTCCGCCGTCATCGCCGCCGCCCCGGCGGCGTCGGAGTGGTCGTGGCCGAGGCAGTGGAGCAGCCCGTGGACGGCGAGCAGGCGGAGCTCGGCCACCCCGTCCTCCGCCTGGCCGAGAGCTCGGTCGACGGAGATGGCGACGTCGCCGACGTGTCCCGGCTCGTCCGCGGGGAAGGCGAGCACGTCGGTCGCGCCCTCGACGCCGCGGAAGCGGGCGTTGAGCTCGGCCAGCTCGGCGTCGTCGGTGAGCCGGACGCCGAGCGAGGCGCGCGCCGGCACCTCCAGGCTCTCCCCGCAGCGGCGGAGCAGGGGGGCGAGAGCGGCGGCCCGCGCCGCGGACCTGCCATGTGCGCCGAGACCGTCCGCGGTGACCACGGTCACCCGCACCGAACCGGGCCCGCGCCGGGGCACGTGGCGACCGCGCCCCCGTGCCGCCGGGCGCTGCGCGCCGGGGCCGGGCTCACCCGGCCTTGAGACGACGCTTCTTGGCGGCGACCAGCTTGCGCTTCCGCCGCACCGACGGCTTCTCGTAGTGCTCGCGACGGCGCACCTCCGAGAGAATGCCGTTCTGCTTGATCTTCTTGTTGAAGCGTCGCAGCGCGCTCTCGAAGGTCTCGCCCTCGCGGACCTTGACCTCCGACACGTTTGAGTACTCACCTCCTTTCGCCGGCTGGGGACGAACGAAGATGAATCCCACGCAGGCGTCGCGAGTGTACCCGGTTTGCGGCGGCGGGCATGGCCCGCCCGCCTCACCGCGAGATCAGGCGGCGTTGTACCGCCAGATCCCGGCTCCGGGGGTCACGTCGACGTCCTCGGGGAGGTCGGTGCGCCAGGGGAGCATGAGGTCGAAGACCACCTCCTGGACGGTCCAGAGGATGTCCATGATCTCGGTGACCTTGACCTGGCGCCGCGCCAGGGCGTCGGTGACGGTGCGCAGCGCGACCTCGTCATCCGCGCCCTTGACCACCCCGACGGCGACCTGGAGGAGCTGGCCGGACTGCCGGGCGAGGTCCCGGGGGGCCTCCTTGATGCCCTGCAGGTGGGTCTCCTCGCACAGTTCGATGACCTCGTCGACCTGCTCGACCAGCCGGCGGAACCTGGTCCGCTCGGCCAGCTCGCGCTGGTGACGGAGCCGCGCCTGGTGCAGCTCTGCGGTTGCGTTCTCAATGAGCATCTGAATCTCCGCGAGACCTCCACGTCGAAGCCACCGGTTGATCTCCGCGAGAGGCCTCGACAGAGAGTACCCACCTGAACAGTTGACATCAACATCACAATTCGGTTCGAATTGATGCATGGATCGCATCAATGTCGACGGACTGAGGACTTTTCTGGCGGTTGCCCACCATGGCCATCTCGGCCACGCCGCCGAGGCCCTCGGAGCCGAGCAGTCGACCGTCTCCCGGAAGATCGCACGGCTCGAGGAGGAGGTGGGGGTGGCCCTCTTCGAGCGGGTACGGCGGAGCATCCGCCTCACCCCCGCCGGCAACCGCTTCGTCCCCCGCGCCGAGCGCCTGCTCCACGACCTCCGCGAGGCGATCGCGGACGCCGAGGGGGCGGTCTCGGCGGAGAGCGGCGAGGTCCGGCTTGGCTTCCTCCACACCGTGGGAGCGCGGTGGCTCCCGGAGCGGCTGGCCCGCTTCCTCGACCGCCATCCCGCGGTCCGCTTCACCCTCCGCGAGGGCACCTCCGCCGAGGTGGTGAGCGGCGTCCTCAACGGCGACTTCGATCTCGGCATCCTCGGACCGCCGCCGGTGGGGCAGCGCGACCTCGAGATCGTCGCCCTCTTCCGCGAGCGGGTGGCGGTGGTGGTCCCCGCCGGCCACCACCTGGTGGGGCGGAGCTCCTGCACCCTGCGCGACCTCGCCGGCGAGGCCCTCATCCTCCCCCGCTCCCGGAGCGGCCTGCGCAAGGTCGTCGACGAGGCCTTCCTCCGCGAGGGCCTGACCGAGACCGTCGCCTACGAGGGGGACGACTTCACCATCGTCCAGGGCCTGGTCGAGGCGGGGCTGGGCACCACCCTGCTGCCGATGCCGCTGCCGGTGCCCTCGACCCGGGTGGCGGTCATCCCGCTGCGCCAGCCCCCGATCGCGCGCACGATGGCGCTCTGCTGGGATCGCCGCCGGGTGCTCCCCCCGCCGGCCGCGCTCTTCGCCGAGCACCTCACCCCGTCGGCGGTCGAGCCCTTCGACCCGCCGCTGAGCGCCTGAGCGGCTCCGGACGTAGACTCGCGCGCGATGGACACGATCGTGCTCGGCGCCGTCGCCGCCGTCCTGCTCGTCGTCGCGGCGGCGGTCGCCGTCCGGGGGGTGCGCGCCGGCCGGCCCGCGGATCGCGGTGCCGCCCCGGCGGCGGTTGCGCGGACGGGACTCGTCGAGGCCCGTGGCGAGGCTGCCGCGGTGGTCGCCCACGCCCGCACCGAGGCGATCGCCACGCGGAGTGCGGCGATGGACGAGCTCGCCGAGCGCGAGGCGGAGCTCGAGGCGCGCGAGAGCTCGCTCGAGGAGCGCAGCCGCGCCCTGCAGGAGCGCCGCCGCATCGCCGAGGAGCGGCGCGAGGCGCTCGAGGAGGCCCGGAGCGAGCTCGAGGCCTCGCAGGCGGAGGTGGCGGAGTCGCGCGGCGCCATCGTCCGGCGCCTCGAGGAGGTCGCCTCCCTCGACCGCCCCCGGGCGGTGGCCACGGTGCTCGCCGCCCTCGAGGGCGAGCTCGGCGCCGACCACGCCGGCCGGGTGACCCGCGCCGTCGCCGGAGAGGTCGGCGACCTCGTCCCCACCGCGCGCATGCACCTCGCCGACGCGATCCAGCGGATGGACGTCTCCCACGCCGACGGCGCCCCCCGGGCGACGCCGCTCGCGCTCGAGGGTCTCGACGACGTCTCGCGTGAGCGCCTGCTGGACGCTCTCTCCGCGGTCGCCGAGGCGACCGCCACCGACCTCGGCGTCGACCCCGAGCGCAACCAGGCCACCCTGCGCGGGCTCGACCCGATCGGCCGCGAGGTCGCACGCCAGGCCTCGATCGAGGCGCTCGACCGCCAGCTGCGCGCCGAGGACGTGGCGCCGATCCTGCTGCGCACCCGGCGCGACCTCCATCGGGAGATCACCGTTCTCGGCGAGCGGGCGCTCTGGGAGATGCGGATGGACGGCCGCCCCGAGCTCGCCGAGCTGCTCGGGACCCTCCATTACCGCTTCTCCTACGGGCAGAACGCCCTGCTCCACTGCCAGGAGACCGGATACCTGTGCGCCATGCTCGCCTCCGAGCTGCGGCTCGACGCCGCCGAGGCGCGATCCGCCGGGCTGCTCCACGACATCGGCAAGGCGGTCGACCACGACGTCGAGGGCTCGCACGCGATCATCGGTGGCGAGCTCCTGGCCCTCCTCGGGGTCGACGCCGGGATCGTCCACGCGGTCAAGGCGCACCACTTCGACGAGGAGCCGGCGACCGACCTGGCGATGCTCACCATCTGCGCCGATGCGATCTCGGCGTCGCGCCCGGGGGCGAGGCGGGACACGTTGACCACGTACCTGCAGCGGCTGGAGCAGCTCCAGTCGATCGCGACGCGGCACAGCGGTGTGGAGCGCGCCTTCCCGATGCAGGCGGGGCGCGAGGTGCGGGTGGCGGTGCGTCCGGACGCGGTGCCCGACGATCAGGTGCCGGGCCTCTGCGCGGAGATCGCGCGGGAGATCGAGGCGGAGATGACGTACCCGGGGATGATCAAGGTGACGGTCATCCGGGAGACGTCGGCGAGCGCGACGGCGAGCTGACTCCTTCCAGCACGCTCAGCGCGGCATAGCACGGGCGGGCGGTGCGCCGCGGTTGCTGCGTGGCCTTGTTCGACGAGGGGACGTGGTGTTTGCGTTTGCGCTGTGGGGCGGGGCGCGGCGCATGGTGGTTTTTGGCTCATTTCCCTTGTGGGGATTGGGATTTTGGCGTTGACATACGCACAGATGTTCGCTTATACTTCCGTGTGTGATAGCCCGCCAACCCGACATCGATGTGGATGCGCTCAAGGAGCGCATCCATGAGCGGAATGTGCTCATCCAGGCGTTGACCGCCGAGCAGGCGCGCGACCTGGCGCTCCTCGACGAGCTCGACGGCTGGCGGGGCGACGGGCGGCGCGACTGCGTGGACTGGGTGAGCTGCACCCTCGGCTGCAGCCCCCACAACGCGAGGGCGCTGCTGGCGGCCGGGCAGGCCGCGCGCGAGCTCCCCGAGCTCGGAGAGGCCTTCGCCGCCGGCGAGCTCTCCGTCGACAAGATGAAGCTGCTCGCTCCCACGGTCGCGGTCGCGGATGAGGGGACGTGGGTCA
>VBHE01000358.1 GCA_005889515.1 Chloroflexota bacterium | reverse complement strand
GCGGGCGGCGATGCTCTCGGCGTCGCGGGTGAGGTTGCCGATGAGGGTGACCCGGTTGACCATGGCGTTTCTCCGTGGCGGGGGATGTCGCCCCCCTTGCTGAGGTCGAGCGACGGGTCCTCGGGGAGGCCGTCGCGGCGGATCTCGAAATGCAGGTGCGGCCCGGTGGAGTTGCCCGAGGAGCCGACGGCGCCGATCACCTCGCCGGCGGCGACCGCCGCGCCGTCGAGGACCCACGCGGCGCTGAGGTGGGCGTAGAGGCTGCTGAGGCCCGCGCCGTGGTCGAGGACGACGTGGAGCCCGTAGCCCGCGGGCGACAGCACCACGCGTGCGACCCCGGCGAGGGTCGCCCGCACCGGGGTTCCCGCGGGCGCGGCGAGGTCGAGGCCGCTGTGGAAGTGGCCCTGCGCGCAGAGCCGGCTCGGCGGCTCGATGCCGAGCGCGGTGCAGCCGTAGGGCTGGCTGACGACCGCGCCGTCGACGGGGACGGCGAAGCCGCCTGCGGGGACGCCCTGGAGCGCCGCGCCGGCGCCGGCGACGGCGAGACCGGCCGAACCGAGAAGGGCGCTGGCGGCGGCGGCGAGCATCGTGCGGATCACCCGCCGCGCCGGGTGGGGTGGCCGTGGTGGATGGTGGCGCGGCGGATCGAGCGCTCGAGGCGGTGGCCGAGGGTCTCCGCCTTGGTCTCGAGATGGGCGGCGACGTTGAGCGCACCGGGCACCTTGAGCATGAGGAAGAGCGTCGCCAGCGCGTAGAGGCTCTGCACCAGGCCGCCGCCCTCGTCGACCGCGGCGACCTCGGCGACGCGGAGCACGATGAGCTGCACCGGCTGCATGAGCACGGTGACACCGAAGAGCCGCAGCCAGCCGCGCGCGTGGCCGCGGGTGTCGGGGGCGCGGCGAGCGGCGCCAGCACGATGAGCACGCAGAGCAGCGCGTGGCGCACCACGTAGGCGAGCACGAGGATGACCAGGCCGGCGACCACCGCGACCGCGAAGACGGCGTGGAAGAGGTCCTGTCCGACCGCGATGCGCAGCAGCGCCGGCGGGCCGATGACCGGCGACCAGGGGAGGGCGTCGACGTGGAGCTCGTCACCGAGCGAGAGCGCCACCGCACACAGCGCGTTGTCGAGGTCGAGCGCCATCGCGAGCAGCGGCAGCGAGAAGTGCACGAGCACGACGGCGAGCAGCAGCCGTGGCAACACCACCTTGAGCGAGTAGCGCGCCCGGAACCCGGTGCGCTCGAAGATGGCGCGCAGGCCGGCGACGAGCAGCACCGCGGTGAGCAGCAGGTCGCACGCCGCCGCCAGGCCGAGGTTGAGCCGGCGCAGGCCGGGGTTGTCGGTGAGCCCGCGGGGTCGCGGGCTGGTGGGGTCGACGGTGCGGAAGAGGTAGCGCTGGAGCACCGAGTCGATGTCCGCACGGGCTCCGTCGACGAAGTGGACGAGGGCGGCGCTCAGCAGGTGGACGAAGCCGCCCACGGGGTCGAGGAGCGAGGGCAGCGGCGCCTCGGGGGCGGGGTGCACCGGTCCGCTCCGCATCCGTCAGTGGGCGCCGCCGGGGACGGTCGAGATCAGCGCGTGGGTGAGGGTGCCGGCGACCTCGACACCGATGGTGCCGAAGACGATGCGGCCGATCCAGCGCTTCGCCTCCATGACGCTGCGCGGCTCGACGGCGATGATCTTGTAGGCGAAGGCGAGCAGGAAGGCGAGCGCGCCCACCGAGCCGATCAGCCCCTGGGCGAGGACGATCCAGTTGTCGATGAGCTGCTTGAGCTGCTCCACGGCGGGCGCCTCCTCACACGGTCGGTGGGTGGCCGCCCCTCCAGGCCGCCGGCGTCGGGGGCCGGCGAGGGGAGGCTACACAAACACGTGTGTGTAGGTCAAGGGCCCGGCGGCGCCCCGGAACCGCCAGAATCCCGGGTCATGACACGCATCGCCGCGGTGCAGGCCGCGCCGGTCCTCCTCGACCGCGACGCGACCCTCGCCAGGGTCGAGTCCCTCACCGCCGATGCCGCCGCCGGCGGCGCCGAGCTCGTCGTGTTCCCCGAGGTGTTCGTCCCCGGGTATCCGGACTGGGTCTGGCGGACCACGCCATGGGACGGCAACCACACCCGGTTGAGCACGCTGCTCCTCGAGCAGGCGGTCGCCGTCCCCGGCCCGGCGTGCGACGCGCTCGCCGCCGTCGCCGCGCGCCACCGCGTCCATCTCTGTGTCGGCGTCGACGAGCGCGAGCCCCATGGCAGCACCGTCTACAACACCGCGCTGCTCTTCGGGCCCGACGGCGCGCTGCTCTCCCGCCACCGCAAGCTCATGGCCACCGGGGGTGAGCGGCTGGTCTGGGGCATGGGCGACGGCTCGACCCTCGAGGTGGTGCCCACGCCCCTGGGACGGATCGGCATGCTGATCTGCTGGGAGTGCTACATGCCGCTGGCGCGCGCGGCGCTCTACGCCCAAGGGCTCGACATCCTCCTCGCCCCCACCTGGGACAACTCCGACGTGTGGGTGCCGACGATGCGGCACATCGCCAAGGAGGGGCGCTGCGTGGTCGTCGGGGTCAACCACTGCATCCGCGGCAGCGACGTGCCCGAGTCGCTCCCCGGCCGCGATGAGCTGTACCACGGCGACGGCGACTGGCTGTCACGGGGCAACTCGGTGATCGTCGGCCCCGAGGGCGAGGTGCTCGCCGGGCCGCTGGTCGAGAGCTGCGGGCTCGTGGTCGCGGACGTCGACACCGCCGCGGTGCGCGAGGCGCGGATGCGCTTCGACCCCGTCGGCCACTACGCCCGCGCCGACGTGCTGCGGCTCGTGGTGGACCGCCGGCGGATGGACGCGGTGCGCTTCGTCGAGCAGGAGGCGGAGCCCGGCGCGGTGGTGTGACCGGCGCCGGCCTAGCCGCCGCGGCGCCCGGCGTGCTCGAGGATGTCGACGACCCGCACCCGGATCGCCTCCTCGAGCAGCCCGAGCAACCCGCGCTGCGCGTTCGCCGAGCGGGCGGTGTCGGAGTCGAGGCGGTGGAGCAGCGCCGGGCCGAGCGGCGGCCGCCCCTGCACCGGCGCGGCCGGGGGTTGCGGGGCGAGCGGCGGCGCCGTCGCGCCCGGCGCCGCCGGGGACGGTGCCGTCGCGATGTCGGGGCGAGCCCAGGTGATCACCCGCCCGGCGGTGTGGGCGCCGTCGAGGGCGAGGCGGGCGCCGAGGACGACGACGGCGAGGACGACGAGGCGGAACCAACGGGGGAGCATGCGCGGATCATATACAGATCTGTGTAGGTGGTCAAGCCGCCGGGAACGGTCGGGACGTCTTGCTAGCATCCCCGGCGACACCGGCCCATCCCCGCCGGGGCGGGTGCGCACGGAGCCCTCCATGCTCGTCCAGCGCGACAACGGCCGCGGCGTCGCGGCCGCCGCGACGCGCGTCCTGGTCCTCGGAGCCGCCCCTGACGGCGATCGCGCGGCAGCGCTGCGGGCGATGCTCGCCCCCGCCGAGGTGATCCTGGCCGGCGGCGGCGAGCTCGCCGCGCGCCTGCGCCCCGGCGACGCCGTGGTGCTCGACGGCGCGCCGGCCGGGCTCGGCGCCGAGGGCGCGGCCCGGCTCCGCGCCCATGTCGAGCGCGGCGCCGTGCTCCTCGCCATCGCGCCGCCTCGTGGCGCGGTCGCCGGGGGCCCGCTCGGCGAGCTGCTCGGGCTCACCGCGAGCGGACCTCCGCTGTCCCGCTCCGAGGTGGTCGCGGTCTGCGCGGAGAGCCCGCTCACCCGCCGCCTCGACCCCGAGTTCCCGGTCGTCGACACCTTCCTGGCGCTCGAGCCCCGCGGCGGGGCGAGCACCGTGCTCTCGGTGAGCGTCGCGCTGCGCGATCGTCCCGCGGTCGTCGAGACCGCCGCCGGCGCCGGGCGCATCGTGGTGAGCGGGCTCGGCGTCACCACCGAGGCGTTGCGCCATCCCCAGCTCGCCACGGTGCTGCGCCGCGGGCTGCTCGCGTGCCGGGCGGAGACGCGCGACCTCGGCGTCGGCCTGCTCGGCTACGGGCCGCTCGGCGGCATGGGCTTCAGCCACGGGCTCGCGGTCTCGGCCACCGCGGGGATGGCGCTCGCCACCGTCTGCGACACCGTCCCTGCCCGCTGCGAGGCCGCCCGCGCCGACTTCCCCGGGGTGCGCACCGTCGACACCGTCGCCGACCTCGCCGCCGACCCCGGCGTCGACGTGGTGATCATCGCCACCCCGCCGGCG
>VBHE01000336.1 GCA_005889515.1 Chloroflexota bacterium | reverse complement strand
AGCCGCGGATCTCGGCGGGGGAGAGCTGCCCGAAGCTGCGGCCGACGAGGAGCTCGAGCCGCCCCAGGGCGTCGGCGGCGGTGCCCGCGTGGATGGTGGTGGCGCTGCCGTCGTGACCGGTGTTCAGCGCCTCCAGGGTGTGGTACGCCTCGCGGCTGTTGCGGATCTCGCCGATGATCAGCCGGTCGGGGCGCATGCGCAGCGCGTTCTGGACGAGATCGGCCACATCGAGGCGGCGGGCGCTGGTGTCGTTGCCGCCCAGCTCGTGGTGGTGCACGCATTCGAGGCGCACCCAGTGCGGGTTGTCGAGCTCCAGCTCGGCGGTGTCCTCGATGGTGATCACCCGCTCGTCGTCGGGGAAGGCGTCGACGATGGAGCGCAGCAGCGTGCTCTTCCCCGAGCCGGTCGCGCCGGCGACGAGCAGCGTCGCCCGGGCGAGGGCGGCGACGCTGAGGAAGCGCGCCATGGTCTCGTCCATGCCCCGCAGGCTCACCCAGTCGAGCCCGCCGCCGCTGTGCTCGGGGAGGAGGGTCAGCCGAAGCCGGTTGAACTTGCGGATGCACAGGCAGGGTCCGCCGACGGGGGCGTACACCGCGTTGGCGCGGCTGCCGTCGACCATGCGGGCGTCGACCAGCGGCTTGTCGACGCTGATCTCCCGCCCCACCAGGGCGACGATCTTGGCGATCAGCTGCTCGAGGTGGGCCTGGTCGCGGAAGCGGGCGCCGGTGCGCTGCAGCCGGCCGGCGCGCTCGACGAAGACCTCGTCCCAGCGGTTGACGAGGATGTCGGTGGTGAGCTCGTCGTCCATGAGCGGCTGGAGCGGGCCCAAGCCGACGAGCTCGTCGTAGAGGTGGTCGACCTGGCCGTCCTCGACCGCGGCCTCGGGGCGCGCCTCCATCAGCACCCGGGCGAGCGCCTCGCGGATGAGCCGCTCGCGGCCGGCGACGTCGCCGAAGGGGTCGGCGAGGCCGGGCTCGAGCTCGAGGGTCAGGCGGCTGCGCACCGTGCTCAGCAGTTCGGGGTCGAGCGGCGCGGGCTCAGCCAACCCGGCGCCTCCCGAACGGCCACAGCCGCCGGCGCGCCGCCGGCGCGGCGAGTGCCGGGTAGACCTGGGCGGCGAGCCCGGCGATCGCCTCGGCCGCGGGGCCGCCGCCCTCGAGGGCGGCGATGCGGTGGGCGTTCTCCGCCTCCTCGATGCGGGGATCGAAGGGGATGGTGGCGGCGATGTGCCCCCCGAGGTCGCCCATCACCTCGTCGAGGTCGATCCCCGGACGCGCGCGGTTGACGACGTAGCGCAGCTTCGACCCCAGCCCGAGACGGCGCAGGGCCTCGGTCGAGCGGTAGGCGTCCTGCACCCCGCTCGCCGTCGGGGTCAGCACCACGAAGATGTCGTGGGCGGCGCTGAGCACCCAGGTGGTCACCGCGCCGAGGTCGGCGCCGACGTCGAAGACGAGGAAGTGGGTCCCGTCGCACTCGAGGCGATGGACGATCTCCGCGACCCGGGCCGGCTCCACCCCCGCGCCCTGTCCGAGCGGCTTCGGTGGACCCAGCAGGGCGCGAGCGCCGCTCGGGTGGGTGACCATGTGGCGGTCGAGCGAACCCGGCCCCTGCTCGCCGCTGAGCAGGTAGTCCCAGAGGGTGGGCTGGGGGATGCCCAGGCGGACCGCGACGGTCGCGCTGCGCAGGTCGAGGTCGAGGAGGGCGACGCGCAGCGGCCGGGCCGGCGCGTCCGGGGTGGGGCGGTGGCGGCCACGGGCGGCGAGCAGGCAGGCGAGCTCGGTCGCGAGGGTGGTCCGCCCCGCTCCACCGTTGAGCGAGAAGAAGGTGATGCGACGGGTCGCGCCGACGAACACCGGCGCCACGTCCGCGGTGGACGGCGGCGCCTCGACGAGCGCCTCGGCGACCTCCGGCTCCGGGGGCGGGGCGGACCGGCGCGAGAGCGCCACGATCGTGGCCGGCTCGCCGCCGTCGTCGTCCTCCTCCTCCTCCGCTGGGCTGTCGTCCTCGTCCCCCTCCTCCGGCGGCTCGGGGAGGAGGACGATCGGAGGCCGGTCCACCTCGACGGTCTCGCCGTCGTCGGCGAGCGGGGCGGCTCGGCGGCGCCGGCGGGGCGCCGGGGCCGGAGCCGGCCTCTCGCGAGCCGCCTCCGCCTCGACCGCAGCGGTGTCCGCGACCTCGTCGCGCCCCGGGGCCTCCTCGCGCAGCCACCGTGCCCATGCCGGCTCGGGGTCCGCGGTCGCCTCGCCGGCCCCGCCGTCCCCCTCCTCGGAGGTGGCGGCGAGCACCCCGTCGTCCCCGGGGTCGCACCCACCCGAGCGCCGCCGCGAGCGCCGCCACCAGCGCCGCCGCCGGCAGCCGGATCCCCGCCGCGACCGGCGAGTGGGCGATCGCGGAGGTGAGCAGCCCGCCGCAGACGACGACGGAGAGCTCGGGCGCCTCGAGGCCGAGGGCGACGGTGTCGGGGCCGTCGAAGCCGTCGGCGAAGTGGACAGCGGTCAGCGAGGCCATCGGCGGGCGTCCTCCGCGGCGAACCGGATTACACAAACAAGTTCGTGTTTCGTCGGCGACACTAGCACGGGGTCCGCGCAGGCGCAACCCGGACGGTCGCCTCCGCCGCGATCGGTCGCGGCGCGAATCCCCCTCACCTCCCGCGGCACCAGGGCACGGCGGGCATGCGCGTGTGACGTCCGACCCCCGTCGTTCCTTGCGCGACTCGCCGCGCGAGGGCCTCTCGCCACGTCTTGACGCATTCATGACGCGGCGCGTAATATGGCCGCGATCACCCGCGGCGCCCTCTTCCGTCGCTCGGTCCGGATTCGAGCCCGCCCCTCCGGGCGGCTCCGGGCGACACGGCGTCCCTCACTCGAGGTCTCTTCGTCATGACCGACATCCCCGCCATCGGCACCGTCTCGCGCCTCTCCGAGCGCGCCCTCGACTCCGCGGTGGGCGGCGCCAGCCTCCCCCTCGACGCGGCCCGCGATCAGCGGGCGACCCGCCGTCGCGGCGGCCGGATCAACGCCAAGGTGGCCGCCACCGTGGAGAGCAGGGTCGGGGAGGCGATCACCCTTCCCGAGCGAGTGCTGCTCTCAGGCCTCCGGGCTCTCCGCGGCCGCGCCGGGCGCTCCGACGTCGCGGGGACGGCGGCGCGCAACCTTCTTCTTCTCGTCCACGG
>VBHE01000019.1 GCA_005889515.1 Chloroflexota bacterium | reverse complement strand
CCTCACCCCATCGCCGATCCCGCTCCCCCGCCAGCCCCCAAGCCTCCCTGGAGGCCGGCTCCCCAACACCCCTGGCAACGCTCCTTCTCACCCAACGGCGTGACACACTCGCTGAACCGTTAGCAGGTCAGGATCCCTGGACTCCGACAGACGACCCCTCCGGACCGCCCGCCTCAGACGGCCGGGTCCGGCTCCTTCGGGCGGCGTCGCGACGCGGTTGCCGCGGGCCTCGGCGCGGTGCGCCGGGGGGGGGCGGGGGGTGCCGTCGCGGGCGCCCCGGCACGGGTCTTCGCCGTCCGCGGGGCAGAGGCGTGGCGGGGACGGGCGGGGGCCGCCGGCTTCGGCTTCGCGGGCGCCGCCCCGGTGCCGGCGGCCCGGGTCCGCGGACGCGGGGCGGTGGCACTCCGCGGCCGCCTCGGCCGGGCCTGCGATGCCGCCGGGCGTGCGGGTGGAGCGGCGACGGGCCGCGTGCCCAGGCCGACGAGGGAGATGCTGCGGCGGCGGGTGCCGGTGAGCGCCGCGAGCAGGCCACCGAGATCGAGCCGGAGCCCTCCCTCGACCGGCGCGCTCGGCAGCCGGAGCGCGAGCAGCGCCGCGAGCGCGGTCATCCCGGCGGTGACGAGGAGCACCGCCCGGAGCGGCCCCCAGGCGACCGCCGGCTGGAGCGGGGTGATGTCGAGGGTGCGCGCCACGTGCGGACGGGACACCGCGGTCACCACCACCAGCGCGGCGAGACCGATGGCCGCGGGCACTCGCAGCAGGGTGCCGACAGCGGCGGCGGCGCGGTTCTCGCCGCCCCGGGGGAGGCCGGCGAGGACGGTCGTCAGCGCCGCGGTGAGCGCCATCCCCATCCCGGCGCCGCGGATCCCGGCGAGCAATCCCACCCACCATGCCGCGGTCGTGGGACCGGTGAGCCTCAGGAGAAAGGTCGTGTATGCGAGCAGCACGAGGCCCGCTGCCGCGGGCCAGCGCGGCCCGATGCGGTCGCCCAGCCGGCCGGCGAGTGGCAGCGCGGCGGCGGTGAGCACGCCGGTGACCAGCGGCGGCCAGGCCAGCGGCCCTCCCCCGCCCAGCGCCTGGCGGAGCAGCGACGGCGCCTCGAGGAAGCCGGCGCCCAGGCAGGCGACGAGCACCACCAGGAGCGTGGTGGCGATGGCGGTGGTGGGATCGCGGAGCGGATCGAGGTCGACGAGCGGCTCCTCGGCGGCGAGCTCGACGACCGCGAAGACGGCGAGGGCGGCGGCGCCGCCGAGGCCGAGGAGCACGGTCCGCGGCGAGCCCCAGCCCCAGGACGCGCCGCCGGCGAGGGCCAGGAGCACGAGGGGCAGCCCGACCGCTCCGCTCACCAGCCCGGCGAGGTCGCCGCGGCGGCGCCCCCCGGTCGCGGAGCGGGGGAGCACGACGAGCGAGGCGCGCGCCGCGGCGAGGGCGACCGGCACCTGCGCCGCCATCGGCGCTCGCCAGCCCGGCCCCGCCGCCAGCCAGCCGCCGAGGAGTGGGCCGGCCGCGGGGAGCAGCAGCGCGCCCGCGGCGAAGACGCCGACGGCGGCGCCGAGGTGGCGCCGCGGCGCGACGCGGAGCAGGAGCGCGAGCGCGGTCGCGGGGAGCAGCCCGGCGGCGGTGCCCTGCAGCGCGCGGAGCGCGACCAGGCTCGGGAGGTTCGGGGCCAGCGCGCAGAGCAGCGAGGAAGCGGCGAGGGCGAGCAGCCCGATGCGCAGCAGCCGGTCGGCGCCGGCGCGGTCGGCGAGCCGGCCGCTCACCGTCAGCGACAGAGCCAGGGGGATCGCGTACGCCGCCGCCACCCAGCCACCCCCGGCGCCGAAGGGGGCCTGCACCGCGGGCACGGCGGCGCCGACGATGCCGGCGCCGAGCAGGGCGAGGCCGGCGCTCACCGTGAGCACCGTGATCGCGCCCGCGGTGACGGCGGCGGGCGCGACGTCCGACCTGGAGCGCGAACCGCGGCTCGCCTCGGGGTGGACGCCGTCCCGCCGCCTCGCGGGGCCGGTCGCAGCAGGACGCCGGCAGGCCTCAGTGAGCACCGTACCGGCTTCCCTGTGTCACCTCACTCCCTTCCTGACCTGTGTCTGTCCTGACCGGTCGCAGATCCGGCACCCTACGGTGTTTCTGTCGTCCTTTGCAACTACGCCCCCGCGTACGCGAGGTCCCCCTGTGCGGGCGGCGGCGGCTGGGGCAGGAGCACCCGGTCGCCCGCCCGCAGTCCGGCGGTGATCTCGGTGGTGGTGTCGCCCGCCTGTCCGGTCTGGATGGCGGTGCGCCGCTCGGTCCCGTCGGACCCGACCACGGTCACGTATGTCGCCCCCCCGAGGTGTTCGATGGCGGCGTTGGGGATCTGGAGCACGTCGTGGAGCTCGGTCACCACAACCTGGGCGGAGGCGGTCATGCCCGCCTTGAGTCGGTGGTCACCCTGCTGCAGCACCAGGGTCGCAAGATAGTTGGTGACGTTCTGCAGCACGGTGCCGTTGGGGCCGACGGCGAGCACCGCGGCGGGCAGCCGCACCCCGGGCAGGGCGTCGACGCTCACCGTCGCGGACTGGCTGGGTTCCATGCGGGCGGCGTCGTGCTCACCGATCATCGCCACCACCTGCAGGCTCTGCACGTCGCTGAGCACGACGAAGGCGCTCGCCGTCGCGGGCCCGCCCGACGCAGGGGGGATCCCGCCAGCGGGCGCGGTGCCGGCCCCGGACGGGTTCGGCTGGGGGGCGACGCTCCCCGGCGCCTGCGGCGTGGTCACCCCGCCGTTGGCGGACACCGACTCGCCGACGGCGCCGTTGACGCTCGCGACCGTCCCGTCCGACGGGGCGGTGAGCTCGGTCTCGGAGAGGTTCTGGCCGGCGTTGTTCACCGCCGCGTCGTCGCCCGCGACCACCGCCTGCTCGCCGGCGATGGTGGTGGCGCGGTTGGTGGTCTGCTGGGTGAGCGCGTCGCGGGCGGCGGTGACCTGGGCCTGCGCCGCGGCCACCTCCTTGGGTCCGCCCACCTGGTCGGCGGACGCCTTCTCCTGGTCGGAGAGGAGCTTGCCCTGGTCCTGCTGGACCTTCTGGACGTCCTGGGCGACGAGGGTCTGGTCCTGCACGACCCGCGGAGTGTCGACGCTGAGCGACGCCTGGTCGGCCTGAAGGCGCGCGTTGTCCTGGCTCACCTGCCCCTGGACGAGCGCCACCTCGCGCTGGTCCTGGGAGACCCGGTCCTGGTCCTGGTTGATCTGGTTCTGGTCCTGGTTGACCCGAGCGTTGTCCTGGGAGACGTGCTGACGGTCGGCGGCGCACGCCGGACCGCTCGGTGCCACCGCGCAGTCGTGCTGCTGGGCCTGCTGGTCATGCTGGAGCTGCCCCTGGTCCTTCTGCTGCTGGCCCTGGTCGCGGGCCAGCTGCCCCTGGTCGCCGGCGAGCTGCGCGTTGGCGGAGGCGAGCCGCGCCTGGTCCTGCTGGAGCGCGTTGAGATCGGAGGCCATGTGCGCCTGGTCTCGGTTGAGGTTGGACTGGTCGCGGGCGAGCACCGCCTGGTCGCGGCGCAGCGTCGTCTGGTCGTTGGCGAGGAAGCGCTGGTCCTGGAGCACGGTGGCGGCGTCCTCCTGGACCGCCAGGGTGGTCTCGGCGACGGTGTGCTGCAGCTGGGTCTGGGCGGCGTCGAGGTTGTGACGGGCGGTCTGGACCGCATTGCCGTTGACGGTGTTGTCGAGCGTCGACTGGTCCTGCTGGAGGCGCGCCTGCGCCTGGCGGAGCGCGTCCTGGAGCGGGCCGGGATCGATCCGCGCGAGCACCTGGCCGGCCTGGACGTGGTCACCGACCCTGACGTCGACCTCGACCAGCTGCCCCGCCTGGCGGAAGCTGGCGTTCTGCTGGTTCACCGGCACCAGGGTGCCCGCCGCGCGCGCCACCACCCGCACCGTGCCCTTGCGCACCAGCGCGGTCGCCACCCGGGTCGGAGGCGCCGGGCTGGGACGCAGCAGGTCCGCGGTCACCAGCAGCACCAGCGCCACCGAGGCGACGACGACCACGACGGTGCCGAGACGGCCGCGATTCATCGCCGCAGGGCCCTGGAGATCGGGGCCACCATGGCAGAAACGCACCCGCCGGGCGCGTCATCGCCGCCCGCGGCCGAGCATCCCTTCCCGCCCCCTCCATCTGCCCGCTGTGGCACCTGGAGGGCTCCCGTCACGTGGTCTCACTCGAATGGTTCGAGGGGCCGGAAGTGTAGGAGATTCGAACCGCTGCCCGCAATTGACGCTCTTGATGTCGTGCGTAAGTGTCCGGGGTGTCAGAAAGGCGCGGGCACGGTGAGCAGCGCGCCGGCGCGCACCGCGGTGGGCGGGCGCAGGCCGCACGCGTGCCAGGCGGTCACCGGCATGCCGATGTCGGCGACCACGACGCGGCCGGCGCGGGCCCGTCCCTCGGCGGTCCACAGCCCGCTCTTGACGGCGGTGAGGGTGCAGGTGACCTGGGCGCGGACGCACGGGTCGTGGGCCCGCCCGGTGCCCGAGTCGAGCCCGCTGGGGACGTCGACGCTGAGCACCCGGGCGCCCTCGAGCGCGGCGATGGCGCCCGCGTCCGGCTCCCGCGGAGCGCTCCGCAGCCCGGTGCCGAGGACGGCGTCGACGCAGAGGGCGGAGTTCGCGGCCGCGGCCGCGAGCCCCGCCGTGTCCTCCGTGACGGTCACCGCGACGCCGGCGCCGCGGGCGGCGCGCAGCTGCTCGACGACGGCGCCGCGCAGCCGCTGCTCCTCGCCCAGCACCACCGCATCGACGGCGCAGCCCCAGGCGCGCAGGTGCCGCGCCGCCACCAGCCCGTCGCCTCCGTTGTTGCCCCGCCCGGCGACGACGAGCACCCTGGCCGGCCGCCGGCCGAGCATCCGCCAGGCGCAGCGAGCCACCTGCCACCCGGCCACCTCCATGAGCATCACGATGGCCACCCCGGACTCGATGGCGGCGGCGTCGAGGGCCGCGATCCGCTCGGGGGGCAGGGCCCCGTAGCGCTCCTCCGGGGTGCCGACCGAAGTCACCCCGGGCCCAGGGTGATGCGCACGCTCGCCCCCGCGGCGGGACCGCCGCGCGCCACCGCGGGGACGTCCCGGGCGGCGACCTCGAGGTGCCCCGCGCTGCCCGCGACGAGGGCGAGCCCTCCGCCGATGTCCGCGTAGGTGCGCGCCACGCGCCGGGTGCCGCCCCCGATCCACGACGCCGCGACCGGGCGCGCGCCGGCGAGATCGCCCAGCCGCGCGGTGGTGATGGCGTTGCCGAAGCGGTCGACGACGCACACCCGCGCATAGAGCTCGGTGCGCACGCGCCGGGGGAAGGCGGCGGGGAGCAGCACCGGGTCGTCGACCCGGGGGCCGCACTCCTCGAGGTCGGCGCCGGCGGCGAGCCGGGCGGCGACCGGGGCGAAGAGGTCGCGGCCGGCGAAGGTCGGCGACGTCTGCGGGGGCACGGGGAGGGCGACGCAGCGCCGCTCGCCCGCCTCCTCCCAGAGCCAGGTGCAGAGCCCGTTGTCGGGGGCGACGCAGCGCACCCCGTCGGCCTCGACGGCGATGGCGCGGCGGTCGGTGCCCACGCCGGGGTCGACGACCGCGCACAGCACCGTGCCCGCCGGGAAGGAGCGGGCCAGCGCCTTCACGTGGTAGGCGCCGGCGAGCACGTCACCCGGGGGCACGCCGTGGGTGCCCACCGCCCAGCGCGCGTCCGGGTCGGCCGTCCAGAGCGCCCCCACGAGCGAGCCGGCGTAGCTGTCGTCGGCGCCGTAGTCGGTGACCAGGACGACGGCGGTGCGAGGATCGCTCATAGGGCGCTAGGGTACGTGCCGTGAGCAGCGTCGATCTCGGGCACCCCGCGGCCGCGGAGGCGCCGGCGCGGCGCCCCGCCTGGGCCCTCGCCGTGGTCGTGGCCGCGATCCTCGGAGTCGCGGTCGCCGCCGTGGTCGGCATCCGCGGCCTGCTCGGCGACCCGGTGCGCTCGACCGCCGCCGACGGCACCGCCGTCCTCGCCGGGAGCTTCGCGCCGGTGACCTGCTCCGGCTGCACCCAGGGCTACATCCAGGACGGGGCGCGGAGCGTCTTCGTCCTCCTCCCCGCGGGCTGCCCCGCCCCGGCGGGCGACTCCCACGTCGAGGTGAGGGCCCGGCCGGCACCCGACCTCGGCAAGCACGCCTACCGCGCGCTGACCTGCGCCCACGGAGGGTGACCGAGGTCTCGGAGGCGCTGCCGGCGGAGTACGCGCGCCTCTCCGAGCTGACCGTGGCCGCCTATCGCGCCGTCGGCCCGATGCCCGACGGCTACGCGGCCGAACTCGCCGACGTCGCCGGTCGCGCCGCCGATCCGGGAGCGGTGCTGCTCGCCGCGCGTCGTGACCGCCGGGTCGTGGGCGGGGTGACGCTGGTGCTCGAAACCACGTCCCCGCTCGCCGAGCACCTCGAGCCGGGGATGGCGGGGATGCGGATGCTCGCCGTCGACCCCTCGGCGCAGGGGGCGGGGGCGGGGCGGGCACTCGTGGAGGGGTGCATCGAAGTGTCGCGGGGGCATGGGCTGCGGTGCCTGTCGCTGCACACCCATGTCGTCTTCGCGCGGGCGCGCGCGCTGTACGAGAGGATGGGGTTCGTCCGCACTCCCGACCGGGACCTGCATTTCGGAGACGACCTGCATCTGTTGAGCTACCTGCTGGATCCGGTGTAGCGGTCTTTTTGTGGGGCGTGCACGGCCGTTCTGTGTGGGGCGCGCGGTGGTGGAGCTGGTTCGCGTCGCGTGATCTGCGGGTGTCTGCTGCACCCGGACCCAGCCGTGTGATGATCACGGACCCGCCCTGGTCCTGGCCCGCTTCCAGTGGCCTCCGGTGGCGGTGCCGATGAGCGTCCCGTCGCGTCTCAGGAACCGCAGGTCGCCGTCGCGGGTCCGGCGGATGTCGAACTCGCCCTCGTGGTGGCGGTTGTGGTGGTGCTCGCACTGCGAGAGGATGTTCCAGGCCTCTGTCGGTCCGCCGTCGATCCAGTGATCGATGTGGTGGGCGTCGCATCG
>VBHE01000335.1 GCA_005889515.1 Chloroflexota bacterium | reverse complement strand
GGCTCGCCGGGCAGAGGGTGTCGTAGTCGCAGAAGCCGCAGTTCTCACAGCGACCCCACCACTCCTCGAACTCTCCCGGCACCTGCGGGAAGCAGCCCGCCCGCACCCCGGCGTCGATGCGCCCCAGAACGTCGGTCAGCGCCTCCTCGACGGCGTCGTCCACGACGAGTGCCGTCTGTGCGAACTGTCCCTTGACGGTGGCGTACCAGTACAGCGAGGTCGTCGCCGTCGCCGGCAGCCCGGCCCCACGCGCCCGGTCGCGGACGGCGCGTCCGTAGATCGGAAGCTGGAGGCGGCGGCCGTGCTCGAGGAGGTTGGCGGCGCCGATCTCGACCTTGGCGTTGCGGCCCGTCTTGTAGTCGATGATCCGCGCCCGTCCGCGCTCGTCGACGTCGACCCGGTCGATGCGGCCACGGAGCACGGCGACGCGCCCGTCGCCGAGCGGCACCGTCACTGCGGGCCAGGAGTGGGGCTCGGCGTCGAAGCCGAATCCCTGCTCGAGGTGCGCGGGGCGCCACCCCCCGTCGCCACGCTGCTCGGCGTCCTCGTGGAGGAGGGTACGGAGGTCGGCGAGGATGGCGGCGCGCTCGTTCGCCCACACCAGCGGATGGCCGGCGATCCCCCGCGCCTCGGCGTCGCGGAACGCGCCGGCGGCGATCTCCTCGATGCGGCGCACGTCGGCGTCGAGGTAGGGGGATCCCGGCGCGGGGTGCCCGGTTTCGGCCACGTGATGGAAGAACTTCTCGAGGATGTCGTGCACCAGGGTGCCGCGCTCGGCGGCGTCGATCTGCCACCAGCGGTCGTCGTCGACGTCCTCGGTCGGGCTCACCGCGAGCACGCGTCCCATGAGGTGGTGGAAGGGGCACGTCGCCCAGGTCTCGATGCCGGTCGCCGACTGCGCGGGGCCGCTGAGCCCGCGGGCGATGAGCGGGAGGTGCGCGACCTCGGCGAGGTGGCCGTCGAACTCGGTGAGGACATCGGAGCGGCGTGCGCGCGCCGACTCCAGGACCCGGCCGAGGGGGAGGTCGTCGCGCCGGCCCAGGGCGGTGCGGAAGAGGTCGCGGCCGGCCGCCCACGCCGTCGCGGCCTCGACCTCGCGCCGCTCGGCGATCGACAGCGGCGTCTCGGCGGCGCCCCCGAGCCGGCGCAGCCGGGGATGGCTCGCGCTCCCCGCGCGCACCGCGGAGGCACGCGGCCGCAGGTCGCCGTCCGCGAGGGTGTCGAGCATCCACGGCGACGGGTAGACGGCGCGTCCCTCGACGTCGACCACCGGGGCGCTCACCACCGCCTCGCCGCCGTCGGCGGCGGCGAGCGCCGCCAGCCAGTCGGCCCGCTCCTGCCGTTCGCGGGCCGCACCGCGGCCGAGCGGATCGCCGGCGAGGAGCGGATCGACCGCGGCCGCTGGGGGAAAGCCCGCCTCCAGGGCGCCGAGAACGTGGACGCGGGCGAGGTCGAAGCCCCAGAGCAGCCGGTGGGGACCGATGACGACCCCGCGGCCGATGCGCCCCTCCGGGCGGCGGCGGCCGCGGAGTGCGTCCTCGAGGGCGCGGAGGAAGACGCGCACCGAGACGGCGGGCTCCATCGCGCTGGCCTCGCCGAGCGCGTGCAGCGCCTCACCCACCGCCTGAGACGCCTCGCGGTCCTCGACGGACCACGCGTCGTCGGGGGTGAGGAACTCGTCGCGGAGCCGCGCCGCCCAGACGACGTGGGCCTCCCACGTCGCCTCCCGGGGTGGCCGGCTCGCCGAATCGATCGCGGTGACGTGCTCGACGATGCGCCGGGCATCCTCGATGTCGCGCTGCAGCGCGGCGCGGTGCGCCTCGACGGCGGCGTCCTCGGGGTCCTGCTCGAGCCGCTGGAGCGACCGCTCGCGCCGCTCCGCGAGGGCGGCGAGCCGCTCCCGCCACTGCGTCGCGCCGCGGACCACTCCCGCGTCCCGGGAGAGCTGGTCCCAGCGCGCCTGGCTGCGGAGCACGCCACCGCGGTGGGGGAGTCCGGAGAGCCAGCCGAGCACCGCGGCGCGGGTGAAGTCCTGGTCGCGGAGCCGGATCAGCCCGAGCAGACCCCGGGCGGCCACCGAGTCCTCGAGCCGGCGGCCGTCGAGGGCGACGTGGGGAACCCCGGCCTCGTCGAGGGTGTCGCGCGCGGCGCGATGGAGTGGCACCGGTGGCTCGGCCTCGGCGGCGGCGAGCAGCTCGCGGACCGCGCCGCGCACCTCCTCGACCGGGTCGGGGGCGACGAGCGCGGTCACGGCGGCGGGCGGGGCGCCGACGGGAACCGGCGCCGCGCCGGCGGCGCCGAGCAGGGCGGCGCCGAGGTCGAGGCCGCCACCGTCCTCGAGATGGGGGAGGGCGACCACGACCGAGGTGCGTGCGGCGAGAGCCCGGAGCAGCTCCGCCTCGGGCGGGTCGATCCGGGTGGGGAGGAGCACGATCACGTCGCCGGTCTCGGCGAGCGCGACCGAGCCCTCGCCGGCGCGGAGCGCCCCGGCGGCGGCGGTGAGCAGGTCGACCTCGTCGTACAGACACGCCGCCTCACGGCGGTGCTCGTAGCCGGCCACCGCCTCGAGCGCCGACCGAGCGGTCAGCGTGCCCCCGGCGCGGACCCGGTCGAGGTCGCCGGCCCGATCGGCCCGGCGGCGCAGCTCGGTGGCCAGCCCGGCGACGAGGTCGACCAGGCCGGCGTGAACGGCGGCCGCCGCGAGCGGCCCCGGGACGGCGGCGATCGCGGTGCGCACCAGCGCCGCCCGGGTGACGGCGGTGAGCGGAGACCTTCCCCGCGCCGCGAGCCGGCCGGCGCCGAGCGATTCGGCGAGCCGGGCGAGGACGGTGAAGCGGACGTTGGCATAGCCGCCGGCGGCGAGCCCGCGGCGGAGGTGGAGGCCGGCATGGTGACCGGGCACCACCACCGTCACCGGGTGGAGCGGGTCGTCCGCCTGGAGGTCGCGGATGCGGACGGTCAGCCACGCGGTCGCGGTCGGTCCGGGTCGGACGGGGACGAGCTCGGGGACCATCGCCGGGCGCAGGGTATCGGGTCGGGCTCGGGAAGGGGAGGGCACCGCGCAAGGTTGCAGAGGTGCGAAACGTAGGAAGGTTGGGTGCGGACCGTTGCCGTCCGCCCGGGAGGGGAGAGATTCACATGCGCATCGCGACGTTCGCCGCCGCCGCCACCGCCGCCCTGCTCGCGGGCGGGGCCGTGACCCAGACCACCCACGCGGGCACGGCCCACCACAGCCACGGCTCGCACGGCCGGAACAGCAGCCACAACGGCGCCCCGGGGGCCGGCTCGTCGGGCGGCACCGGCATCGTCCCCGATCGGTCGCCGCCTCAGCGCCCGGATCCTAGGCGAACCCGGAGCGCTCGGTCAGTTTGGAACGTTGCGAGGGGCCTTCCGACGCTGCCGCCGGCGACGCAGCGGGACGCCGCCGGCGACGGCGCAGAGCCCGGCCACAGCGGCGATCAGGGCGAGGGGAACCGGCGACGAGGGCGCCGCCGAGGGGCGCACCGAGGTGGCGACCGGGGCGGGCGAGGCCGTCGGTCGCGGCGCCGGTGGCGGAGACGGCAGGCGGGGCGGCGCGAGTGGGACCGGCGGCGCCGCTGCCGGGGACGGTGAGGGCGGCGGCGTCGCGGGGGGGGTCACCCTCGGCGCCGGCGGCCGCGTGGGCGCCGCGGTCGCCGCGGCGGCGCGCACCCGTCCACCGTTGGGATCGGCCATCAGGGAGGACTCGTCGACGGCACCCACCCGAAGGTCTCGGTCGCCTTCCAGTACGCGAGCGAGAGCGACCGCGGGCCCTACCCGTTCGGCGCCGACACCCCGATCGAGGGGGGCGCGGCCAGCACCGGTGACCGCCACGCGCTGATGCTCGAGAACGACACCTGCACCCTCTACGAGCTCTACGACGCGCGCTACAGCCCGGGCGCGTCGACCGCCGGGTCGGGCGCCGTCTACGACCTGCGCTCCGACGCTCTGCGGCCCGCAGGGTGGACCTCCGCCGACGCCGCCGGCCTGCCG
>VBHE01000376.1:602-2933 GCA_005889515.1 Chloroflexota bacterium | reverse complement strand
ACGTCGGCGAGCACCTCGCCGCTGCGCGGGTCGACGGCGACGAGGGCGCCGTCGCCGGCGTGCTCGGCGGCCATCGAGTCCACCTGGGCGGTGACCGCGTCCTGGGAGAAGCGCTGCAGCCCCGAATCCACGGTGGTGGTGATCCGCAGTCCGCCGCCGACGGCGTCGACGCCGAGGCGGTCGCGCACCTCGCGCACCGCCCGGGCGGTCACCGTGGGGAAGAGGTCGACGTCGGCCATCGCCCCGGCGACGAGCGCAGGCTGCTCGGCGAGCGCCGCGGCCGCCGCGTCCGGGGAGGCGGCGCCGGTGTCGACCATCGCGGCGAGGACCGCCCGTTGCCGGGCCCGCGCCGCCCCCGGGTGCAGGTACGGGTCGAGGAGCGCCGGGCTGTTCGGCAGCCCGGCGAGCAGCGACGCCCGGGCGAGGTCGAGCCGGGCTGCGGGGATCCCGAAGTAGGTCCGTGCCGCCGCCTCGGCCCCGTAGGCGCCGTGGCCGTAGTTGATGTCGTTGAGGTACTCCTCGAGGACCTGCGCGCGGCTCAGGGTGCGGGCGAGGTGGCGGGCGATGAAGATCTCCCGGAGCTTGCGCTCGACCGTCCGCGGCGAGGTCCCGACGTAGAGCACCTTGGCGAGCTGCTCGGTGATGGTGCTCGCTCCCTGCACCGCACCGCCCCGCACCAGGTCGGTCCAGGCGGCGGCGGCCAGCCGGGTGGCGTCGACGGCGCCCTCGTTCCAGAAGTTGCGGTCCTCGACCGCGACCGTGCCACGGCGGAGCTCCGGGGCGATCTGCGCCAGGGCGACGGGGATGCGGCGCTCGCCCGGCGGGTGGAGCACGGCGATGAGCCCGCCGTGGCGGTCGAGCACGACGGTGTCGGCGGGGAGCCGGCGCGAGTCGGGGACGGCGCCGAGCTGATCGTCCATCAGCGCCAGCACCGCCTGGCCACCGCCCCAGAGCAGCACCCCGGCGACCCCGAGCGCGGCGGCGACCAGCGCGGCGAGGTGGAGGCGGGAGCGCCGCCGGGCACCGGCGGCCACCCGGCGGGTGAGCACCGCGGGATGCACCCCCGCGCCGAGGCGTCGGCGGGGCGGGAGCGGGCCGGAGGGGGGACGGCGGAGAGGGCCGGACATGGTTGCGATGTGGGGAGCGTCGAGGTGGCGCGGGATTCGCCCGGGCCCGACAGCATCCCACGAGTCGGCCGCCGGCGGCGACCCCCTCAGCTCACGTAGCGGTGCGGACCCAGGTCGTGGAGCTGCCACCAGTGGCCGCCGCAGTCGTCGCAGCGGTGCCGGTCCGCGGAGATGACCCGGTCGTCGGCGAGGGGGAGCTCGAGGTGGGTGTGCTGCGAGCCGCAGTGGGGACAGGGGGAGATCACCCCGACCAGGCGCCGCTGACCCCTCGCCACCCGCATGGGTGGAGTCTGCCATGGCGAACAGGGGTTCGGGGGCCCGGAGTCAGCCTCCGCGCGGCCCCGCCCGCGCCGGCTCGGTGCCCCCCCAGCCGAGCGGCGGCGAAAAGCCGGAGCCGGGCTCGTAGGAGGGGCCGACGAAGCGCTCGACGATACCCTGCCTGTCCCGGTCCCCCGAGATCGCGGTGACCAGGGCGAGGCTGAAGCTGTCGGCGTCGGCGATGTGCTTCATCACCTCCTCGCCCTTGCCCGCCGACCGGATGATGATGTCGCCGTAGCCGAAGAATCGGGCGGTGACCCCGCGGCTGAGGGTGGTGTGCTGCACCTTCTCGAGGCCCAGCGACTCCGAGACCCGGTTCAGCACGCCGTAGCTCGTGATCACCCTCTGATTGGTCAGCGTGTAGGTCTGGTAGTGCCACTCCAGGAGGCGGAAGGCGAGGAGCACCGCGACGATCAGCACCATCACCACCCAGGTGGGGAGGTGGAGGAGGCGCACCAGGCCCTCGCCGGCGCCGAGGACGAGCACCCAGAACACCGCATGGCGGCCGAAGTGGTGCCACGGCGCGCTCGGGTCCCTCTGGTAGCTCAGCCAGTGAAAGGCCAGCCGGACGAGCACCGCGAAGAGGAGGAAGAGCGCGGCGTCGATCGTCTGGAGCACCCCCAGCCCCACCCCGAGAGCCGCGACGCAGACCAGCGCGTAGGGGATGAAGATCGCGGGGTGCTGGCGTGCGACGCAGATGGGGCGTTCGCCGTCGACGTAGGGCTCGGGCATGCCGTCTCACCGGGGGCCGGGGGGTCTGAACTTCCGTAGGGTAGCCCAGCCGCCCGATTCCGGCACGCGCGGACTCCGCGATACACCGGGCACCGGCTTCTTGTCTTTCTTGTAAGGGCGCCCTCGCGTCCCGGATTTAACCATCGGACCCACC
>VBHE01000376.1:0-548 GCA_005889515.1 Chloroflexota bacterium | reverse complement strand
TCTGGGAGCTCCCGGCGCACCCGGCGTCGACGGCAGTCAGGCGCAGCAGCAGGCGCCGGCACCGAGCGGCTACGCGCCCGTCCCCTCCCAGGCGCAGAACTCGCCGGGGACCGACGCGCGGGACTCCGGCTACGGGCCGTCGACGCCCCAGAGGCATGAGAGCACTCCCAAGTCGACGCGGCACAGCACGCCCGCGGACACGACCAGCGGGTTCACCCCGGCGCCGCCGAGCTTCGCGACCGCTGATGTCATCAATGCCGCCATCATCAACACCTGCATCAGCTGCACCAGCGCCGGCGCCGGCGACCACAAGGCCCGCGCCAAGTCGACCGCGCTGCGCCTGCTCGGCAGCGACGTGGCCCTCGGCGAGGGCTCCGGCGACAGCAAGAAGAGCGGTGAGTTCCTCGCCATCCCGGCGAGCCCGCTCCTCAACCTCGCCGTCTTCCACTGGGAGGAGGCCACCGCCGCCGGCGCCACCTCCACCGCCCACTCGTACGCCTGCGCGGTCTGTCTCGACCTGCTGCCCGGCCAGAAGGCCAGCGGCGGCA
>VBHE01000375.1:648-4974 GCA_005889515.1 Chloroflexota bacterium | reverse complement strand
CGCCGAGGCCGTCGCCGCCGCCGAGATGGGGGCCCCGATGGTCACCGTCATCGGCCGGGTGGCGGCGCTCGGCGGCCGGCTGCAGAGCATCGGGCGGCGGCCGCTCGCGGGGCGCCGCATCCTCGTCACCCGCGCCCGCGCCCAGGCGAGCGGCTTCGTCGAGCGGCTGCGCCGCCTCGGCGCCGACGCCGTCGAGCTGCCGGTGATCGCCGTCGAGCCGGTGGGGGAGAGGCGCGCCCTCGAGGACGCCGCCCGCCGCCTCGGCGCCGAGGCCGCCTCCCCGCCGGCCGCAGCGCGCCACGCGGTGTTCACCAGCGCCAACGCGGTGCGGCTGGTCTGGGACGCCATCCGCGCGGTCGGGCTCGACGCCCGCGCGTTCGCCGGGGTGCGGCTGGTCGCGATCGGACCGGAGACCGCCGCCGCGCTGATGGAGTGCGGGCTCGCCGCCGACCTCGTTCCCGCCGAGTACATCGCCGAGGCGGTCGCCGAGGCGATGATCGCCGGCGGCGTCGCCGGGGCCCGGGTGTGGCTGCCGCGGGCGGCGGCGGCGCGCGACGTCCTCCCGGCCCGGCTGCGCGAGGCGGGCGCCGAGGTCGAGGTGCTGCCGATCTATCGCACCGTCCTCCCCGAGGGAGCCGCCGACCGCCTCCGGGCCGAGCTCGGGCGCGGCGTCGACGCGGTCACCTTCACGAGCAGCAGCACCGTCGCCCACTTCGCCGAGGCGCTCGCCGGGGCGCCGTTCCCGCCCGGGGCGATCGCCGCCTGCATCGGCCCGGTCACCGCCCGGAGCGCCCGGGAGGCCGGCTACCCGGTCGCGGTGGTGGCGACCGAGTACACCACCGCGGGGCTGGCGGCGGCGCTCTCCGCCCACTTTTTACGGGGAGAAACCTCCCCCGCCCCCACGACGCTGGGAACCCCCGCCCCGCTACCCTGACGCGCGCCATGCCCTTCCCCACCGACCGCCCCCGCCGGATGCGGCGGACCGCGGCGCTCCGCCGCCTCGTCCGCGAGACCCGGCTCCGGCCCGACGACCTCATCCACCCGGCCTTCGTCCGCGAGGACCTCGACGCCCCCCGCGAGATCCCGACCATGCCCGGGCAGCACCAGGAGACCCAGGACAGCCTGGTGCGCGCCGTCGAGGACGCTCTTCGGGGCGGCGTCGCCGGGGTCGTGCTCTTCGGCATCCCCGCGCTCAAGGACGCCGAGGGGTCGGAGGCGTGGAACGACCGCGGCGTCGTCCAGACCGCGCTGCGCCGGCTGCGCTCCGAGTTCCGCGACGAGTGCGTGCTCATCGCCGACTGCTGCCTCGACGAGTACACCGATCACGGGCACTGCGGGGTCCTGCTCGCCGACGGCCGGGTCGACAACGACGCCACCCTCGACCTCTACGCACGGATCGCGGTCAGCCAGGCGGCCGCCGGCGCGGACGTCATCGCCCCGAGCGGGATGATGGACGGCCAGGTCGCCGCCATCCGCCAGGCGCTCGACGACGGCGGCTTCGCGGAGACCGCGATCCTCGCCTACAGCGCGAAGTACGCCTCGGTGATGTACGGACCCTTCCGTGACGCCGCCGACTGCGCTCCGAAGCACGGCGACCGTCGCGGCTACCAGATGGACGTCGCCAACCAGCGCGAGGCGGTGCGCGAGACCCTGCTCGACATCGAGGAGGGCGCGGACATGGTCATGGTCAAGCCCGCGCTCACCTGCCTCGACGTCGTCGCCCGGGTGCGCGACGCGACCGACCTGCCCCTCGCCGCGTACTGCGTGAGCGGCGAGTACGCGATGCTCCGCGCCGCCGCCGCCGCGGGCGCCTTCGAGGAGCGCGCCGCGGTGCTCGAGGCGCTCACCGCCATCCGCCGGGCCGGCGCCGACATGGTCATCACCTATCACGCGCGCCAGGTGGCGCGGTGGCTCGCGGAGGATCGAGGATGAGCGACGCGGACCCGGCGCCGCGGTCGAGGACGACGGCGCTCGCCGTCGGCGTCCTCATCGTGCTCGTCGCCGGGCTCTTCGCCGTCGGGGTGGTCTTCAACCGCGTCGCGGGGAAGGGCTCGAGCGCCGGGGTCGCCACCCCCCAGCCGTCGCCGACCGCCCAGGCGAGCGCGACGCCGACGCCGACGCCGTCCAAGGTGAAGTTCGGGCCGCCGCTGGCGCCGCTCAACCCGCCCGCCGACCTGCACAAGTACACGGCGCCGCCACCGGCGGAGATCGACGCGACCAAGCTCTACGAGGCGACGATCACCACCTCGCGCGGGAAGATCGTCCTCTGCCTGCAGCCGCAGCTGGCGCCGAACACGGTGAACAACTTCGTCGTCCTCGCCCGCAACCACTTCTACGACGGCCTCACCTTCCACCGGGTCGAGGCCAACTTCGTCATCCAGGGCGGCGATCCCAAGGGCGACGGCACCGGCGGCCCCGGCTACACCTTCCCCGACGAGCCGGTGCACAACGTCTACGTCGACGGCGCGGTGGCGATGGCGAACTCGGGTCCCATCACCAACGGCTCGCAGTTCTTCATCTGCACCGGCAGCCAGTGCCAGCCGCTGCAGCCGCAGTACAACCTCTTCGGCAAGGTGGAGAGCGGACTCGACGTCGCCCAGAAGGTCCAGAAGGGTGATGTGATGTCGATCAGCGTCGCCGAGCAGACGTGACCGGACCGCGCTCGGCGGAGGTGATGCGCCGCGCGCGGGTGCTGATGCCGGGCGGGGTGAGCAGCCCGGTGCGCGCCTTCGCCGCGGTCGGCGGCGAGCCCCCGGTGTTCACCGCGGGCCACGGCTGCCGGCTGATCGACGCGGACGGCCGCGAGTACATCGACCACGTCCTCGCCTACGGCCCGCTCATCCTCGGCCATGGCCATCCTGCGGTGCGCTCCGCGCTCGCCGCCCGGCTGCCGCTCGGCACCGCCTACGGTGGGCCCACCATCCTGGAGGTCGAGCTCGCCGAGCGGGTGGTGGCTGCGGTGCGGTCGATCGAGATGGTCCGCTTCGTCAACTCGGGGACGGAGGCGACGATGTCGGCGCTCCGCCTCGCCCGGGCGGCGACCGGCCGCGACCGGGTGGTGAAGTGCGCCGGGGGCTACCACGGCCACGCCGACCTGCTCCTCGTCGAGGCGGGCTCGGGGGTGGCGACCCTCGGGATCCCGGGCTCGCCGGGGGTGCCCGAGGCGGCCGTGCGCGACACCCTGGTCGTGCCCTACAACGACGCCGCCGCGGTCGAGGAGCTGCTCGCCGCCGAGGGGGACCGCGTCGCCGCGGTGATCGTCGAGCCGGTCGCGGGAAACATGGGCTGCGTGCCTCCGCGTCCCGGCTACCTCGAGGCCCTCCGCGAGCTCACCGCCAGACACGGGGCCCTGCTCGTCTTCGACGAGGTGATGACCGGGTTCCGGGTCGCCTACGGCGGCGCCCAGGAGCTGTACGGGGTGACCCCCGACCTCACCTGCCTCGGCAAGGTGATCGGCGGCGGCCTCCTGGTCGGCGCCTACGGGGGCCCCGTGGCCCTGATGGAGCGGGTCGCCCCGTCGGGTCCCGTCTACCAGGCGGGGACCCTGAGCGGGAACCCGCTGGCGATGGCGGCCGGGTGTGCCACTCTCGACGAGCTCCGCGACGGCGCCGCGTACGCACGGCTCGAGGCCCTCGGCGGCAGGCTCGCCGCCGGTCTCGCCGCCGCCGCCGAGGAGCGCGGCCTCCCCTGCGCCGTCAACCGGGTGGGGAGCATGCTCACCCCCTTTCTCGGCGTCGTCGAGGTCGGCGACTACGCCGGTGCCCGGGCCGCCGACCCGGCGCTCTTCCGCACCGTCCACGCCGCCTGGCTCGCGGGCGGAGTCTTCTGGCCGCCGTCGCAGTACGAGGCGGGATTCCTCAGCATCGCCCACGGCGACGCCGAGGTCGATCGCACCGTCGAGGTCTTCGCCACCGCGCTCGCCGGCGACGGATCCAGGGGCCGATGAACCACGTAGTGACTGCGAACGGCTTCTCGATCACCTCTCAGGGGTGGCGGAAACCCCGGTGGTAGACTTCGACAGTTCCCGACACTCGACTCGCGACGCCGTGCGGCGCGAGGCGCGGAGGCCCTCCAATGCCCTTCGTCAGTCCCGGCCACATCTGGCTGATCCTGCTGCTCCTGATCGTGGTCCTCATCATCTGGGGACCGGGAAAGCTCCCCGATGTCGGCGCGGGCATGGGCCGGGCCATCCGGGAGTTCAAGAAGGCGTCCACCGAGGTGCGGGACTCGGTGGTGAACGCGTCGCCCACCGACACGCCGCCGACCCCGCCCGCCACGACGACCACCTCGAAGCCCGAGGTGAGCGAGGAGCCCAAGGCCCAGGTC
>VBHE01000375.1:0-610 GCA_005889515.1 Chloroflexota bacterium | reverse complement strand
CGGCCGCGGTGCTTCAATCGGTCGCGCGGCGGCGCCGCGCACCTCCAGCAGGGTGAAGACGGGCAGTGCAGGGTGTCGTGAACGACGACCGGCGGATGACCATCATCCAGCACCTCGAGGAGCTCCGGAAGGTGCTGACGATCTCCGTGGGCGCGTGGGTTGTGGCCACGATCGGCTGTTTCTTCTTCCGCAACTGGCTGTTCGACTTCCTCGAGCGGCCGATCAAGCACGTGCTCGGTGGCCAGCACCAGCGCCTGCTGCCCAACAACAGCCCGATCGTCACCGGCATCACCGATCCGCTGACCATCCCGCTCAAGGTCTCGGCGATCGCCGGGTTCGCGATGGCGCTGCCGATCATCCTCTGGCAGGTGTGGACCTTCGTCTCCCCGGGGCTGAAGCCCGCCGAGCGGAAGTTCGCCTGGCCCTTCATCGTCTCGGCGGTGACCCTCTTCGCCGCGGGCGGCGCCTTCGCCTACTTCGTGATGCCGATCGGGCTCAACTTCCTCGCCGGGTTCCTCGGCGGCAACGCCACCTTCCTCCCCGACCTCAACTCCTACCTGACCTTCTTCACCCTGCTGATCGTGATCTTCGGCGCCACCTTCGAGTTGCC